>CAZNLL010000137.1:0-9896 GCA_964573885.1 uncultured Desulfobacteraceae bacterium | reverse complement strand
CGGATGAGGCCGACGACGACGAAATCGCCCGGCGCCTGGGCATTTCCAGAAAGACGGTCTATAACCTGCTGAAAAACAGACCCTAATATTTACCCGTTTCCGGTCATACCGGAAATGGGTAAATGAGAATCACGGCCCCGGATTACCCTTTCTTTTTAGAGATTTTATACTGGAGAGACCGATCCAAAAAACATAGATGAGGACCGCACCCCATAAAACCTTCCAGGTAACGCCTTTGCTTACGAAAAATACTAAACATGAAATTGAGAGCCAAGCCGGGATTGAAAGTATTACGGAGAGGAGGTCATGTTTTGCTTTTTCAAGCGTGGTCATGTCTTGGGGGAAATATGGCGCAAGTTTTCCAGTGAGGTGAAGAAAACCAAAAATGATTAGAGTTATTCCACAGTTACCAGCTAATATTACCATGGAATACTTTGCAAGAAAGGGTTCAGAAAGAGGAATGATAAATGCGTTGATATCAATATAGAAAAGACTAATCAAAAAGAAGGCACCCAGTGCAATTCCTAAAATGCCAGCGACCCTGTTTTTGGAGGCCAATGCACACAAGGGATTTATACCTCAAGACATGCCTTCTTTATGGATTCTATGTGATCAAAGAATATGGAGGCAACCGGCTCAAATGAGCGAGTTATCACTGAAACGATTTGGGTTCTTTTCCCAAAACACCTGAATCTGTCCTTTCCAGGAACTGATCCAGATCACGAAATTCAAGGAAATGGGCTATTTGATCAAGGCCGACTCCTACATGTAATCCGGATGACCAATCCCCATCACTGGTCGGAACGTCGCCAACCAAAAAATATCGGCCGTAGCGTTCTTCAAGGGTTGGATTGTAAATGGCAATACCTCCCGAGAAGGCCTCGGAAGGATTCATCAGATAAACGATCAGGATCTGTCCTTTGAAACCCCTAATGCTATGAGCCCCATCATCCGGTAACATGGCTATCCTCCTCGCGTTCTCAAAAGAAAAAAATGGCCTTAAAAAGAAATGCCAACGTGCCTGTAATGAAGCCTAAAAAGACGATTTGCAGGAAAACCTTGAGGTACCACCTGAGCGGCTTTTTGGGATAAGTAACTTGAGAGCCGTATATGTCCGGGGTCTTTCCAAGGCTTACCTTTCTGGTATTGACAGCATGGGCAATGCTTTCAAGCCACGCCTTCCTTTGGGGCACACGGAATTCGAGTAAAGCACCATTTGCAAGAATCAATGCAATCTTATTTGATAGGAAGTCATTGTGCTTGGCCTGGACAGTCACGATATCATCAAGTTGGATTGACTGTTCCTTTCTTCCAAAGTTGAGGACGTTGGGTTTAAAGATCATATTTTGGTCTGTAAGCGTCAAATTGCCTCCAACCCAATCGAAGACATGGGAGGAGTTGTTACGGCAATTACAGCGACCCTGCCTGAGGATTTTTAGGTTAGCTGCAGACAATTTGGCCTCAAGATTGCGTGCCGTAAAAATGGCTCATAATGAACTCATAGATCAACACATGGCCAACAAAGATTAAAAGGATACCAAGGAGGATGATAAAGGTCCTGGCAAAGAAGAATTCCTTGTTGCCGGGGCGTTTTGGCCATTTCAGCCTCCCCGTCCAAAATCCCAGGTGTGAAGTCAATAGCCTATCTACCACCTTTCTATGTTTTTCGATCAATAGGACACCCGTCAATAATGCGATTATACCCGGGATAAACTGGGTGGCTGTACCCAAAAGCTGTTAGCCCCTTTTTTTTGAAGGTGTTTTCCGTGCTGCCTCTTCCAAAGATGTGTCCTTCCGGTAACGCATGAGGTTACGGTAGAAAAGAACTGCTCCAAATAATAGTAGACCAAGGTGCCCCGTGATACTTATAGTTCCATATAATGAGGGTCGAAGAAAATCATCGAGCAACAGAAACAAGAGTATAATGAGAAATAGCAGATTAAGTAAAAGGCGTCTTCGATGCTTTTGCAATTGGGTCATTTGAACCAAAGAGTTGGCCTTCGCAGTCGGGAAAGAACTTTCGTGGAAAGGGACTAAATATCCAGGCGTAGACTCCATCAGTAGAGGGTGACTATAAGAAAGGAGATGGCTCCCATGAGCATGAGATATCCACAAAGCCTTATTGTCCGGAATGTCCTGTCGGCGAAAGCCCTGCCATAAGAATCAACGGCCTTCCTGTAATACTTTCGGTTTCTCGAGAACCACAGAAAGACTATGGAGACCAAGCCAGCGTATATAGGTATAGCTTTATCCATGTTCGATGAGGGTCCCGAGATCTCTCATTAAAGGTCCATAAGGCCCGCCCGCCTTTACCCATTTCCGGTATGACCGGAAATGGGTAAAAAAGAATTTTTAGCGGGATGTTACAAGGTTATTCGCAGCCGTACTCCAAGTACCAGGCTTCCCGGATGATCATGCAGTGCCAGCCATTGGAGTCGCGACAGTTGCATATCCTGCAGCCAAGGAGCTCCGAGACATTAAGACAGGGTGAGTCCTCTTTGTGTCCCCACTTGTCACAATCTATTTCTGCGCAATAATAGTTATAATCCAGGCCATCCTTCCACTCCCCGGCACAACCGCGGGATCCACCACTTTCCACCAACTCGAGCTTCTGGTACTGATAGTTGTTGGCATAGACAACGTAAATATAGGGATGGCTGATCCATAAATCAGTGGCGGAAGGTTCATTGGCGACACCGCAATAATGCCCTTTCGTAATCCACGCCCCTGAAGTAGACCTCACATATTCGGTCGCTTGCCGGCCATGATAGTCTCTGACCGTGATTTCAACAGGACCACAGGCCATATCGTCTGCCCAGAGATCGAGGACTTCCTGATAATCATATATGGTAACGGTTTCCGGCCCGTCGATGCTGTCAAAGTGAAATCCAGTGCCGGCTAAGGAAAAATGGTAAGGCGCAAAGGGCAAGCCCTGTGGGTCCACCCATACCTCTATGAAGCCATAAGGATCCACTTCATCCGCGCTTGTAATGAGCTGCAGGTTTCCGAGCCACTGCGGTGAAAAGCTAAATTCGCCGGTAATCGTTGGCAAAGACATTGTTCCTTTATGATCTTGATCTTCAATATCGACTTCAATGAGTTCCATAGTGAGCCCAATAGGGAAAGATGTTAATGTCCCAGCCAGTGCGGCAGCTACACCTGAGGCACCCACAATTTTAACTGCAGCTGTAGCCAAGCCTCCCGATATAGCCCCAGTAGCAGAACCAATTCCGGCCCCTTTAAAACTAGCGTAAAGAACTTCTTTAGTTGAGGCCTGTGGATCTTCTAAATGTTTCCCAGTCATTCCGCCAAAACCGCCACCTAGAGCTCCAGAGACTGCTCCTCCGAGCATGCCGCCAACGACACTACTTGCTGAAGGAAACGCAAAGCCGACGAGGCCACCAGTAAGCCCGCCTACTACCCCTCCAGCTATACCTGCCCACAAATTACCAGATCTCATTCCCGCAAACCATCCACCGCAAGCGCCCGATACAACTCCAATTACAATTCCTGGAATGCCGACCTGGCCTGCAGGATCTGTGATATTAGTCGGGTTATCTAAGCAATATGCGTACAAATTAACTCCTCCTTTCTGCCCAATCGGATCAGGCCTCAAATACCTTCCTATGCCTGGATCATAATAGCGGTAATAATTGTAATGGAACCCGGTTTCCTGGTCGTAGTACTGGCCGGGGAACCTGAGATTATTGACAACACTGGATTCCGGGTGGACGGTTGCTTGCCCGAAGGGTTCGTACATGGCCTCCCAGACCACCACGCCGTCTTTATCCGTCAGAAGCTGAGGGGTTCCAAGACGGTCGTTAAGGTAATAGAAGATGGACTGGGATGAAACATCCACCATGGCGACCCTGATTTTGCCCATGTAGAGATACTCTTTGGTAATGGTGCCCTGAGGGGTGCTTTCGGCGATTAATTGGCCGCCCAGACCATAAAGGAAGTTGGTCTGGATTCCGTCTGCCTCTGTTTTTACACGTTCTCCGAGGGCATTGTAAGTATATTGGGCTAAAATGGTACTGTTTTCTTCCACACGGACCAGGCGATTATTCTGGTTATAGAAAAGAAGCTTATCCCCGATGGCCGTTGTGCTGCCGTTGGCATCGTAAAGGAAAGGTATGGAGTCTGTTTCCTTGTTGACCTCTTGGAGTTTGTTGGAGCCTGGCATGTATAGGTAGTTCTGGGTTTCCTCTTGAGTGGTGCGGGTCAGGCGGTTGCCAACGTGATCATAAGTGTAGCTCACGGTGCCGTATCGGCCGGTGGCCTGAATGAGCCGGTTCAGGGCGTCGTAGGAGAAGGTCTGGTTATACCAGGGCATGTTGGGTGCTGTAATAGAGGTAAGATTTCTATTATGATCGTAGGTGTATGCCCGCTCCATGAGGGCACCGGGATTGGCGACCTGGATACACCCGCATTCTGCGTATTGGTGATGGATCTCTCCCCCTGACCCTGTGCCCATCCCTTTGGGAGAGCCGAAGGGATTATAGGACATACCAGCGGCCAATGTCACGGTGTTTCCATTATATTCAGTGCTAAGTCCTGTCATCCGGCCTTGGACGTCCCGGGTATAATGCATAACCCTTCCGGAGGGATAGGTGACAGTCAGGACCCGGTTCCCCGGGGAATAGGTTCTACTAAGGGTGTAGGGATGGCCCAGAATGGTGGTGGTTTTTTCAACCAGCCGCCCCCTTTCATCATAGAAGAAGTCAGTATGCCCCGAGGGATCATCCAGGGCCGTAAGCCGACCTAATCCATAGGGGCCTTGGTCATAGGTGTAGGCAATGTCCTGGCTGGGATCCGGGAAATGGATATGGGTCAGGCGGTTCAGGGAATCGTAGTCATAGGTGACCGAAACCCCCTTTGCATCGGTTTTGGTCCTAAGGTTGGAGGCCTCGTCATACAGATAGCTGGCTGTTCCTGTATCGGGTGAATTGGTATAAGTGAGTCGGCCTTGGTCGTCGTATTGGTAGGTGGTCTCATGCCCTTGGGCATCCCTTACGGAGATGAGGTTGCCATGAAGATCATAGGTGTAGGCCGTGATAATAGCCCCGGGCTGAGTTACAGAGGTCAAGCGGTTAAAAAGGTCATAGCCGTAATGGGTGGTATTGCCATTGGGGTCGATTACCGCGGTTATATTCCCTTCACCATCATAGGCATACTCTGTAAAGGAATTATCCGCCTGAATCTCCCTGTAGAGCTTTCCCGGGATATCCGGGTGATTGTAATCCCAGCGTTTGATAAAGGAACGGTTCCCTGTAGAGTGATACTTTGAAAGCTCGATCCTGTTCCCCTGGGCGTCGTAGCAATAAGCCATTACGTTCCCTTCCTGGTCCCTGATAGCGCTCAATCTGCCGTAATCTGCATCATAGTCAAAGTAGCGGGTGACTTGGTCGGGGTCGGTAACGGCCTCGGGATCACCTGCAGCATTATAGGAAATGGTAGTCGAACTTCCGTCCGTCACATTTCTGATGACGGTTACCCGTCCTTTTCCATCATATTCAAATGATGTGGATTGACCGTTTACATCTGTCACCCGCCCGGGCCTCCCGGCTCCGTCATAGTCGGAAAAGGCCGTGGTGCCCGTGATAGGCAGATTCAGGGTTAAAAGGTCTCCTGAGGAGGTGTCGTAAGTGAAAGAAGTGGTGTCGTCTGTCCCGGGCCTTGGCCCGTCCACGGCAACCACCTGCCCCTTGTCGTTATAGTGGTATGTGGTGACATATTCAAAGGGGGACGTAGACCCTTCAGGGTCTGCGGTAAAACCCTGTTCAACAAGGCGAGAGAGTTTCCCGGTGGGGTTTTCATTGGGGATGGTGTCATAGTCATCATCGTAGTCCCAGATGGTTAACCGGTTTCCGCCGCCAAGGACGCTCGGTTCCGTTACCGTAAGGGGCCTATTCATGGTTGGATGATAGGTATAGGTGATCCGCCTCTCTTCAGGTGTACCCGAAGCAAGGATCACGGTCCCGGCATTTCCTCTCTCATCATAATCCAGATACTGCGTGACGGTCCCGCCCGGAGATTCCAACTCTGTAAGCCGCATCTCCGAATCATAGGCCCACCTCACCGCGTTGGTGTCGCTGTAAGGGGCTTGCGGAACCCCGGTCATGGAGATGACCCGCTTTCTATGGCCAATAGGGGCCAGCATATAATTGCGGGTGATGCCGTAGGCATCGGTTACCGCTATCTCGGTATCGGTGACATAGCTGATATTGACCCCTCTCCCCAGCACGCTAAATTGCTCTATAACCCGATCCTCCACATCATAGGCCCATGTATTGATGAGGTGGCCTAATTTGTTCCTTTTCTCGGTGAGGTTGTGGATATCAGAGGGGTCTGCATACTGGTAATCAAGACCGGAACCGTCCGCATAGGTGACGGAGATGAGATTCCCACTTTCGTCATAGGTATAGCCGACCCAGATCCCGTCAGGCACCGCCTGGGTTGGCGGCCCCGAGATGTGCACCAGCCGATCGTTTTGATCGTAAAGCAAGGTAAGGGTGCGGCCACTTGCGGCGTCTGTGACCGTCTCCAGGAGACCTTGGGCGTTGAAGGTGAGCCAGATTTGATTCCCCTTTTCATCCTCCATCCAGTCGAGCCTCCCCGTGGACGAAAAACCAAGTCGGGTCCCGTCCAGGCGGTACCACATATATCCTCCAGCATCCGCCGTGATATGCGTTTTTTCCTTAAAAATCCCCTTGTAAAGGCCTGTTGTTTTTTCCTCAAAGTAACGGGCCCTTCCTGTCTGGTCTACAATCCTTAGAAAGGCTCGGCCGCCCAGGACCCACTGGGGGTCAAGAGAAACGCTATAGGTATGGGTCCAGCCGTATCCCATAGGAGAAAGCCGTTCAGAACGGCTGTTATAAAAGGCCTTAAGGGTGAATCCGCGGGTGTTAGGGGACGCAAATTCAATGTCCGACCGGGATTCAAGGGCATTACCGCTTAAAATGCAAATGTTTTCACCAACCAGACCGCCGCCTGCTTGGTCACCAGGGTCAAGGCCGTGATCCACGTCATCCGGAGGTTTAAGCAGTGCCACCTCCACCGAATCGGAGGCTGTGCCCCCGGGGCCTTCCACGGTAATGGTGTAAGTGGTGGTTGAGACCGGGGAGATTTCTAGGGCCCCGTTAACCGGGACATCACCGACACCCTGATCAATCATGGCGGAATCGGCATGGGTGGAGTTCCATGAGAGGGTGGCGGGTTCATCCTTGAAAATACTCGGTGGATCCACGCTCAGACTGACCGTGGGGGGGTGGAGGACGTTTACGGTGGTGCTCTCACTTGCCGTACCCGTCTGATTCTGGGCAGTGAGGGTATAGGTGGTGGTCTGTTCCGGGGAGACGAGGAGGGAGCCGTTAGGGGAGACGGTCCCGATGCCGGGATCAATGCTCACGGTCTCGGCATTGGTTGTGTTCCAGGTGAGGGTCGTTGGTTCGCCCACCATTATCGTACTCGGATCTGCAAAAAGGCTCACCTCCGGGGGAGGAATGTTGGCTTTTTCTTCAATCTCTATGGTGATGGAGGCTCCGGGCTTTCCCCACAGCGATACGGTCAAGAGGTTTCTTGAGCGCAAAGACACGGCACGCTCAAAGACCGTGTCTCCTCCCTCCAGAAAGGAGTCAAGGGAGATATAGTCACGGTTTAGAAAGACCCATCCTCCCCATATACTTTTTTGAGGCGTGTTCTTGGTGACCCGAAGAATCGCCTCTCCGGTTCCATCCAATTTGAAGCGATTTATGGAGAAGCGGAAGTACCACCGGGAGATTTTGTACTCCTTGGGCCCGAATAGGGTCTCGCCTTGGGCCTTGGCAGGAAAAGAGATAAGGCAAAGAGAGATGATCAGGGACAAGGAAAACAAACGCCTGATTGTCTTAGTATCCATGGCGCACCCTCCTCTTTTTTTGAAAGGTGCTAGGAGGGCAGTATCAAGGTCCGTGCCAAAGCCGAGGTTCGGCGTTTATTCTGGTCGGAGAATGAAGAGAAAGTCGTCGTGTAAAAGTCGGAAAACTTTAAGGAATAAATTTTGAAATAGAAGTCATTTTTTTGTGAGTGTGGGCTCACAGGAGAGGTTTTCAGGGAGAAAAAGGCCTCTCATTTTGCACAGAATGATGTGCGCCCGCCCAAGGGTTTGTGCAATTTGGGGCCTTTTACAGAAGCCACAAGCAGAAGGGCAAATTTGACGGGCCCTGAATATACGTGTAAAAGAAGCCTAGGGCGATGTGGGATGCGGGCGGGGAAGGACCAGTGATCAGTCATCAGTCATCAGTGATCAGTCATCAGTGATCAGTGACCAGTGCTGGCTAAAGCCAGGATTCCGGATTCCAGATTCAAAATTCAAGATTAGAGGTGCCTTATGGGTTGACGGGTCTAGGAGTCAACGGGGCGAAGAGTCGAGGATCGAGAGGGATGTGAGAGGGTGGTGAGCGGCAGGCGTGGGAGTAGCCTCATTTCTTTGTATGAGAGAGCCGAACACAAAGCTCTTGAACCCTTGGATCCTCGAATCCTTGAATCCTGGCGCTCTGAGATGTGGGATGTGGGCGGGGAAGGACCAGTGATCAGTCATCAGTGAACAGTGGTCAGTAAGCACGGCGGGTACGGTGACCCGCCCTACTGGGAACGCGGCTTTTGGCCGTGATGAGGACAATGAAAAAGGTCATGCACATCATCACCCGCCTTGACCGCGGGGGGTCGGCGGAAAATACCATGCAGACCTGTCTGGGCCTGGCCGATCGCTATGAGCTTATCCTGGCCCACGGGCTCTCTTTGGAGTCCCACATGAGTGCCTGGGAAAAAGAAACAGTGGAAGAACGGATCAGCGAGGCGCGGCAAAGAGGTGTGAAGGTCAAGCCCCTCCCGCCCCTGGTCCGGCGTCTTTCACCCACGGAGGATGTCAAGGCCTTCTTTGCCTTGTGGAAATTGATCCGGCAAGAGAGACCCCACATTGTCCACACCCATTCCTCCAAGGCCGGGATCTTGGGACGCCTGGCGGCCTGGCTCGCCCGGGTGCCGGTCATTATCCACACCCCTCATGGACACGTCTTTTACGGACATTTCGGTCGTTCGGCCTCCAGGGTTTTCCTCTGGGTGGAGCGTTTCATGGACCGGTTCACAGATCACATGATCGCCTTGACCGAGGCGGAAAAGGCGGATTATATCCGCCTTGGTGTTTCCAGGGCGGCCAAAGTGACCACCATCCATTCAGGCGTCGCCCTGGAAAGGTTTATGGCCTCCGGGGTGGATGGGAAAGAAAAAAGGACGGCCCTGGGATTAAGCCCCGAAGGGCTGGTGGTGGGGACCGTGGGCTGGCTCCTTCCCATTAAAGGGCCCCAGTACCTGATCCAGGCCATGCCCGGGGTGTGGGAAAATCACCCTGAAACCACCCTGGTCTTTGTGGGGAAGGGCGAGCTGGAAGAAGCGCTTCGGGAAAAGGCCGTTAAAATGGGGGCGTCAGACCGGGTGAGGTTCCCGGGCTGGCGTGATGATATCCCGGAGATCATGCATGCCCTGGATGTGTTTGTCCTGCCCTCGTTAAATGAGGGGATGGGCCGGGTCCTGGTTGAGGCCATGGCCGCTGGAAAGCCGGTTGTGGCCAGCTGGGTGGGGGGAATTCTGGATCTGGTAAGAGACGGAGACAATGGGTTTCTGGTCAGCCCGGGTGATGTAAAGGGATTGTCCCGGGCCTTGAATACCCTGCTTGGGGACAGGGAACTGCGCCGGCGGATGGGGCAAAGGGGACGGGCCTTGGTCGGGGATTTCAGTGTGGAGGGGATGGTTGAAAAGATTGATACCGTGTATGCAGCACTCTTGGCCCAGGAATAAAAAAAGGGTATCATTTTAGCTCTATGAAACTGGGATCCGCCCCGAAGGGGTGGGCCTGCGCC
>CAZNLL010000136.1:0-10005 GCA_964573885.1 uncultured Desulfobacteraceae bacterium | reverse complement strand
CTTTGCAATAAAGACGGATTTCAAGGCCGGTATCATTTTTAAAACGGTCAATCAGGGCCCGAAGGGCCGAAACGAGTCCCAGGGTATCCAGGATATCCGGCCTCAGGTTTCGAGAGACGTCCCTTACATAGCCCATGATAGAAGCCAACTTGTCCTGGGCAACGGTCAACTGCTCGTCCCATTTTCCATTTCCCTTGCCCATCGCTTCCAGGTCCATTTTCAATGTGGCCAGCATCTGGCCGATCTGGTCATGGAGATACATGCCGATGTCCCGCCGGTCCCTTTCCAGGGTTTCCACGAGCCTGGCGGACAAGAAGCGTCTGCGCTTGGATTCCGCTATGATCTTTTGCGATGAGCCTTTCAATGCCTCCTCAAACTTTGCGCGTTTGGCTATCTCTTCCTGGAGTTTACGGTTCAACTCCATAAGCTCTTTGGTCCGCTCCTCAACTCGGTCTTCTAATTGATCACGAGTCTCTTTCAGTTGGTTTTCTATGGCCTTACGCTCACTGATATCCGAGAAGGTCGCGACCCCTGCAACCACATTTTCCTTGGCATCTCGAATGGGCGCGGAGCTGATCAATAACCATCCAAAGGTCCCGTCCCCACGCTGGAACCGGATTTCTTCCTGCTGGACGGACTCACCCTTGGTGATTGTTCGTGCAAGGGGCCACTCGTGGGAAAGAAGTGGGGTCCCGTCGGGATGAAAGCCCTTGTAATCGCTGTAATCCTCAATCCCCTGTAAGGATAAAAAGCGTTGTCGCCAGATTCGGTTTACCTGTTCATTCCCCAGGAGCAGTTTCCCCGACGGCGCTTCAGCGATAATTACGCCTTCGGGGAGTTGCTGAAGCACGGTCTCCAGTCGAGCGCGCTCTGTCTTGAGAACCTCCATAGCCTTCTTGCGCCCTGTGATATCCCGGGCCACACCCATGACGTAATTGATTTTTCCGCCTTCAATGACAGGGGCCGCATTAATCTCAAGGGCAAAGGCCATGCCGCTTTTGGAAAGCACATCCACCTCAAAAGAGGCGGTCATTCTCTTGAAGATAAGCCTTCGAAAGTTTTTCCTGGCCTCCGGGATGTGGGAGGGTAAAACATATCTTTCAAAAGGTGTACCCTCGACCTCATTGGGAGTATAGCCAAGGTTTTCTATGGATGGCGAGCAATAGAGCAGATTTCCTTTCAGGTCCAATTGAAAGATTATATCCAGGCTTGTTTCCGCCATAAGGCGAAATTTTTCCTCACTTCTTATAGAGAACAATTCCGCCTCTTTTTGCTTTGTAATCTCGATAAGGACCGATTGAATGTGAATCACATTTTGAATGTTGTCTTTTAAGGGTCTGGACTGGATACGGACATAAGTAGGCTTGTCGCCCGGGGTTATAAGCTGGAATTCAGAGACCGCGAATGGGGTCTCTTCAAAAACTCTTTTCATGTGAGAATAAAACAGCTCGCGATCCCTATCCCGGATGAATTGTGAAAAGGGTTTTTTCATAAAACGGGCCCTTGGAAGCCCCAGGAGATCGGAGAATCGAAGGTTCGCCCCAAGAATCAAACCTTTTGGGTCCATGGTAAAATATCCCACCGGAGCCATGTCATAGAGCTGAAAGTACTGGTTCCTTGATTCCTCCAGTTCGGCCTGAGCGAGGCGGAGTTCCTCATTTTGTATCTCCAGTTCGGCCTGGTGCACCTGCAATTCGTGGACAAGACTCTCAATATCTTTTTGGGGAAGGGATTCAAACCCCCTGCCGGATTTTTCCAGAAATCTTTCGGCCCTGGCCCGTAAATCTTCAGAGGATTCAGATGGTTTTGTCTCGGTCTTTTTCTCGGGCATGTCTACTTCCTCTGATGCGATCTGGGATGTGCGATGTGCGACCCCTGCGAAGCTTCCGGTTTCACCCCAAAAGGCCGTGCCATCAAACTCCGCATGCCTTTGACATCTTCCTTCTGTTTTCCAGAGCACCTCTCTAACGAAACCGATCTATTCCCGCCGGGGAGGGTCGCCCGGCGGAAAAACGTCCCTGTAATCAAGGGTCCGTTACGCGGACCCGGGCGGTTAAGAGGTATACAGTATCCACGTAAAACCGAAAGTCCTCTTCAAATGATTTCCAATCTATTTTTCTTTTCATGGGTGGCAGGGCCCCCTCCTTTTCTTGTAAAACTCGGTTGAGCAGGTCTTCCATTTGAAAAGCCGCCGTGGCGGGATCATCGAAAAGGGCCAGGTAAGAAAAGAATTCCGAGGAAGATTGAATAATAGAGATTTCTCTCTTAAAGAGCCTTTTCAAGCCGGCATCGATAATGCTCAAATCCCGAAAGATTCCTCTCTAATCGGTATTTCCATAAACTTCCAGGAATCTTAGCCACTTCTTCTTCGCCCTGGGGGAAACCTTCAACGTATGTTCTGGATAATCCCAAAAAACGGCTTTCAGATAGTTGGTTGGCATATTTTTTTACAATCCGTGTAGGGCGGGTCACCGCACCCGCCGTTCAGGGCGATGTGCGACCTTTGCCAAGGTCTCATAACCTACATCCTAATTACTTTACCATAAATAATACAAAATTACGCGAATTTTAGAGAATTAACAACAAAAAAACGTGGAGTGCCGTGATGTGCGACCCCTGCGAAGCTTCCGGTTTCACCCCAAAAGGCCGTGCCATAAAATTCCATAAGTGAACCCCGTTATTGCAAACGCATTCAGTTTCTAGACATATAACTGCAGTAAAAATAAAAACTTATCCCATTTTATATCCAGGATCTGGATACCACTATCGGTGCATTCAAGATTTAAAGCGTTAAAAGCGGCCTTTGAAGTCATAGAAGGCAGAAGGCATGATGCTTAAGCGCCTTTTATGCAATAACGGGGTGAAGCTATCTCCACGGCCTTGGCAACTCTCTGCGTCCACACCCAGGATTTATTTCCGCCGGGGAGCGTCGCCCGGCGGAAAAGTTCCTGTCCTGTTGGTCAAGTGAGTATCGCGAACGGGCGGTTTCAAAATCCAACCAGACAAACGAGACCAATCGAATCCGCGATCCAAATTTGATACCCCGTAAAACAGGCGTCAGCCTCAGCGAAGCGGGTTTCACTGGGGCGCTCCTAACGATCTAAACGCTCCTAACGATCTCAACCATCAAATAATCCATAATTTTCTTCGCGGACTCATGGGGGGTGAGTCTGTGGGAGGGGACCAGGACCTCAGGATGGAAAGGCTCTTCATAAGGCACTGATATGCCGGGTAAATTGCCTTGAAGCCGGCCGCTTTCCGCCTTCTGGTAGAGCTCTTTTTCCACGGCCTTGGCGTCGCGTGCGCCCTCGCGGGACCGACATACCTCCAGGGGACATTGTACATAGGCCTCGGCAAATCCGGGTATCCGCTGCCGGGCCAGATCTCTGAATCTCCGGCGATTTCCCGTGGCATCAATGATTACGTTCTTGTTGCTCTGCTCCATGAGCAGCTCGGCCATATAGACCAGACTCCTGTATACGATCTCTCGTTCTTCATCGGTGTATTTTGGGTCCGGGGTCAGGACCTTTCGGATTTGGTCCAGCTCCAGGGTTACAAACCTAAAGTGGGCCTCGGCGAGTAAGCGCTCGAGTTCTTTGACAATAGTGCTTTTACCGGAGCCGGGCGGCCCCGTTATCCACAAACAGAAATTCACTGTGGCCCTGTTCTTTAAAGGGTGGATTCTTCCCGGGTTTCATCCGCCGAAGATTGGTCAGCCTGGGGCTCTTTGGGCAAGGTGAAATAAAAGGTGGCCCCCGTTTCTTTTTCAGATTCCACCCAGACCTCCCCGCCATGGCTTTGGATGATCCTCTTCACGATGGCAAGGCCTAAGCCGGTCCCTTCCTCGTCCTTTTCCTGTTCCAGGCGTTCAAACTTCTCGAAAATCTTTTCCTGGTCCTCGGGATCGATCCCGATGCCGTTGTCCCTTACGTAGAACTGATGGAATGGGTCTTTGTCTTCATATCCGATCTCTATCCTGGGAGATTCCCGGGTGCGTGTGAACTTGACGGCATTCACGATAAGGTTCTGAAAGACCTGGTGAAGCCTTTCCCTGTCGCAGGAGATGTCGGGGAGTTCCTCAGGCACAACCATCTCCACACCGTTTTCCTTTAATCTCCCCTTCAGGTCGGATATCACTTTTTCCACGATATCCAGGGACGAGTGGCTTTCAATTTCAGGGACCATGCGACCGATTCTTGAAAAGGCAAGAAGATCTGAGACAAGGGCCTCCATCCTGGCGGCACTGGACATGATGTGTTCCAGGTAGCTTTTTGCCTTCTCGTCCAATGTATGGGCATAATTTTTACGCAGGCGCTCGGAGAACCCGTAAACGGACACCACAGGGGTCTTCAGATCGTGTGAGACCACATGGACAAAGTCCTGGAGCTCTTCATTTGTCTGCCTGAGCCGTTCTTCGTTTCGCTTCTGTTCGGTAATTTCCACCACATTACCGAGAATGGCCGGCTTCCCCTCAAACTCGATATCCGTGTTTCTGCGCTTGACCCAGATGGTCTCGCCCTTTTTGGTCAGCCCTCTGGCCTCGTATTCAGCGGGGGGCTCTTCACCCCTCAGCCGCTTGGTTCGCATCTCGTCGGTCAAGCCCCTGTCTTCGGGGTGAACCAGACCTCGGCTTTCCATCCCCATGAGCTCTTTCCGGGAGTAGCCGTAAATATCGGCGAACTGCTCGTTGGCAAATACGATTTTGCCGCCCTGATCAATATATATGCCGGTAAGGGAGTTTTCCACCAGCTTTTTGTACTTTTCTTCGCTCTCCCGGAGGGCCGTTTCGGTCTGCTCCAGCCTGCCGAGTTCTTTGCTCAGTCGCTTGACCTGTTCCTGCAGGTCCTCAACGGTGGGCTTATCCTCCATGAGATCAACTCCCCCATTTGGACTGCCTTATTCTTCTTGCGGCGCCGGTGCCGTGAGGACAGGGCAGGTGGCAAGCCTGACCACTTTTTCCGCCACAGACCCAAAGATGAATCTGCGCCAACCCGTCCATCCATGGGTGGCCGTAACGACCAGGTCAACCTTTTCAGAGGAGGCCAGATCTATTATTTGATCCGCCGGATTCCCCTGGAGGACTGTTCTCTGGACAGACACATCGGGTGATATCCTGTTTTTCGCCACCTCGTCCAGGGATTTCTGGGAGGCCGTAACCATGTCTTCAAGGTATTTGGTCAGATTTAAAGCGGTGCCGCCCGGGGGAGAATAGAAATGGATGGGCGGAACCACATGGACAAGGATCAATTCCGCTGAAAAGTGATGGGCCAGTTCGTTGGCGCTCCTAATTCCCACGTAGGAAGGCTCGCTGAAGTCTGTAGGACAGAGGATCTTTTTCACTGGCAGCATTGTTTTTCCCACCTTTCTTAAGTTTTTTAATCCTTTTCTATCATATTCGAACTTCTTCCACACCGTATATGGGTTGGATCATGTATTTGGGGAATACCGTTAGGATCGCCAGGATCGTTTAGATCGTTATTATCGTTGGGGTTTCTATTTAACCGCCCGGGTCCAGCTCCGCTGAAATTCGGGATTCGAAATTCAAAATTCAATATTGCCGTGGAGCGGCGGGGGAAAAGATTTTGGAACCGCCCGCCCCTAACGGGACTAGATTACAGGGACATTCTTTTTTCCGCCGGGCGACCCTCCCCGGCGGAAATAGATCGGGTTCGTTAGAGCGGTGCTCTGGAAGACAGAAGGAGGATATCAAAGCCATGCGGAGTTTAATGGCACGGCCTTTTGTCCGGTGAAACCGGAAGGTTCGCCGCCCGCGCACATCGCATATCGCACATCCTGCATCGCCTGGCTTGAATCCTAACTTCTGAAATACAGGCTTCACCCCATTTTCACGGCCTTCCGGATTCGTTATGAGATAAAGTGACTGAAAAGAAAGCTTCCTAAGATAGTATGAGACATAAATGAATAGACACGGGGAAAGGGGGAAGCGTGTATGGGAAAAGATAGCCTCTATATCCTTTCTTTTGAAGAGATCGGCGCCGAGGATGTGGCCAAGGTGGGGGGAAAGAACGCCTCTCTGGGAGAGATGATCGGCCATTTGAAGGAAGAAGGCGTGCGGGTCCCCGATGGTTTTGCACTCACCGCCCGGGCCTACTGGGAATTTTTGGAGGCCGGTGGTCTTGCGGAAAAGATCGAGGGACATCTGGCGGAATTGAGCCAGGGGAAAAAGTCTTTGGAGAAGACAGGAAAAGCGGTGCGAAGGCTTTTTAAGAGGTCTGCTTTTCCTGAAGGCATTACCGTGGCTATTGGAAACGCCTACAAACGATTGTGGGAGAAGTACAAGAGTGAAGACGTGGATGTAGCCGTGAGAAGCAGCGCAACAGCTGAAGACTTGCCCGAAGCGAGCTTTGCGGGCCAGCAGGAGACCTTTCTGAATGTGACGGGAGAGGATGAACTGATTGAGGCATGCCGGAGATGCTACGCCTCACTCTTTACAGACCGGGCCATCAGCTACAGACAGGAGAAGGGCTTTGATCACATGAAAGTGGCCCTTTCCGTGGGGGTACAGAAGATGGTGCGCTCGGACCGGGCGGGATCGGGTGTGCTCTTTTCCATCGATACAGAGACGGGCTTCCCTGATGTGGTGGTCATAAACGCGGCTTGGGGCCTGGGGGAAAATGTGGTCCAGGGGACGGTGAATCCGGATGAATACAGGGTTTTTAAGCCCCTCTTAGGCCAGGACCATTTTAGGCCCATCATTGATAAAACCCTCGGCGCCAAAGAAAAGAAGATGGTCTATGCAAGAGGGGGCACCAAAGCCACCAAGAACATGGATACCCTCAAGGGGGAACGGCGCAGCTTCGTCCTGGCAGATGATGAGATGCTCCAATTGGCCCGTTGGGCTTGCCGGATCGAGGATCATTACGGCAAACCCATGGATATCGAATGGGCCAAGGACGGGGACACGGACGAATTGTTCATTGTACAGGCCCGTCCCGAGACCGTTCAGTCACAGAAGGAGGCGGGGAGCCTCCGGGCCTATTCTCTCAAGGAAGAAGGAAAAAGGCTTTTATCGGGATTGAGTATCGGAGATGCCATCGCCGCAGGAAAGGCATGCCTCATTAAGAGCGCGGACCAGATCGGGGAGTTCGAAGAAAACGCGGTCCTGGTTACTGAGATGACAGATCCTGACTGGGTCCCCATTATGAAAAAGGCGGCGGGTATTGTTACAGACCATGGGGGCCGTACATGTCACGCCGCCATTGTGAGCAGGGAGCTGGGCATCCCCGCCATCGTAGGGACCGACGAGGCTACCGACATCATTCAGCCGGGACAGGAGATCACCATTTCCTGTGCAGAAGGGGATGAGGGCCACGTGTATGCCGGGATCTTGAAGTTTGATGAGAGGGAAGTGAATCTTCAGGACATTCCTGAGACCCGGACCCGGATCATGATGAATATCGCCAGTCCCGGGGCCGCCTTTAGATGGTGGCGGTTGCCCTGTGAAGGGATCGGGCTGGCCCGCATGGAATTCATAGTGAATAATATCATTAAGATTCACCCCATGGCCCTGGTCCGCTTCAATGAATTGGAAGACAAAGAAGCAAAAAAAGAAATCGAAAGGCTTACCAAGGGCTATAAGGACAAGACCGCCTATTTTGTGGATCATCTGGCTCGAGGGATCGCAAAGATAGCTTCTTCCCAGTATCCGGAACCGGTCATCGTCCGGATGAGCGATTTCAAAACCAATGAATACGCGGAGCTCATCGGCGGGAGCGCGTTTGAGCCCCAGGAGAGCAACCCCATGCTTGGTTTTCGCGGGGCCTCGCGGTACTACAGTGAGAAATATCGGGAGGGGTTTTCCCTGGAATGCCGGGCCATTAAGGAGGTGCGTGAGAAAATGGGCCTTACCAACGTCCTCATCATGATCCCCTTTTGCAGGACCCTGGAGGAGGCGGACCGGGTCCTGGAAGTCCTGGCTGAAAATGACCTGGTCAGGGGGGAGAAAGGCCTGGAGATCTATGTCATGTGTGAGATTCCCTCCAATGTGATCCTGGCCGATCAATTTGCGGATCGATTCGACGGCTTTTCCATCGGCTCCAACGACCTGACCCAGCTGGTCCTGGGTGTGGACCGGGATTCATCGGAACTCTCAGACCTCTTTGATGAGCGAAACCAGGCGGTCAAGGAGGAGATCAGGAGGTTGATTTCAGCCGCCCACAAGAAAAATACCAAGGTGGGGATTTGCGGCCAGGCCCCGAGCGACTATCCAGAGTTTGCCGCTTTTCTGGTGGAAAACGGGATTGACTCCATTTCTCTGAACCCGGACAGCGTCATCGAGGTCAAAAAGCGCGTGGCGGAAGTTGAGGAGAACCGAAAGTGATCAGTAATCAGTCAACGGTGATCAGTGGAGGAATAGGGAAATCACTTGAATCCTGGAATCCTGGGATCCTGAGATTTGAGATATGAGATTTGGAAAAAATTTGCATGTCGTACATCGCAAATCATATATCCCACAACCCAGATCGCACGTCACAAAGCACAGTCATGAATACCCAAGACTCGCAATATAAGAACCAGGGAACGGTCATCTCCGTAAGGGGGAGTGTGGTGGATGCCCATTTCCCTCGACGCCTTCCGCCGATGTTGAATGTGTTGCGGGCAGGGGATGAAGGGGACATTACCATTGAGGTGGTGAGCCACTTGGACTCCAAGCGTATTCGAGGAATCGCCCTCACCCCTGCACAGGGGCTGGCACAGGGGTCTGCCATCATAGATACGGGCCACCCCCTGAGAGTGCCGGTGGGCAAGCGACTGACAGGGAGGGTATTTAATGTGTTCGGAGAGACCATTGACAGGGGGGAAGCGGTCACCGGGGGAGAGTGGCGTTCCATTCATCAGGAGCCGGTGCCCCTGGACCGGCAGTCAACCGCGTCAGAGATCTTCAAGACGGGGATCAAGTCCATTGATGTTCTCTCACCCCTTGAATTGGGAGGTAAGGCCGGCCTCTTCGGCGGGGCCGGCGTGGGCAAAACCGTCCTCATCATGGAGATGATCAACAACATGGTAAGTGGACACGAGGGTGTAAGCCTTTTTTGTGGAATTGGTGAGCGGGTTCGGGAAGGAGAAGAACTCTACCGCGAGATGAAGGAGGCGGGTGTCCTGGAAAATACGATCATGGTCTTTGGCCAGATGAATGAGCCGCCTGGGGCCAGGTTCCGGGTGGGGCATGCTGCACTGACCATGGCGGAATATTTCAGGGATGAAATGAGACAGGACGTGTTGCTCCTTATCGACAATATCTTCCGTTTTGTCCAGGCCGGCATGGAGGTCTCCGGATTATTGGGACAACTGCCATCCCGGCTGGGATATCAACCCACCCTTGGAACCGAGCTCGCAGGATTGGAGGAGAGAATCTGCAACACGGCAACAGGGGCCATTACATCCATTCAGGCGGTTTACGTTCCGGCCGATGATTTTACGGACCCTGCCGCCGTTCATACCTTTGGTCACCTTTCGGCCTCGATCGTTCTTTCCCGGAAAAAGGCGAGCGAGGGCCTTTATCCGGCCATAGATCCGCTCCAGTCGGGCTCCAAGATGCTGGTGCCCCATATGGTGGGGGAGAGACATTATGGTATTGCCCAGCAGGTGCGAAACACCCTTGCCGAGTATGAGGAACTCAAAGACATTATCGCCATGCTGGGGATTGAAGAGCTCTCCAGGGAGGACCGTCAGACCGTTCACCGGGCCAGAAGGTTGGAGCGATTCCTGACCCAGCCCTTTTTTGTCACCGAACAATTTACAGGGCATGAAGGACGAATGGTGGATTTGGAGGACGCCCTGGAGGGGTGCGAGCGTATTCTTAACGATGAATTCTCCGACTATCCGGAGAGGGCCCTGTATATGATCGGGGGGATACAAGACGTTAGTGATCAGTGATCAGTGCTGGAGCGTTTAGATGGTTAGGTTCGTTATGATCGTTACTGTCGTTAGGAGCGTGAACACGTCGAGGAGTCAAGGAGTCTAAATTGGATATTGGGTATTGAA
>CAZNLL010000135.1:0-10092 GCA_964573885.1 uncultured Desulfobacteraceae bacterium | reverse complement strand
CTGGACCCAGAGGGTGAGGCGTGCCGCAAGACCTGTTTGGTCCTCATGTCCTGCCAGTTCCCGGAGCCTTTCCGGGAAATATCGGCCCTTAACGATCCCTTCCAACACCCGGATCCAGGGGGTTATCCTTTCGGCTCCGGGACTAAGGGCAAGGACCTTTTTGAAAGAGGACAAGGCCCCTTTGTATTCTCCGAGGTTGATATGGATCAAGGCCATGTTGTAATGGGACGGGACGGATCGGGGATCTTTTTTAAGGGCCTTTTTGAGCCAGAGTTCGGCCTGGGGCCAGTCCTCTAATTTGAAGTAACAGTAGGAGAGGAGAAAAAAGAGACGGGCGTCACCGCCGTGGGATTTTAACCGCCCGTGGTAGTAAGTGAGGGCCTTTTCATAGTCTCCTTGTTTGATAAGGGCCTCGGCGATCTGGGGCTTGAAACGATCAAGGGGAGTGAGCACAAAATGGATACGGCGATCATGGTCCGAACGAGGCCTGAAGGCAACTTCACTATCCTTGTATCCTGCCCTTTTTACCTGAAAGTACCAACTCTTCCAGTTTGCCCCCCGGTCCGAATCCGTATCCGTGTGGGGGGTCTTGAAGCCGGTGGATTTTAATGCGTCCCTGGAAGACCCCCAATAGATCCCGGCCCCTTCCGGATTGGAAGTAACAGTGAGCTTGAGGGGTTTGAGGTTGAAATGGACGTATCGGTCACCCTTCTCCCCGGCCTTGCAGATGATTTGTGAATCATGGTATCCGGCCTTCTTGACCTGGTAGCAGAAGGGCTCCCATTTCACGCCGGTCATGGATCTCGAATGAGGGGTCTTCCCCACCGGTCCTACAAGTTCCTGGCGCGATTTGCCCCAGTAAATGTCCGCCCAGGGGGGATCGGAGATAATAATTTCTTCAATCCGGGAGGTGGTGTTGACCCCGGCCTCACAAAAAGAGGCCAGGGTCAATAGGAAAACAACCAGCCGTAATGACGTCCTGATGGGCATGCAGGCAATCCCCCGGGCTCACCCCATGTTGACCCCCCTCAGGATGCACCCCTGCATCCCGAACTCAGGCGGCCTGGAAAGCAATCCAAGGGGGATACAGGGGACGGGATCAGTAGTCTATCTGTCCAAGAGGCCGGTTAAAGGTGTATCTGGCCGGCTCTACAACCAGCTTCTGGGCCGCCGCATCCACGTTGCCTCCCATGGCACTAAAGGGGAGGGATACAATAAAGAGGGCTTCACCCACAGCGGTCGCGGCAAGCCCCAGGGGCCTGACAAAAATGAGATCAAAGGCCATGGCCGCGGCTGAACCCCGAAATTCCTCAATCGGTTCTTGGCCCAAGGCCTGAGGGGCAGCCCAGGTTATAGCCAGGGCCGCCGCCACCACAAAGACCAGGACGTGCTTTTTTAAAAAACCCATAACCGTTACCTCCCGTGTTTTAGTAGGCGTTCCGGGGCGATCTCAAAAGCCCCTTTATCTTGTTGAAATAAGCATAATTTTGGGGGATCTTATCTGTCAAGAAGAAAGCGACGCCCCGGCTTATGCGAGGCAAGATGAATCTAATTTTGAAGAACCATCCCTTGCCCTTATGGCAGATCCCGGTACCCTGAACCGGGCCTGTTTAAGTCCCCTCAAATCTTATTGCAAAGTAAGATATCTCAGGACATGGTCTTCTTGAATCGGGCCACCGCCGTGGACATGAAGCAAAGGGCCAGCACGCTCAGGGCAAGGATAGAGGGCCACAGGGTCTCGACCCCGACCCCTTTCTGCACCACCCCCCGGAGGATTTCCAGATACCAGCGCATAGGGTTGAGGAAGGTGGCATACTGAACGGTTTCAGGCATATTCTTGATGGGGAACATAAATCCGCTTAATAAGACGGCGGGCATGAGCACAAAGAAGGCGGTAAGCAATGCTTGCTGTTGGGTGCGGGCGCTTACACTGATGAGTAATGCCAGGCCGAGGTTTGAGACCAGATAGATACCGGTCAAGACATAAAGAAGCAACCAGTTCCCCTGGATGCGGACCCCAAAGATAAGCATGGCCATGGCAAGCATAAGGGTCATGGTAATATACCCCGTCATCACATAGGGGATGGTCTTACCCAGGATGAACTCCAGCCGCCTTATGGGGGTGACCATGACTTGTTCAATGGTGCCGATCTCCTTTTCCCGGACAATACCGATACTGGTGAGCATGACGCTGAATACCATGAGCATGAGGGCGATCAGGGCGGGCACGAAGTAGTACTTGCTCTCCAGGTTGGGGTTGAACCATGCCCGGGTCTCAATCTCAACGCGGCCCGTTTTTATCTCGGGATTCAGGGCCAGGAGCCTTTCCCGGCCCTTGGCCTGGGCATACCTGGTTACGATCTGGTTGGCATAACCCAGAATAATGGAAGTGGTGTTACTGTCTGTGCCGTCCGCCAGAAGCTGGAGCCGTGCGGTGTTTCCGCTTTTCAAACGGGCTTCAAAACCCGGGGGAAAGTGGAGGATCACCTGGACCTTTCCCCTGTTCAGGAGCCCGGCCATATCCGAGGGGGAGCGGAGCCGGGAGATGATCTCAAAGTAGTCACCGGCGGTGAAGCGCTGGATTAACTCCCGGGTGCTGGGTGTATGGTCAAGATCCAGCACGGCCGTCTTGATCTTGGTGACATCGGTTGTGAGGGCGAAGGCAAAGATGACCATCTGGATGAGGGGCATCCCAAAGACCACCAGGCGCATCCGGGGGTCCCGAAGCATTTGGAGGAATTCCTTGACCAGCATTCTTTTGAGTCTCCGAAACACGCCTCACTCCAGCTTGAGCTTCATCTGTTTATGGGCCAGAAGGACCATGAGCAGGGCATAGAGGGTGAGAAGCAGCGCATTTACCCACATGATCTCAAGGCCGATCCCCTTCAGGTAGATACCCCGAAGGAGGGCGATAAAATAGCGGGCAGGGACGATATAGGTCAGCCACTGAAGGGGCAGGGGCATGTTCTCTATGGCGAAGACAAATCCGCTCAGGATCAAGGTGGGCAAATAAGACGCCACAAGGGCGATCTGGTTTGCCAGCACCTGGCTCTTCAGAGTGATGCTGAGCATCATGCCGAAAAAAAGGGCGCCCGTGAGAAAAACGGCGGCCATAGAAAAAAGCAGGGCCGGATTGCCCCTGAGGGGCACATGAAACAACCACTCCCCCATGGCCACGGCGATGGCAACATCCACCATGCCGATGACAAAGTAGGGAATCACTTTGCCCAGTACGATTTCCGGCACTCGAAGGGGTGTGCTGATGAGTTGTTCCATGGTCCCCATCTCCCACTCCCGGGAAACGGTGACACTGGTGAGCATGGCGGCGATGACCACCATCACCACGGCCAAAATGCCGGGGATGATATTATTCTGGCTCCGCAGATCCGGATTAAACCATGCCCTGGGCACCAGTTCCACAGGTACAGGGAGATCTCCCTTGCCCAGGATACGCACTCGCTGGGCCTGAATCCGGCCCGAGTAAATCAGCCCCAGTTGACCCGCATAGCTCAGGGCGAGGCGCCCTGTGTTGGCATCGCTTCCATCCGCGATAACCTGGACGGTGACGTCCCTGTTCCCCTGTACCTTTTGGGCGAAATCATGGGGAATCACCAGGGCGATCATGGCATATCCCCTGTCCAGGGCCGCTTTCAGTCCCTGGTAGCTGTTGTGGGACTCGAGGATGGAGAAATAGGGGGAACCGCTAAAAAGGCTTAAAAGGTCCCGGCTCTCCGGGGTGTGTGACTGATCCCACACCACGGTGGGGACTTCTTTGAGGTCCATAGTCAGGGCATAACCAAAAAGCAAGATGAGTACCAGGGGAATGGCCATGGCCAGATAGAGGCTCCGCCAGTCGCGGATGACATGGATAAACTCTTTTCTGGCAATGGCGCCCAGGCGCCGCGGGCTAAGCATGTTGCGCTCCGGATCCTGTGCCTCTCCCGTCTCGATCCACTTCTTCGATGAGGGAGACAAACACGTCTTCCATGCTGGGGGTGATCTTTTCGATCTCCGCCCTTTCTCTACCCCGGTCGTCCAAGACCCGCCTGACGGCACGTTCTGCTTCGGCCGCATCTCTGACCGCCGCGTGGAGGCCGGAGCCGAAGAGGCCCACATCCCTGACCTCCGGCAGGGCCCCGATGAGATCCATCACCTCCTGAGGCCTGGGGCACCCGATATTGAGGATCTGATCACCCATGACCCGGGTCTTTAGCTCAAGGGGAGTGCCCAGGGCGATCGTCTTTCCCCGGTAAATGAGGGCCAGGCGGTCACAGTATTCCGCCTCTTCCATGTAGTGGGTGGTGACAAAGACGGTAACCCCTTGGTCCGCCATTTCATAGATGAGATCCCAGAAACGGCGGCGGCTCACAGGATCCACACCACTGGTGGGTTCGTCCAGAAAAACGATGGGAGGACTGTGGAGTACGGCACAGGCCATGGCCAGGCGCTGCTTCCATCCGCCGCTCAAGGTGGCTGTAAGGCTCTGCTTTTGGTCTTCAAGTCCGGCCATGTCCACGGCCCAGGCCTTGCGTTCCACCATGCGTGGGCCGTGAAGCCCGTAAATGCCCCCGTAAAACTCAATATTTTCCTCCACGGTCAGGTCTTCATAGAGGGAGAACTTCTGGCTCATGTAGCCGATATGTTGCTTGATGCGTTCGGCCTGGGTGCTGATTTCAAAGCCGGCCACACGGCCCTCTCCCGTAGTAGGCCCCAGGAGCCCGCAGAGCATGCGTATGGTGGTGCTCTTGCCCGCTCCGTTGGGGCCGAGGAAGCCGAATATTTCCCCTTGGGGCACCTCAAAGGTCAATCCGTCCACGGCGGTGAAAGCGCCGAAACGCCTGGTCAGGTCATGGACCTCTACGGCCTTTTCATGCATGTGGGCGTCCAGGGAAGGCCCCAGGGACTCTCCGGCCACCTTTATCTCCCCGCCCGGCGGCCTGGCCCCCCATTGGTCCAAGGCGCTGACAAAGACATCTTCAAGGGTGGCCTGTTGCTCGCGCATGTCCTCCCATTCCAGACCGGCCTCAGAAAGGAGGCTGCCCACTTCCTCTCGGACCGTATAGGGATCGGCGCAGACCACATGGACGTGGTTCCCGAAGACATTGACCTTTGATTGATTCCACCGCCGGCGGAGGAGCCGGCTGATTTTCCTGGCTTGATGACTCTGGATGGTGAGGATGCGGCCCTGCATGAGGCCTTTTACCGCTTCCGGGGTTCCTACGGCCAGGAGGCTCCCACGATGCAAAAGCCCCACCCGGTGGCACCGCTCGGCCTCGTCCAGGTAGGCCGTGGTGACCAGAATGGAGACCCCCTGCTGTAACAGCTGATAGAGGATCCGCCAGAAGTCCCGCCGGCTTAAGGGATCCACGCCGCTGGTCGGTTCATCCAGGAGCAGGACCTTCGGCGTATGGACCAGGGCGCACACGAGTTGGAGTTTCTGCTTCATGCCTCCTGAAAGGTTGCCGGCCAGCCTCTTCTTGAAGGGCCCCATGTAACTGAAGGCGAGGAGCTCATCGATGCGTGCCTCCCTGCCCCTTTTGGGCACGCCGTAGAGGTCTGCGTAGAAGTTGATGTTCTCTTTGACGGTGAGGTCCGAATAAAGGGCGAAACGCTGGCTCATATAGGCCAGATGGTCTTTGACCGCCTCGGGATCCCGGCATACATCGTAACCGGCGATGGAGGCCTGGCCCTCGGTGGGGTCAAGGATGCTGCTCAGCAGGCGCAGGGTGGTGGATTTTCCCGCCCCGTCAGGGCCCACAAGGCCGAATATCTCGCCCGGGTCCACGGAAAAACTCAGCTGGTCCACGGCCGTGAGAGAACCGAAACGTTTGGTCAGCCCCTGGGAGAAAATCGGTGAATCCCCAGAAGGCATGGATCTAGCCCCCGGTCCTTATCAGGGCATCGCCGGGCATGCCGGGTTTGAGTTCCCAGTCCGGGTTGTGGATGTCGATCTTGATCCGGTAGACGAGCTTGACCCGTTCCTCAAAGGTCTGGACCGATTTGGGGGTGAATTCCGCCTCACTGCTGATGAAACTGATGTGGCCCTGATAGGTCTTGGCGGGGTAGGTATCGGTGGTGACCGTGGCGGCCTGTCCCTGTTTGATACGACCCAGGTCGGTCTCGTTCACATAGGCCCGTAGCCAGATGTGGTTCAGGTCCCCCACGCTCACCACGGGAGAGCCTGGATTAAGGTATTCCCCCTTTTCGGCGGCCTTGCTCAGGATCACGCCCTCAAAGGGGGAATAGAGCCGGGTATAGGCGAGGTGCTGTTTGGCCTCGCGCAAGGATTCCCTGGCCACCTGGACCTGTGCCCTGGCCTGGTCAATGGCCTCCTGCCTGGGTCCGGCCTTGACCAGGGCATGTTCCGCCTGGGCCCTGCGGAAGGCGGCCCTGGCCTGGTCGATCTGCTCGGTCCGTGGACCTTCCAGGCGGAGGCTTAGCTTCTCCCGGGAACTGAGGACCCGGGCATTGGCCTCCTCAAGGGTGCTCTGGGCGGTCTCGTATTTCTTGAGTACCGCATCGTATTCATAAGGGCTAATCACATTATCCTCTAAGAGGCGTTTGAAGCGTCCATAATCCGCTTTGGCCACAAGGAATTGAGACCGGGCCCCCTGGGCCGCGGCGAGGGCCCTCTCCAATTCAGCCCGGGCGTCCGCAATCTCCTGTTCCCGGCTTCCCCGCTCCAGTTCCGCCAAGGCGGAGCGGGCCTTTTGCACCTGGGCCCATGCGGCCTTGATCTCTTCGGGTCGGCTCCCTGCCTCCAGTTCCGCCAGAAAGGCCTTGGAATGGACAAGGCCTGCCTCGGCCTTGGTGACGGCAAGTTGCTGGTCGGTACTTTCCAGCTTGGCGATCAATTGACCGGCGGACACCCTTTGCCCTTCATCAACCAAGCGCTCGAGGAGGATGCCGGGAATCTTAAAGGAAAGGCTTGCCTGGGTGACCTCCATGTTCCCGGAAACCCTGAGGATCTGGTTTTGTGCCTTATCTTCAAGGAAATGAAGGGTGGTCACCACCCCGATAAGGATCAGGAAAGCGGGAATAGCGATGGCAAGGGCTTTTTTCATGAGTGACCTCTTGGCGAGACTGGAAGGGGGCCCTCCGGTTCAGGAACCCGGCAGACCCTGATTCCTTTTCCAGTGGCTGTACAAGAGGCCCAGGATTTGGGCGATCTCGTCAAGGCGGTTGTAGATCCGTACCCCCTGAGCATTGAGGTCATAGACCACCTGGCTTTCCCAGGGGGTAAAAACGGTGGCAATGAGCACGGGAAGGCCTGTTTCCTTTTCCAGGTCGCAGAACCCGGTGATCACTTCCTTGTTGATTTCAAGAAAGAGTTTCAGCCTTGAGGGGGCGTCCTCTTCGAGCATGCCCGGCCTTCCCATGCCGTGAAGGACCAGGGCGTCCACCTCCCCTGAGGTAAGGACCTCTCTGCCCAGGGCCAGCATGATATCCCTGGCGAAGAAAAGGCCGGAGGCCCCGATATCAACGGGATTTTTTGTAGAGGCCCTCACGGGCATGCCCAGAGAACGGAGCCTTGCCTGGAGCCCTTGGCTCAGCTCGGGCACACAAAGCCCGGCCTCTTCGAGGGCGTCTGAAAGGGCCACACCCCAGGACCCGCCCATGGTGACAATGGCCACCCTGGGGCCTTTCATGGGCGGCCGCTCAAGCAGGGCATGACCCATGGGCAGGAGGAGTTCCATGGTGGGGGCCATAAGGAGCCCGGCCTGGGAAAAGGCCCCCAGATAGACCCTGCCGGAGCCGGCCAGTGCCCCGGTGTGGCTCTGGGCCGCCCGGGCCGAGCCGGGCGTCCTCCCTCCCTTGTACACGACAATGGGCTTTTCCCGCGACACCCGGCGGGCCACCTCCAAAAATCGCCTTCCTTCCCGGACCGCCTCCAGGTACATAAGGAGGACCTTCACTTGGGGGTCGGTCCCCAGGTGCTCCAGGAAGTCTGTGGCCGTGAGATCACACTCGTTCCCGGTATGGATGAATTTCCCCACCCCCATGCCCCTGGAAAAGCCGCTTGCCAGGAGATCGTAGAAGGCATAGCCTCCCTGGCAAATCGCGGCAATGGCCGTGGGGCACAAATGCTCCGCCGGTGAGGCCGCCCCGTTGAAAGAGGCATGGAGATCAAAAGTGCCGCTCACATTGGGGCCCAGAAGGCGCATGCCTTTGGAACGGGCAAGGTTGACCAGGGCCTTTTCCATGTCCCCACCCTTTGACAGGGCCTCTCTATAACCGGCTGTTATGATGGTTACCCCTTTGACCTCTTTTTTACCGCACTCGGAGAGGGCCTGTTCCACGGATTCCTGGGGGATGGTGAAGATGGCAAGGTCTATGGGACCGTCCACGGCCTCCAGGCCTTTATAAGCAGGGATACCGTAAACCTGATCTGTTCTGCGGTTTATAGGGTAGATTTTGCCCGGGTAGCCCCATGAAAGGAGGCCTTCCATGATAAAGGACCCCCACGAACCGGGCCGTTCCGTAGCGCCGATAACCGCGACATGCTTTGGCTTGAGAAAAACATCCAGGGTGCTGGTCATGGGCCAACCATTATCCTATTCGGTCGGCAAATGCAAGAAACAAGGCCAGGCCCTGATCCATGGATGTCAGGCAGGGTGCGGCGGCAGGGTAAAAAAAGCGCTTGACACCGGGGTATGGCCGAGATTAGATTGGAACAATTAAAAAAAATGTTCGAAAAGTCGATGCCCTCTATGCCTATGCCCATTGAAAGTGAACAAAGAGACCTTATCGTCTCCGCCGCAAGCGATCTTTTTTCCCGGTTTGGCCTTGAAAAGACCACGGTCGGGGATATTGCCAGGGCGGCAAAAAAGGGGAAGAGCTCCCTGTATTATTATTTCAGGAACAAGGAGGAGGTCTTTGCCGAGGTTATCAAGGGAGAAATAGCGGGGCTCAAGGCCAGGATCATCCAGGCGGTCGACCAGGAAGATGATCCCTGTGAGAAATTAAGGAAGTTCGTTTTCACGAGGCTGGATTATCTCTATGAAAAGGCAGACCAGTATATCACGGTGAAAGACGAATATTTGAAACACTATGCATTCATTGAAAATCTCACCCTTGACTACTCCCAATGGGAGGTCGCCACCATCAGGGACATAGTGGAATATGGTCAAAAAAAGGGCGCCTTTCTGCTCACTGATCCGGGTGCGGTCTCTCAGGCCGTGTTTTTTGCCCTAAAGGGACTGGAATACCCGTGGGCTGTGAATTTGGGGCGGACGGAAATCGAGGAGAACGTGGAGATGCTCGTCAATATTATCTTGGAAGGCATCAGCAAGGGCCAAGTCTCGGTATTATGATGGGATCTCAGGGCGTTCTTGAGTGAGAAAAAAGCCCGGAAGGCGGCAAGGGCGGGAAGAGCCGCCGGCGAGTTAAAAAGGAGATCAATATGAAGGTGCTTCTTGTGTATCCCATGTATCCAGAGACCTTTTGGAGCTTCAAGCACGCCTTAAGGTTCATTTCAAAAAAGGCGGTACACCCGCCCCTGGGCCTCTTGACCGTGGCCGGTATGCTTCCCCGGGAATGGGAGAAGAAGTTGGTGGATATGAACGTGGCCGACCTCAAGGACAAGGATATTGAATGGGCCGATTACGTGTTCATCAGCGCCATGGCCGTGCAGAAGGAGTCGGCCCAAGAGATCATCCGGCGATGCAAGGACAAAGGAGCCAAGGTCGTCGCCGGGGGCCCCCTCTTTACCGCCGGGTATGAGGCCTTCCAGGATGTAGACCATCTGGTGCTCAATGAGGCCGAAATCACCCTGCCCCTTTTCCTAAAGGACCTGGAATCAGGCCGGGCCAAGAGGATTTATACAACCCCTGAATTCCCGGATATGAAAAGCACCCCCATACCGCTCTGGGAACTGGTTAACATGAAAAAGTACTTTTCCATGAATATCCAATATTCCCGGGGTTGTCCTTTTGATTGTGAGTTTTGTGATATAACAACGCTTTACGGACGCAAGACGCGCACCAAAGCCAAAGATCAAATACTGGCCGAGCTGGAGAGCATCTACGTCCAGGGCTGGAGAGGGGGCGTCCTTTTTGTGGATGATAACTTTATCGGCAATAAGGGAAAGCT
>CAZNLL010000134.1:0-10182 GCA_964573885.1 uncultured Desulfobacteraceae bacterium | reverse complement strand
AACAGACCGGATAATATCTTTCATGTCATAAGGCATTCGGGGATTACTTGGAACGGCCTCCCTTAGGGCCATATCCTTGCGATCCGGGTCGTCGGTACACGCCACCACAGGGGCGTATTCCCTGAAATTCTGTGGCATATAGCTCAGAACTTCTTTGACCCTGTCCAGGGCGGCCTCATCCGAGTCCTCGGCAAAATGGGCCACCCCGCTCTTGGTGTTGTGGGTCATGGCACCCCCCAGTTCCTCGGGGGTCACCTCCTCGGAGGTCACCGCCTTGATCACCTGGGGCCCGGTGATAAACATGTTGCTCGTCTTCTTGACCATGAACACAAAGTCGGTCAGAGCGGGAGAGTACACGGCCCCGCCCGCGCACGGTCCCATAATCACCGATATCTGGGGAATCACGCCGGAGCTCCAGACATTTCGCTTGAAGATCTCCCCGTAACCGCCCAGGCTGGCCGGGCCTTCCTGAATTCTGGCCCCACCGGAGTCGTTCAAGCCCACCACGGGGGCCCCGCTCTTGAGGGCCAAGTCCATGATCTTACATATCTTCTCACCAAAGGCGCCGCTCAAAGACCCCCCAAACACCGTAAAGTCCTGAGCAAAGAGGAAGACTTCCCTTCCATTGATGGTCCCAAAGCCGGTCACCACCCCGTCGCCAGGGATTTTGGTCTTGTCCATCCCGAAATCGTGGCAGCGATGGACTACGAACTTGTCGATCTCCTGGAAGCTGTCCTTATCGAGCAGGTAATCAATACGCTCCCTTGCGGTCTTTTTGCCCTTCTTATGCTGCTGCTCAATGCGTTTCTCACCGCCTCCTGCCTCAGCCTCCTGGTTTCTTCTATCCAGTTCTCTTATTTTGTCTTCTGTCTCCATCTCCACAATCTCTTTGAATCGTTGTTCCCGGGTTGACCACCACGTTTCGAGGACCGTCCCTATTCAAGAACAATCAGAACCGCCTCAGCCTCTACAGCATCCCCTTTGTTACATTTGACCTCTTTAACCGTACCCGAGGCCTCAGCCACGACGGGTAATTCCATTTTCATGGCCTCGAGGATCACCACCTCATCTCCTTCATTAACCGCATCTCCAGCCTTGACCTTTACATCCAGTATTTTTCCCCCCATGGGGGCGATGATCTCGCTCACAGTCCCTACCTCCTCTAGGTTTTTTTGAGAATCAGAGGACCTACACCCCGTGGGCCCCCTTTGAATATTTTTGATCTCTCCCGGCAAAAAACCCGATTTTAAAGGCTTTTTTCCGCGCGAATCATATAACATTGAAGCCACACCCTTTGTCAAGAACAATATTATTCCCTTTAAAGGCTCCAGGGCTCTGGGCAAAAGCCGGTCCACACAAAGGGCACGGGGGCTGTAGAGGAGACAAGGAGACTTCTTGACACAACAGGACAAATTAACTAATCTTGCCTAAATACCCACCTAAACTATAAAAAAGCCATAATGTCCGGTTTGGGATGCCGCCCCTATCCCTTGGCCATAAAGGAATCCAGGGAGGATCGTAAATGCCAGTCTACAAGTGGGTTGGAACGTCAAGGAAAGGCAAGACCCTCAAGGGCGAACTGGAGGCTGCCAACGAAAAAATAGCCCGGGCTCAACTGAAACGGCGCAATCTCCAGATCAAAAAGCTGAAGGCCAAGCCTAAAGACATCTTTGAAAACGTCTCTTTCATGCAGCCCAAGGTGACCAAAAAGGACGTGGTCATCTTTACCAGACAGTTCTCCACCATGATTGATGCGGGTCTTCCCCTTGTCCAAGGCCTCACTATCCTTGCTGAACAAACAGAAAACAAGACCTTCAGGGCCATCCTCAAGCAAATCACCAGGGATGTGGAGGGAGGATCAAGTCTGGGAGAGGCGTTAAGCAAACACCCCAAGATATTTGACGATCTCTACGTCAATCTTGTCTCCGCCGGAGAAGTGGGAGGTATCTTGGATACCATTCTTCAGAGACTGGCGGCTTACATTGAAAAGGCCGAAAAGCTTAAGGGTCAAATTAAAGGGGCCATGACCTATCCTATCGTGGTTATGGCCATAGCCATTCTTGTCATTGCCGTAATTCTCGTGTTTGTAATCCCTGTGTTTGAAGATATGTTTTCCGGCATGGGGGCAGGTCTTCCGGTACCCACCCAGATCGTGGTCAACATGAGCCGTTTTATTAAAGGCAATATCCATTACATGATCGGCGGAATCATCGTGTTTGCTTTTGCATTCAAGAAATACCGGGGTTCGAGTACGGGCAAGAAACAAACAGATAGCGTTGCATTGAAACTGCCCGTCTTTGGCCCCCTTCTCAAGAAGGTGGCCGTTGCCAGATTCACCCGTACTCTGGGCACCATGATCGGCAGCGGCGTTCCCATCCTGGACGGTCTGGAAATTGTGGCAAAGACATCCGGCAACGTGGTCCTGGAAGAGGTCATTTTTGATGTGCGTTCAAGTATTGCTGAAGGGCAAACCATTGCTGACCCCCTGTCGGAAACGGACATATTCCCCAGCATGGTGGTTCAAATGATCTCTGTGGGCGAGGCTACAGGGGCCCTTGATACCATGCTTACCAAAATCGCCGACTTCTACGATGATGAAGTGGATGCGGCCGTGGCCGCCATGACCTCTATGTTGGAACCGCTGCTCATGGTTTTCTTGGGAGGATCCATAGGGGGGCTTGTCGTTGCCATGTACCTGCCCATCTTCAAGATGGCCGCAGCATTAGGATAACTCCGAACATATGGCGGGCTCACAGGCAAAAATCCCTCACGGAGAGCTCTCCGGGCGCTTGCAGACCCTTATGCTCCTGAGGGTCCTCTTCGTTTCTCTCCTCCTGGGCGCCTCCATTTTCATCCAGGTAAAAGAGACAAAAACCTACTTCGGCAATATTCAGACCTCCCACTATCTGCTCATTGCCACGGTCTACTTCCTCACCATCATCTATATCCTCCTGCTCAAGTACTATAAAAACCTTACTTTTCAGGCCCATCTTCAACTCCATCTCGACACCCTATTTGTAACGGCGGTGGTGTATACCACAGGAGGGATAGAGAGCATATTCTCCTCTCTTTATATCCTCTCCATTATCTCTGGGAGCATACTCCTTTACCGTCCCGGCGGCCTGTTGGTGGCCTCCAGCAGCAGTATCCTGTACGGCCTCTTGCTGGACCTCCACTATTTTGGAATGCTCCACCCCCTGGGGAGCCGCTTGAGCTACCCTGAGCAATATCAAAGGGCCTACCTCTTTTATACCATTCTCGTTAATATAGCGGCCTTTTACCTGGTGGCCTACCTGAGCAGTTATCTTTCTGAGCAGGCCAAAAAGAGCCGTGTCGAACTCAGCGCCAAACAGAGGGACATTGACAAGCTGGAAGTCCTTAATGAAAGCATCATCAAGAGTATCCCGTCCGGGCTTATCGTCCTTGACGGGGATGACAGGATTATTCTGTGCAATCCAGCCGCCGAACAGATTTTTGGCATCAAGGTCCACCACGCCACAGGGAGTCACATCCACGAGGTGCTCCCCTTTGTAAAAGATCATCTGACCAAGTTACGCGCGCCCTCTGCGGGTCCTATAAAAAAGCATCCTCCCTTGATGGACTTGCCTTTCACCAGGGCCGAGGGTACAGAGCTTCATCTCCGCCTCTCCCTCTCTCCCTTGCGGCTCCCCTTGGGAGAGGAAAAGGGCCTTATACTCATCTTTCATGATGTGACCCAGGTGAAGCGCATTGAAGAGGAGATGAAAAAAGTGGAAGGCCTGGCATTGATTGGTGAGCTTGCAGCAGGGGTGGCCCATGAGATCCGAAACCCCATGGCCTCAATCAGCGGCTCAATCCAGATGCTGAAAGACGGCCTTGAAGAAGACGACGTGAACACCCGCCTCATGGGCATTATTTCCAGAGAAATCAATCGCCTTAACCATCTGGTAAACGACTTCTTGATCTTCGCCAGGCCCAAGAAGATCAGCGTAAAAAAGTTCAACTTAAACCAGCTCATCCTTGAATCCCTGGAGCTCTTTCAGAACAGCCAGCACTGGGATGGCAAGACAAAGATCATTACCAACTTCAAGGAGGATATAGCCCTTGAATCTGATCCCGAACAAATCAAACAGGTCTTGTGGAACCTCCTGTTGAACGCCTCTGAGGCCATGGCAGAAGGGGGCTCTCTATATGCCTTGACCTACGCGGAGGTCAACGGATCCGAGCCCCATGAAAGAACGGTCAAAATCGTGGTGCGAGATACAGGGACCGGCTTTGATGAAGGCGTAATCCCCCATCTTTTCACCCCCTTTGTCACCACTAAAGAAGGGGGCTCCGGCCTGGGCCTGGCCATTGTGAAGAGGGTTGTAGAGGGCCTTGATGGGACGGTCTTGGGCGGCAATCATCCGGAGGGCGGGGCCGAGGTAACCATATCCTTACCCCAAGTGCCGCCTCAAATGCCTCCTTGCTAGTCGGTTTGTTTCATGATGGTTTTGCTCTCAATATATGAGGTCTCATGGGTCTTGCAAAACAACCCTGGTTCAACCGTATAAGCCGTCCGAGCCGCTATCTTGGCAAGGAAGTCAACGCCATCGTCAAGGACCCAGGCCGGGTCGAGGTCTCGGTGGTGCTGGCTTATCCGGACGTTTACGAAGTGGGCATGTCCCACGTGGGACTAAAAATTCTCTATCACCTCCTCAACAGCCGTCCCTGGCTGGCGGCTGAAAGGGCATTCGCCCCCTGGGTGGATCTTGAGAGAGAAATGAGGGCGAGAAATTTCCCCCTCACCTCCTTGGAAACGGAGCGGCCCCTGGCGAGTTTCGACATGGTGGGATTCAGCCTCCAACATGAACTCTCTTATACCAACGTCCTCAACATGCTGGATCTCTCAGGCATTCCCATTCTGGCAGAAAACAGGCGAACCGGCGACCCTCTCATCATCGCCGGCGGACCCGCCTGTTTTAACCCGGAGCCGGTAGCGGATATATTTGATCTCTTTGTGCTCGGCGACGGAGAGGAAGTGTGCCTTGAGATTTGCCGGGTCCTCAGAAAGAGCCCGCCAAAAAGGGCCAAGGACCGCCGGGAAATCCTCACCAAGCTCTATTGTCTCAGGGGCGTGTATATCCCCGCTTTTTTCACCATACACCAAGGTCTCCAAGGTCCGGTGCATGCCATTGAGCCCCACCTGCCTGATTACAAAAAGGTCAAAAAGGCCCTGCTTCCGGATATAGAGTCTTTTCCCTTCCCGCTGCAACAAATTGTTCCTTATACTGAACTGGTCCATGACCGGCTTACCTTTGAAATCGCTCGGGGCTGCACCCGGGGCTGTCGGTTCTGTCAGGCCGGTATGATCTACCGGCCGGTCAGGGAACGAGGCCTGGAGACCATTCTCCAAGAGACGGAGCGGGCCTTAAAGCTCACCGGCTATGATGACCTCTCCCTCCTCTCCCTGAGCTCTGGTGATTACACCTGTATCGAGGCCCTTCTCGCAGCCCTCATGGACCGACAATCCCTTGATAAAGTGGCTGTAAGCCTCCCCTCTTTGAGGGTCGATACGCTGAATCCGGACCTGATCAAAGAGATAAAGAGGGTCAGGAAGACAGGATTTACTTTGGCACCGGAGGCGGGTAACGAGCGGCTCAGGAGGGTCATCAACAAGGGCCTTACCCATGCGGAAATCCTAGACACGGCCCGGGCCATATATGAGGCGGGATGGAACCTCATCAAGCTCTATTTCATGGTTGGTCTACCCACTGAAGATGAAGGGGACCTCCGTGATATCATAGAACTGGCGAGGCAGTTGGCCGACCTGGCCAAAAAAGGGGGAAAGAAGGCGAAATTGAATCTCAGCGTAAGCACCTTTGTTCCCAAATCCCATACCCCCTTCATGTGGGCCTCCCAGATCACTCTTGAGGAAAGCCGCCGCCGCATCGACCGCATCCGTCAAGGATTGAAGAAAAGCCGGGTACGGGTCAAATGGAATCAACCTGAATTGAGCTGGCTGGAGGGTGTCTTCTCAAGGGGTGACAGACGTCTTAACGGGGCCGTCTTGGAGGCCTGGAGACTCGGGGCCAGGTTTGACGCCTGGGCCGAGCACTTTCGCAGGGACATCTGGGAACAAGCCTTCAGCCGGAGCGGGATTGATCCCCACGACTATTTGCACCGGCAAAGGCCGTTGGATGAGCGGATGCCCTGGGACCACCTGGACTCAGGGGTCAACAAGGCCTTCCTTAAGCAGGAATGGCAAAAGGCCCATCAAGAAAGGCCGACCCCGGATTGTCGTAAGGCGTGCCTTGAATGTGGGGTTTGTGACCACAAAACCGTGGACCCTGTCCTGGCTGAGGCGCATCCCCCCATGAAAAAAGCCCCTTCCGCCCGGCCTTCCTTCAAGGGTCGGCCCACGGATTACCGCCTCACCTTCACCAAATTGGGTCGAGCCAAGTACCTGAGCCACTTGGAACTCGTTCGGCTCTTTATCCGGGCGTTTAGGAGGGCGGGCCTCAATCTTGTCCACTCCAAGGGTTTTCACCCCATGCCCAGAGTGTCATTTGCCTGTGCCTTGCCTGTGGGTACGGAAAGCATATCGGAGACGGTGGATATCCAGATGGCCGGATTCCAAGGGAGTTCAGGCCTAAAAGAACAAATTAACAAGCAGTTACCTTCCGGCATTTCTGTGATAAGGATTGAAGAAATCCCCCCCCGCAAGAGAAAGGAGCGGATAAAGGAAAGCCACTTCCTGATTACCTTGAACGGATTGAAGGTCAAGGAGGAGGCCGTAGCGCTTTTTCGTAAGTCGACCTCTTTCCCTGTAATCAAGGAGAACAGAAAGGGAAGACGCGAGCTTAACGCAAGGCCCCTGGTCAAATCCCTGGAACTCGTCTCACCCAAAAAGATCAGACTGGCCCTGAGGCACACCTCGGGGCCCCATCTGAAGCCGGTCCAGATTATTAAGGAGGTGTTTTCCCTGGACGATCATCAATTGCATTCTCTCAGAATACTCAAAACCGACCAGGTCCTCGCACCTCCCATCCCGGGGTCCGGAGGTCAGCCCCAAAGCCAATGAGGTTGTCATGTCCAGTGAACTCATTATCAATGTAAGGCATTACGAAACCAGAGTGGTCTTAGTTGAAAACGGCGTCGTGGTGGAACTCCATACCGAAAGAAAAACCGGCCAGGAGTTGATGGGAAATATTTACCGGGGAAGGGTCGTGCGGGTGCTCCCAGGGATGCAGGCGGCCTTTGTTTCAATAGGGCTTGACAGGACCGCCTTTCTCTATGTTTCCGATGTATGCAGGGATTTTTCCCCCCTTGAAAAAATGATGCTGGGAAACGGCATGGCCGAGGAAATCTCCACCATGCCCGGTAACGGCCCGACGGCAACCGATCAATCCCAGGCTATCCCTTTTCTCATAGAGGAACTCCTCCATGAGGGCCAGGACCTCATGGTTCAGGTGGCCAAGGAACCCATCGGGAACAAAGGGGCCCGGCTCACCTCACATATCTCCTTGCCCGGCAGGCATCTCGTGCTCATGCCCACGGTAAACCATATTGGGGTCTCCCGCAGGATAGAGGAAAAGGAGGAAAGGGAAAGGCTCAAGGCAATCATCCAGGAAATCAGGCCCGCGGATATCGGTTTTATCGTGAGAACCGTCAGTGAAGGGGCTTCAAAGGAGAAATTGGAAGTTGAAATGGACTTCCTCCTCAAGCTCTGGTCTGATATCCAAGCCAAAATGGAGAGGAGATCCGGTACCGGTCTTCTGTACAAGGACCTGTCCATCTCCTTGAGGGCGGTGAGAGACCTCTTTACCCGGGAAGTGGACCGCCTGATTATTGACTCTAAACAAGATCATGAAAATATTATGGAATTCATCAAAGCATTTGCTTCACAACTGCGCTTTTCCGTGGAGCTTTACGAAGGTCGGGAGCCGATTTTCGACGCCTTTGGCATTGAAATGGAGATTTCCCCCCTCCTGGAAAACAAAATTTGGCTTAAATCGGGGGGGTATATTGTTATTGAAATGACCGAAGCCCTCACAGCCATTGATGTGAACACAGGCAGCTATGTGGGCAAGAGAAATCTGGAAGAAACCATTTTAAAGACAAACCTGGAGGCGGCCAAGGAAATCGCCTACCAGTTGCGGTTCAGAAATATCGGTGGCCTCATCGTGATTGATTTCATTGATATGGAGAAGCGCTCAAATAGGGAGCGCGTATTTATGACCCTGAAGGAGGCCTTGTGTAAAGACAAGGCCAAGACCAATATCCTGCCCGTCTCGGATTTGGGCCTCATCGAGATGACCCGTAAAAGAACCCGGGCCAATCTTAACACCCTGCTCACAGAACCCTGCTTCTATTGTGAAGGAACAGGGGCCCTCAAGTCCAAGACAACCCTGTGTTACGAAATATTCAGAGACTTGGAGCGGGAATGCGCCCTGTCCGAGGAAAGGGGAGACGTCTGTATCCTTGTGAACCCGGAGATAGAGGGCGTCCTTAAGGAGGAAGAACAGGAATCCATTATGGAGCTCGAGAAAAGGTTAGGGAGACGAATTGTTATTATCGGCAAAAAGCATTTTCATCTTGAACAATACGAAATAAGCGTTTAAAAAAAGGGGAATATTTTTTTGAGGTGATTATGGCGCCCGCTTTCGCCAAATCTGCAGGGCTTACAGATGTGGGGCTCAAGAGGGAAGGGAACGAAGATGCCTTCTCGGTGGATGATTCTCTGGGTCTCTATGTGGTCGCCGACGGTATGGGGGGACACCTCGCAGGTGAAGTGGCAAGCGGGATCGCAGTGGACCTGATTAACGAAAGTTTTCGAAGGTGGATCCAGTCAGCAGAAAACGAGCCGGCCTTGTTCGGTCCGGCCGATCCTTCCCTCTCCCGGATCGGGAATTTCATCTTGAGCGGCATCCGTTTGGCCAACAGAGTGATCCATGAGTTGGCCGAGGAGCACGAGCAACATCATGGCATGGGCACCACTGTAAGTGTCTTGGCCGTCCTCCCCCACCTGGTCATTTCCGCAAATGTGGGGGATAGCCGGATCTATCTCATTCGGGACGGGCAGATCGAAAGGTTATCCAAGGATCATACCTTTATCGCCGAACAACTCGAAATGGGGAGCATGACTTACGAAGAAGCCGATAATTCCCCTCTTAAACACGTTCTTACCAGGAATCTGGGTTCCGCCAAGGACGTGGACGCAGAGATCTTTGAGATTATCCCGAGAGAAAACGACCGCTATATCTTATGTAGTGATGGGCTGACAGACCTTGTCTCAGATGATGAAATCCAGGAAATGGCGGAAGGTGAGGACAATCCCCAGTCTCTCTGTCGACATTTCGTTGACGTGGCCCTCTCAAGGGGGGGCCATGACAACACCACTGTGGTCACAGTATTCCTTTCAGGCCTGGGGAGATCAGGGGGAGGACCCGGGCATCAGATAGGAGGGGTTGTGGCCGATGTCTTGGCCCGGTTCCGAAGACTATTTGGGTTCCATTCATAAACGACCGAAGACGCCCATCCTCCTGAAAGGCTTTTTCGAGGGGCTTTATTCGGAAAACCCGGCTCCTGAAATGATTTCAGATTGCCATTGCATATGCCTATAACCTATTATATGAAAAAGGGTCTACTGAGGGGGATGCGTTATGGCCAAGCTTATTCTGATCTTTAACAAGCAGGTAATAAAAGAATTTCCCTTGGAAAAAGACAGCTTCACCATCGGCCGAAAACCCGAGAATGACATCCAAATCGACAATCTCGCTGTATCAGGTTACCATGCCAAGATAGACAAGGTGGGAGACCATTTTGTGTTGACAGACCTCCAGAGCACCAACGGCACCTTTGTGGGAGATAAACAGGTGGTTTCCCACAAGCTCAAGCACGGAGACAAAATCAGCATAGGGAAACACCTCCTCCTCTTTGTGGCATCTGAAAAACAAGGCGAGGACGCCGTAAAAGAGGTCGAAAAGGGGGAGCTTGACAAAACCATGATCCTGGATACGGCCAAGCAGCGAGACCTCCTCGCCAAACAGGAAGCCAAACAGGAAGCCGCTCCAGCCCCCAAAAAACCTGAGAAGATAGGGGTACTCAGCTTCCTGGACGGCTCCAAGGAGGGTGAGATCGAATTAATAAAAAAGCTTACCCGTATCGGGAAGTCTGACAACTCTGAAGTGAAACTCTCCGGATTGATGATGGGCGCAACTG
>CAZNLL010000133.1:0-10413 GCA_964573885.1 uncultured Desulfobacteraceae bacterium | reverse complement strand
AGATGGGAAATGAAAGTCATATTATTCTCTCTGATTCTTTTTGTTTGTGGGCTTTTGCTACCGCACTTGTCCATCCAAGCGGAGGAAAACAGCGTTGGAAAAAACACCCTTGGCAATTTTTCCCTGAAGTCAACACTTCGGCATCCAAACAAAAGTGGCCGGTTTAAATTCCAGATGCCTGAATACGGTACAACCCATGGAAAATGGAAAGCCCCGCCACAGAATGTGTGGACCAAGCAGACATGGTGGTGGAAAGGTAGTGAAGCGAAACCCCGCTGATAAATGGCTTGAGCCCAAAAATTGTTGCAGCATGCTAAAACCCATAACCGGAATTCGCTTGAACAAAGGCAAAGACTTTTATCCCTCCCGTATGGTGTTGCTTATTCTAAAACCAATTCCACCAATTGAGATTTTAAAGTGAACCAGGTGCAATTGAAGCAACAAGATGTTTGACGAAAAATGGCGCTGCTCTTTATGATTGATCCGGACTCGCGAATAATTACCACCAAGGGAATTGGCAAATTAAGTTTGGAAGAATTGAGGGCAAATATGGAGCTCGTCCTGGCACATAGACTTTACAGACCCGGAATGGATGAAATCTATGATTTTCGTGGGGTCAAAGCTTTAATGGGCATGGGTAGTAAAGGCTATTCAGATATTCTTGACCTAATTTCTGTGGATCAAGAAAATTAGCCGCTTCTGGAAGGCTCAAAGCTTGCCGTTGTGGCTCCCCGTTCTCAGGTCTACGAAACAATGCGCATTTATAAGATTCTCTCAGGGCTATCTCCAAGAAAAATTCGGATATTTCGAGATATGCAAAAGGCCTCTGAATGGCTGAAGCCATCTTTACCGTCTCCGCCAATAGTCGACCCGGATTGCATAAACGGGCAGCACTTTGATAAAGAATCGAATGGCTCCAAGTCCTTATTCAGTTCAAAAGACGAACTCGAGCACAATAGGTCCACGGTTAGAAAATCAGGGGTAAAAGAACATGCCTGAAAAATACTCATACAAAGTATTGGATCAGAAGATGGGCTTCATCAATCATGATACAGATGCTGAAAAGGCACTGGCGAAGAGTCAGGAGGGATTTCGAGCCATCATGGAGGGTTTGAAAGAGGCCTACTTTGAGACGGATCTCAGAGGCGACTTCATATACTTTAATACTTCCCTACCCTCAGTACTCGGATACTCTCAACAAGAATTAAAGGGGCTCGGTTATCATGATTATCTGGCTCCACGTACAGCCAGAGAAACCCACAAAAAGTTTAAGAGAATGTACCGGACCGGGGAGCCCATAAGAAAATACGGCCTTGAAGTGAAAAAAAGGTCCGGAAATCGGGGATTATATGAGATGTCTGCCTGTTTAATGTTGAACGGGGATTTCACCCCCATCGGCTTCCGGGGGATTGCCTATGACATAACCGGCGACATTTTCCGGGAAAAGAAGGACGATTACCTGATCCATGGACCAGAAGACGGATCCGGGGCCTCAAAAATTCTCAGCGGGTTACTGCCGATGTGCAGTTTCTGCAAAAGGATTCGTGACCACAGGGGTTATTGGAAAGTCATTGAGCACTATTTGCTGGAGCACTCCAATGTTCGGCTCAGCCATACTGTTTGTCCTCAATGTGTCAAGCAACATTACCCCCATCTTGATTTCGATCAGCAATGACGCTCATCACCTGAAGATATAGATGAACACGTTTCAGAGTCTATGCATGAGGCTTTTCTTTTGGCGCAGGAAAAAGGCGGGAAGATCAACTGAAAAGGGTTCAAAGCCTGGATCTGGCTCGGGTAGTGATTCGAGCAAAAGGGCTTCCAATAAACATAGAACCGGCAGGAAAAATACAGGAAGCTTTTATAATAAGTTGTCCTCAGAAAAGAAAACGGCCATTGACAAAATTATTGATCTCCTGGAGGACGAAGAGGATCAAAAATAGTTCAGCACCATGTAATAGGGGACGAGGGGACGTTGTGTGGGCTGAGGCTGGGGGCTGGAGGTCGGGCCACGTTAACATATTGATTATTCAAAGGTTATATCCCGAAAGGACGTGTTTCGAGGGCATATATCCCTCTTTTGGGCCCTCAAAAGCGCCATATACGGTGTAACGGGGCGCGGTGGCAATTTCGGTAGATTCTTACACAATTGACAGGTTCCAGAGGGAAAGGGCAAAAACAATGCGCCTGCCGGCGCAGACATTACGGAAAGCGGTCAGGCGTGCAATTCTCACTTGTCTTTCCTTCCAAATCTCCTGTAGACATCGTCATCGTTTCGTTTGCCAACGGCCGCGATTTTAACAGTGTCTTTTTCAACCCTATAGATGATACGATACTCACCCATATCCACTCGTCTGTATTCAGGGCTGCCGATCAGCTGTTTTGAGTCATGGGGTTGGACTTCTTCTCTGAGTTCCAAAATCTTTGATACCACTTGCCGGAATTGCTTTGCATTCAATTTTCTGATAAACTTTCCGGCGGCCTTGGTGATATCCAGTTTATACATCTTTTCCGCTCAAAAGGCGTTTGGTTTCAATCTCGCCCAAGTAGCCCCCCTCTTCAGCTTCGCGAGCCTTCTGAGCCCAGTATGAGTCCTCCATTTCAAGGAATCTCTCATACATTCTATGGGATATAATCACCGACTTTGCCCTGCCTGACTTCTTGACAATGACAGGAACCCTCTCGGCGGTATCCAGGTATCTCCCCAATCTGTTCTTCAACTCTGTCGCCGTAACGTCCATACTATACCCCCCAATGAAGTTTAGCTAATATAGACATTATAGCCATATTGGCTATTCCAGTCAAGAATAAAAAGGGCAACTGTTATCCAAATCCTGAATGGTCTTAGCCTGGGGGGACATCCATTTGTAATTCAGTAACTTCGTCCGGGTAATGGGTGCCATGCAGTGAAGGGGGGGACGGTCTTAAGTTTTAGACCGGGGTCTGAACAATGTTTAGAATTCGGAGTTTTGCTCATTTATGGTTGTTTCGGATTTCGAGCTTTGGGATTCGATATTTTGCCAACTCTCTAAGCCGGTAGATGCGGGTAAGAAGCTGATGACGGATGTAATATCAGCCGGATGATGCCTTGAGACACCCTTCATAACCTGTCAATTCAGGAAAATATCTGGTGTATACACTCCTGTCTCGGGTAAGAATCGCATTACACTTTGCTGAAGCAAAGCCACCAATATAAAAATCCGACAAAAAATGCTTCCTCATATTCAGCTTGTGGCCACATTGAGGGCATTTTATCTTTGCCTTTCGTTTCAAATATTTCACCCAGGCCTGGGCTGCTGCCACAACAGAATCGAGCCCCAACGGTTCTATCACTATTTTATGTTCCTTTAGAAACTGATCCAGTAAAGCGGTGTCTCCTTTGAATTGGGGCATCAGTTCCGCATATACAATGGTCGGAGCAATTAAATCTTCTTTTCTTGCCAGAGCGGTATAGAATTTATTCTGAAAGGTTCTGAATTCGTCCTTGAGAATATCCAGCAGGATTGTGGTATCTACACAGATTCTCAATCTATTTTTCCTCGCACGCCATCCAAATATTCCATCGTTGTGGTTCCGCCCTTGAACTTTCCGCGCCACTTCTTTCGGAGTGTCTCGATTGGATCCACAATCAGGACATATCTTTGCCCCTCTTTTGCGATGTCAACTTCTGTACCCGGAACAATATTTAGATCCTTCCTAACACTCATGGGTATGGTGACCTGATATTTTGCAGTTACTTTAGGCAATTGCATCACCTCCTAAGGTATACCTATTTTATCATTAAAGTATACCTCGTGGACTTCCTGCTGTCAACGATCAATGATCTGGGGCACTTTCTTTACAAATTATACGTACGATTATATGTGCAGGCTTTTAGCGCAGATTCAAGATTCAACAGTGCGAATTCCAGATTCAAGATTACCGCTACGCTGGTAAATCGTTATCGGTTATTGGTTATTGTTAATTCGGGGTATGCGGAGCACATCGTATATTGCACTGTCAAAAGAATCCATCACCGGCGGAATTGCACCAACCCCGGCATCAGGCTGAAATGGTTATCCTTTGAAAAAAGCTGATATCCATACTGGAACGCGATAGCTGCAATCCAGATATCATTTGTAGGTATTGGCGTTCCTGCAATCCTCAAATTATCCAGTATGGAAGCGTAGAAATCAGCCGTACCCTCATCAACGGCGTGAACAATGACTCTCGGAGAATCCAAAAAGAGATTAAGCTCTTCCCTGTTCTTTGATTCGCGGCTCCCGCCTTTGAACCCCGAAAATAGTTCACCAATGCTGATCGCTGAAAAGCCGATCACATCGATTTTTCTCAAGGCATTCACCACATCAACATCCCCCTTCATGGCAAATGAATATATGTTGGTGTCGATCAATACCTTTTTCATCTCCAGAGCTCTTTATCAATGTGTCGCTCTTGATTTATCTTCTTATGAATCTCTTTGAATTCGTTATCACTCCACCTGCCGAACAAGTGGTCCAGGTCATCGTATTCACGCGAGAACCTTTTTTCTTTCTTGAGGCCAAGGCCTTCCTTGAGCATTTCAAGTGCCAGCTGATTGATGCTTTTTCCTTGTTTGGCGGCCGTTGATTTGAGTTTGTCGGCGACCTCTGGCTCAACGCCCCTGATGGTGACAGCTTTCATGGCAACCCTCCATGATAATGTCCTTTTATGCATACATATTGACATCAATATATAGCATCAGATGGCGCTTGTCAAACATGATCACAAAGGGGGAATGATGCGCATCTGCCAGTTCATACCCGGCTTCTTCCAGAATTTCCTCCAGAGTTCCCATTTGCTCTATTTATAGCTCATTGGTGTGTTTGGCTGTTTGGTTTGTTTGGGGAATCCGGTCTGGAGCCGGCAGGAAGCCGGGATCAAAGGCGATAGATCAAAGGGCAGTGCTTGGCGGAAACGTTTTGAATCCTTCCTCATTGGCGGCACGGAGGAGCCTGTCGTCGAAACAGGCAAACATGAAATCTTCAGGAAACCTTTCATGGATCACCATGGCGGATGCAAGATGGATGGCGTCGAATCCTCTTAAAGGATACCCTTCAACGGCACGATCGACATATCCATTGAGCACGCCCTTTCGACCAACCACTTGAATTCCCAAGGTCGGTGGTTCAACCGACCAAAGCCCTTTGAATATAATGATCCGATTGCATGCGCTCATATTATCGCAAAAATATGAGTGTCAAATCGAAAAATCTGATGACACTCGGACAAACGAGAGAGAAAGGGTAAAGCCGTGGCATCACCCTTCAGGAGGAAAATGTGGCTTTAACTTGAAGGGATAATCCGGTACAATTCCTGGGTTCATAATTGCTGGTTTCATGGTCAAGCCAGAGAGCGTGGATCCAGCAGAGACCGGAGGGAAGACATGGCTTATTTCAGGGAGCTGAGATGCGACGAGCAGGGGAGGCTGGGTTTGGTGGAGGCGGATGATGGGGCCCTGATCATGGTGGAAACGGCGGGCTCGGGCCGGCCCCTTGTGCTGGTACACGGCTGGTCCATGTCCAGGCGCTTCTGGCAAAGGCAGATCCAGGGCCTTTCCCATCACTTCATGGTGGTGGCGCCGGATCTTCGGGCCCACGGCGACTCCTCCAAGGTGCTCTTCGGCCTGACCCTGCCCCAGTGTGCCCGGGACCTCCAGGCGGTGATGGAGGTCCTGGATCTCCATGACGTGATCCTCGCCGGCTGGTCCCTGGCCGGTCCCCTGGTCCTGGATCACTGGCGACATTATGGTGACGAGCGCATCAAGGCCCTGGCCCTGGTGGAGATGACCCCGGCCCCCCTGGCCCCGGGAACGTGGAACACACACCGGCTTGCGGGCGGGGACCTGGCCGGCCTGGGCCAGGTGGTGCGGGCCGTACAAGAGGACCGGCGGGGCCACCTGACATCCTTTGTAAACGCCATGTTTCGTACCGGCACCGCACCTGAGGCCGACTACGCCTTCATGCTGGCCGAAGCCCTCAAGACCCCGGCCCAAGCCGCGGCCTCCCTTTACTCGGACTACCTGATGCGCGACTACCGGGAGGTGCTGCCCACGGTCAGCGTGCCTGCCCTGGTGGCGGTCGGTCGCGAGGGCCCCCTCTGCTTCGGCCCGGCCTGTGGGCGATACGTGGCCGATGAATTACCCCGGGGTGAATTGCGGGTCTTTGAAGAAAGCGGGCATCTGCCCTTTTGGGAGACGTCCGAGGCCTTTAACCAGGCCCTTATCGACCTCGCCGCCCGGACGTGAACATACCAGCCGGCCTCGTCTTTAGGCCGACCCCTTTGGGAGAATCATTATATGGCAGGCTTTATCACCATAGGGCCTTTTCATTGTGGGCAGGAGGGAATTTCCCACCTATTTTTCTAAAAGGAGATGAACCCATGTTTAAGGGAGCTTCAGGCCGGTTGGTTTGGATGGTCGCGGTCGTGTTGTCAGGATCTTTCCTGTACCTTTCCTTTGGATCAGACAAGGCCGGGGCCGGAGCCAAGGCCCTTTCCAAGGCCCTGGCCCGGGTCGAGTTGTTCGCAGGGCTCACCGATCAGGAGAGAGACGCTCTTAAGGCCGCTGCCACACTGCGGCACGCCAAGGCGGGAGAGCGCATTATCGAGCAGGGAAAGGCCCGGGACAGGATGTTCATCATCCTTGAAGGAGGGGCCGAGATTTGGGTGAACGGTGAACACCTCCTCACCCATTCCGCCCAGACCCTTGTGGGCGAAATCGAGTTCCTTGACTCATGTCCAGCCAGCGCCGACGTGGTTCTTACCCAAGAGACCGACCTCATCGAATTGAATTATGCGGCACTGACCGCCCTTATGGAGGAGCGGCCCCGGCTGGGCTATGTACTCATGCGGGAAATAGCCGGGATCGAAGCCCGCCGTCTCCGGAACACCACCCCCAAATGAGTTGTTCCGGGCAGAACTGGTGGTTGGGTGTCATATCCCTTTTGCATCGTCCAGATGCAATCTAGACCCTTGGGATGACTCAAATCATCTCCATGGGTTGGCTCGTCTGAAAGCAATGCTCCACATTCGGAGGAATATAGACCACATCTCCCGCCTTGAGATTCGACGATTCTCCGCCCACCTCAACGACCCCGGTACCCCTCAGGATAAAGGCCTCATGCTCCCAGGGGTGGCTGTGCTTCGGGCTTGAAGCCTGGGCGTCAAAGGTGATGACCCGCATAAAGAAGTGAGGAGCCCCGTCCGCCTCACCAATGACGGTCCGGATGCTTACGCCATGGGCCCCGGCCTCGGCCACCTCCTGGGCCTCCACTTCTTTGTAATGAATGTGTTTCATGTCCCGTTCTCCTTTCCAACTGTCCTAATGCAGGACGCCGGATCTATTGACCCAACCTCTTAGGATCATATTTTTCTTATCTTTTTCTCAAGGCCCGGGTAAAGGGTTGTTGAAGGTTCATGGAGAGGGAAATGCGGCGCCTTTCCAAATCCACATCCAGGACCCTCACTTCCACCCTCTGATTCACCTTGACCACCCTGTGGGGGTCCTTGACAAAACCCCGCCTGAGCTGACTCACATGGACCAGGCCGTCCTGATGGACCCCTATGTCCACAAAGGCCCCAAAGGCCGTCACATTGGTCACCACGCCGGGCAATTTCATGCCCGGCTCAAGGTCTTCCAGCCGTTCAATCCCTTCTTTGAACTCAAAACCCTCGAACTTCTCCCGGGGGTCACGGCCCGGCTTGGCAAGCTCTTGCAGGATATCTGTGAGCGTGGGCATCCCCACCTTATCAGTAACGTAGTCAGCGGGGTTGATCTTTTGTCGAAGCCCGGCATGGGAGAGAAGGTCCTCTACCGAGCAGCCCAGGTCCCGGGCCATGGCCCTCACAATGGAATAGGACTCGGGATGGACTGCACTCCCATCCAGGGGATTTTCGCCCTCCCTGATCCGTAAAAAGCCGGCGGCCTGCTCATAGGCCTTGGGTCCAAGGCGAGGGACCTTTTTCAGGGCCTCCCTGGCGGGAAGAGGGCCCTGTTCATTGCGATAGGCGATCATGTTCTTCGCCAGTTGCGGGCCCAGTCCAGAGACATAGGTGAGGAGCTCTTCACTGGCGGTATTGACCTCCACGCCTACGGCGTTCACACAGCTCATGACCACGTCATCCAGACTCCTTTTCAGCGTCTGCTGGTTTACATCGTGCTGGTATTGACCGACGCCGATGGATTTGGGATCAATCTTCACCAGCTCCGCCAGGGGGTCCATCAATCGTCTCCCTATGGAGACGGCCCCTCGAAAAGACACGTCCAGATCCGGGAACTCCGCCCTGGCCACCTCGGACGCGGAATAGACCGAAGCCCCGCTTTCATTGACCATGACCACGGGAACCTTCCGTGGCAGTTCCAGGGCTTTCAGAAAAGACCCGGTCTCTCTTCCTCCAGTGCCGTTCCCCACGGCCACGGCTTCCACGGCATAGTCCTGGAAGAGCTTTTTGACTTTCAGACCGGCCGTCTCTTTCTGCTTTTCGGATACGAGGGGATAAATGGTATCGGTATGGCGTAATTGACCCTGTCGATCCAGGCAGGCGATCTTACAGCCCGTGCGGATTCCCGGGTCAATGGCCATGATATTCTTTTCCCCCAGGGGAGGAGCAAGGAGTAGTTCCCGAAGGTTTTCGGCGAACACCTTGATGGCCCCTTCATCCGCCCTTTGCTTGGTTTCCATCCGCACTTCGGTTTCCATGGCGTGGGAAAGGAGCCTTTTGTACCCGTCCTCCAGGGCCTTTTTGACCTCTTGAGAGGCAGGGCCATCCCCTTTAATAAAGAGGCCCTCGAGCAGGCTCAAGGCGTCTTCTTCAGGGGGCTCCACCCTCAAATCCAGAAACAGCTCTCTTTCTCCCCGGCGCATGGCCAGGACCCGGTGAGAGGGCGCTATGGCCAACGATTCCGCCCAATCGAAATAGTCCCGGAACTTGGCGCCCTCTGTTTCTTTTCCCGGGATGACCTTGGTCCGAAACAGGCCCTTTTCTGCGTAAAGAATCCTCATTTTTTCCCGGGTTTCCCGGTCCTCATTCATCCACTCGGCCATAATATCCCGGCTCCCCGCAAGGGCTTCCTCTAGTGTCTCCACACCCTTTTCCGGATCCACAAAGGCGGCCGCCTCCCGGAGCGGGTCCGTACCTTCTTCCTGGGCCAGGATGATTTCGGCCAGGGGTTCAAGGCCCCTTTCCCGGGCCATCATGGCCCGGGTTCGCCGCTTCGGCTTGAAGGGCAGGTAGATGTCCTCGAGGGTGGCCAGGGTCTCGGCCTCCAGGATCTTGTCTCTCAACTCATCTGTCAGGAGTTCCCGCTCTTCAAGGGACTTGAGGATGCTCTCCCGGCGTTTGTCGAGCTCTTTGAGTTGAGACAGCCTGTCGCGGACGGCGGTTATGGCCACCTCATCCAGAGACCCGGTGGCCTCCTTCCGGTACCTGGCAATGAAAGGGACCGTGGCATCCGCCTCAAGAAGCTCGGCCGTGGCGTTGACCTGCGCGGTCGAGACGCCAAGCTCTTCGGCAATTTTGGCAATATGTCTTTCTTCCATCCTCCTCCCCGGGGCCGCTTAGACGGCCTTCCCTGATTGAAAACGCCAGAGTACCCCAAGGGGGGCACCCTGGCCGCCTTTTAGTTCAATCCTATTCCCCTCCCATGGCCTCATGCGTGCGGGGAACTTTTCACAGTCCCCTACCGAGTCTTACAAAAGGCTATGGTTTCAGGGAATGCATCAAGTATCCAGTTCATGCCTTCTGTGTTGAGGGTGTCATAGATTTCTCGAGGCCATTTAAGTAAAACTATCAACGTCTCAAGATACACGTCAAGACCTGCTTCGGAGAGGGCCCTCCCTTCATTGGAAAACCTCTCGGCCGCGGCCCTAACCAAGAATCGCTCATCCACCTTTCCCTCGATCAAATAGGGGGCATACATCCAGCAAAGCCTCTCCAGCATCCTCATGAGCGCCAGATAGCGGCTCAGTTCAAGCCTTACGTCAAAGTTGATCTCCAGGCCCAGGTCATGGAAGGACGTTATCATCACCTGTTCCAGAAACAATGCTTGAGATAAAGAGAAGGCCAGGTCAGATATCTGGAGACCTGCCTCATGGACCAGGAGGGAATCCACCGCCGTTTCCAGTGCCCTGTGAAGGGCATATCTTGTCTCTATTCCGGTCTTGTGCTGAAGGACATCCACCCACATGCCTGGCCCCTCCAGGTAACCAGCCTCCCCGTTGTGGGCCTTGATGTCCGCATAAACGTGGGTCCTGATGCCCTCCACAAAAGGCAATAAATAGAGATTCCCAGGTCCTAATTCCCCAAGGGCGAGGTCGTAGAAATAGGTGGTCTCGGGAACCACCTCTGCTTCCGTGGTGACCCCGTGCAGGGTGAGGGCCGTATGGTGATCTATAA
>CAZNLL010000132.1:0-10433 GCA_964573885.1 uncultured Desulfobacteraceae bacterium | reverse complement strand
TGAGATACCCTTCAGGTGTCTTTGTGATTTCCGCATGATGACGGGATACGGTGTTGTCGGAAAGGCTGATATCGCTGTTTTTGCTGCGGCCTATGGTGGTTTTTTGTTTGGTAATGGGTATATTGGAGATTCTGCCATCACGGGTTACTGTATACAAGTACGCCATGACCTAATTACCTGTACTGTCTTGGTTTCTCACGAGATAATAAGTCCTCGCCTTGGCTTTCACACTGATCCGGCGGAAGGAGGTCTTACCACAGCCAGTTCCCGTATTTATCCCATCGGCTGCTGGTCTGGAAGCCGAGTTTGGAAAGAAGATGGTGAAAAAGGAACCGTCGGTTACCCCTGAAATACCCCAGGCTTTGGCAGTGGGGATCAGGTTTGTATCCTTGCGCCCTGGCCTCTCCCAGGGTAGTGGTCCTCGCTGTTTTGTTCGCCAGGCAGATATAATCGAAGTGGATGGAATGGTAAAGCTTATCTTCCAGGGTAATGACCACTACGGCATTATCCGGCATTTCCTCTTCAACCGTGATATAGATGCTCAGGAAGAAAGCGACAAGGAAAGCGCTGATTGCGAGGACAGTTATAATTTGATATTTTTTTACCTTTTTCACGGATTCCCGGTCCGCTCACCATGGGATATTGGGAATTATAAGTCCCAGTGAGAAGAAATAATGTTTTTTGTTTTTACTTGATTTGGGGCATAAAGTCAACTTTCCAGCCTTCTTCTCTGCTCTTTTTGGTGGGTTGCACTGACCCGAAGCTTTTTCCACGGAGCCTTTTACTTTTGTTGAGGCAGAAATCCAAGGGAATTTCATCGATGGGGTTTCGTGCCCCTGGGATATACGATGAGCCGGTCCCCCGGGTGAATCGGACGGCTTGGGTCAAGGCGGTTCCAGATAAGCAGGGCACCGAGAGGGATGTCAAAGCGTTCTGCTATGGAAGAGAGGCTGTCTCCTTTTTTGACCACATAGATGCGTTCTTTCTCTGAGGCCAGAAACTGCTTGAAAAGCCTTTGAAACCGTGCCTGAAAGCGGGCCGAGCTTCCCTCGGGAAGGAGCAGACTGTAGGTCCCCTTGGCAAGATAATGGCCACGGATTTGGGGATTCAAGTCCTTAATCATCTTGAAATGGGTCCCGGCGGCCCTTGCAACAATGCTGATGGGGACTTCACCGGGACAGGTAAGTCGAATGGTGTCGCAAGACAGGGGGGGATAAGTGCCCTCTTCATTCAGGACGAAACCGTACTTTTGGGGGTTCGAAAAAATGAGCTTGACCGCGATAATACGGAATATGAAACGTTGCGTCTCCAGGGGGAGGTAGAGATTGTAATAATCGTGGGTCTCCTGCTCCAGTATCTCGGCCATGAGCCCTTCCTCTCCCATATTAAAGGCAGCTATAGCGAGGGTCCACGAGTTCAGGGTCTCATGGAGGGCCTTAAAATACCTCACAGCCGCTCTGGTTGAGGCCAAGAGGTTTCTTCGCTCGTCAATTCGGCGATTGATCACCAGGCCATATTTTCGACCCGTGTATCTCATGAACTGCCAGAACCCTATGGCCCCTTTACTGGAACCGGCATGAGGCCTGAGCGCGCTTTCAGCGACGGCGACATATTTGAGATCGTCCGGCATGCCGTGCCGCTTCAAAATTTTTTCTATGGCCGGCAGGTAACGGGGAGCACGTTTTAACCATAGAATCACCTGGGCCCGATTCCACAGGGAAAGGAGAAGCTCTTTTTCAAGGCGCTCCCGAATGTCTTGGTTTTCGATGGGGACCCCCTCGCCGCAAAGGCAAAGAGGGCCTTCTACGTCCAGGGAAGAGACCAGGGGGGGGAAGGGTACCGATTCGGACCGGGCCCATTCGGGCAGAGAAAAGGAGAGGGCGATCAGGAATACCAGGAAAAAAGCCTTTAAAAAACCCATAGTCTGTCCCTTCTTGGATATGTGCCGATCATAGCAGGGGTGGTCCTGTTTCCCGGCCGTCCATTATAGTATTTTCGGCTCCCCCATGTCAGCCCCAATATATGTTGTCCGGGGTAGATATTGGTTTTTATCCCCTGAGGCGTTATACTATGAAAGGATGATTCCTTTGAAGGGGGGCTGGAAATGGGCGGGCAAGAAAAACCGAGGGCCATTATCCACCTGGACATGGATGCCTTTTACCCTGCTGTGGAGGCCCTGGATAATCCCGCATTAAAGGGAAGAGCCGTGATTGTGGGAGGCGGTACCAAGCGGGGGGTTGTCGCTTCTGCCTCTTACGAAGCACGAAAATGGGGGGTCCATTCGGCCCAACCTGTGGCCAAGGCCGTGCGCCTTTGCCCTGATGCGGTTCTCCTTCCGGTGAGAATGCACCGGTATAGGGAAATCTCCGCCCAGGTATTCGAGATCTTTTATCGCTTTACACCTGTGGTGGAGCCCGTTTCCATAGACGAGGCCTTTCTGGACGTGAGCGAGTCCAGGCGACTTTATGGCCCACCCCGGGAAATGGCCCAGCAAATAAAGGATCAAGTGTGGAGAGAGATCGGTTTGACCGTATCCGCCGGGGTGGCTCCTTGTAAGTTTGTGGCGAAGATCGCCTCTGACATGAAAAAGCCCGACGGTTTGGTGGTGGTCCCTTCCGATGGGGTCGAGGCCTTCCTTGAGTTCCTTTCCATTAACAGGCTATGGGGCGTGGGAAGAGCTACCCAGCATGCGTTAAGGCGACTTGGGGTTAACACCATAGGTGAGTTACGCCGGGTGCCACAGGAGGCGTTGAAGCGGCTTTTCGGCAGGCACGGCGAGGCCATGCACCGCCTCTCCATGGGTATAGACGATAGCCCGGTTGTGGCCCGGAGCGAAGCCAAGTCCATCGGACATGAGGAGACCTTTGTAAAAGATATCATGGACAAGGGGGAGGCCCGAAAAGCATTGCTTTCCTTGGCCGGTCAGGTGGCCTCCAGAATGCGGGGCAAGGGGCTAAAGGGAAGGACGATAACCCTGAAGGTGAAATACGGCGATTTTGTCTCGATAACCCGCTCCGTGACCGTGGCCAAAGGCACGGATGATGGGGGAGAGATATATGCCCTGTGCTGTGGACTCCTGGAAAAGACCGAAATACCCGGGAGGCCTGCCAGACTCCTGGGCGTTTCTCTTTCCCAACTCACCCTCAGCGGAAAAGGGGCACAGCTATCTCTTTTCAGGGAAGGACGGGAGGTGGACAAAAAAAGGAGGCTCAATACGGCCCTGGATTCCATATGGGAGAGGTTTGGTGAGAACAGCATCCGACCGGGGGCTTTATTTGAGAAATGTTGACTCGAGAAAGAGGCGCGGTGAAAGGCCCCATTTGACTTAGGTCAAGGCAATGCCCCTGACGCCATGGGATAATATCTTTAAAAGGAATGAAAAGGGAAGATAATTTGGTAGGTCCAGGCCCCTGAGGGTCTGACTGGAAAGGAGAATAAGGAGGAGCGCCATGAAATGCCCAGGACAGGACATGCAATTTTGGAAGCCGGGTGCCATATTTGAGGCAAAGTGCCCAAAATGTGGAAATGGGGTGGAGTTTTTCAAAGATGATCCTACCCGCAAGTGTCCGAAATGCGGGCACCGCTTTTTGAATCCCGGCCTGGATTTTGGCTGTGCATCTTATTGTCCCTATGCGGAGCAGTGTATCGGGGAACTCACACCCGAACTCCTTGCCCAGAAAGAGGATCTCTTAAAGGAAAGGGTTGCCATTGAGATGAAACGCCATTTCAAGCAGGATTTCAAGAGGATCGGGCATGCCATCCGGGTGGCCAGATACGGGGAGCAGATAGGGAGGGGGGAGGGCGGCAATCCCGCGGTTATCCTCTGCGCGGCTTATCTCCATGACATGGGAATAAAAGAGGCTGAGAAAGAGCACAAGAGCACGGAAGCCGAGCCCCATGAGGAGGCAGGCCCACCTATTGCCAGGGAGACACTGACAAGACTGGGGGCAAAAGATGCCTTGATTGATGAGGTATGTGATATTGTGGGGCATCACCATCATCCAGGAAAGGAAGAGTCCATCAATTTCAAGAGCCTCTATGATGCCGACCTGATTGCCAACCTGGTGGAAAAGCATAAAGAAAGCCCCATGACCTCCGAGACCTTTAGGGATACGCTAAGCGGATCCTTTTTGACCGAAACCGGCCGGGACCTGGCAAAGAAGGTGCTTCTTTCTTAGCCATGGCGTGGGAAAAGGAGGGAATCATGAAGGTCATGCGAAAAATTATTCACATTGATGAAGAGCTTTGCGACGGTTGCGGCCTTTGTGTGCCGGGGTGTGCGGAAGGGGCCATAGAGATCCAGGAGGGCAAGGCCAGGCTCGTATCCGAGAGTTATTGTGACGGCCTGGGGGCCTGTATGGGTAAGTGTCCAAAGGGGGCCATAACGGTGGTGGAACGGGAAGCGGAGGACTTTGACCCCGAGGCCGTAGAGTCCTATCTCAAGGAGAGGCCTGAAAAACCTGCCGGTGACACCCCGGTCTGTGGGGGGCCCGGCACGCAGGTGCAGGCCTTTTTCCCAGACGCCGCCGAGGAATCAACCCTGTCTCATTGGCCGGTTCAGATCCACCTTGTGCCGGCAACCGCCCCGTTTTTGAAAGGAGCGGACCTCTTGGTTGCGGCGGACTGCACCCCGGTGGCGTATGCCAATTTCCATCAGCACTTCTTGAAAGACAGGGTGGTCATGATCGGATGCCCCAAATTTGATGATGTGGAAGCCTACACCGATAAGTTTACGGAGATATTTAGGGCCAATCCAATCAAGAGCATCACCTGCTTGATCATGCAAGTCCCCTGCTGCTCCTCTTTACCCACCATTATCAGACGGGCCCTGAAGGCGGCGGGAAAAGATATTCCCCTGGAGGAGATAGTGATCAGCCCTAAAGGAGAAATCCTGGCTCGGGCAAAGGAGGCGGCCCAGTAGATCGGTAAAGGCAGATGGGGTTGACCCATCTCACACGGGTCAACCCCCTCTCTTAATGCACTCGATGGTTTGGTGGTGCCGAGACCCAGAATCGAACTGGGGACACGGGGATTTTCAGTCCCCTGCTCTACCGACTGAGCTATCTCGGCACGATATGAGGCGAGAGTATAATCGTGAGGAACAGACAGGTCAATGCAAAAATGATGTTAAGATGACTTGTCTTCAGGTTCCTCCAGTTCTAGATCCAGATCCAGGGACTCCAGATCCAGGGAGAGATCCTCCTCCGCTTCCGCCCCCTCTTCAGGAGACGGCTTTGGCTCCGTCTCCACGGCCTGACCCTCTGGCTCCACCCCCTCCAAATCGAGAACGGCCCCTTCTTCATCAGTCGCTTTCTCGTCAAAGGCGATCTCTGCATCCTCGCCCAAAAGCTCTTTCAGGTCAAATGACAGTGTTTCCTCGTCGACCTTTGGAGCCCCGGCCGCCTCCTCCGTGGGTGGTTGCTCCGGCTCGAGGACGAAATCCTCTTCCAGGGGGGCCTCTGTTTCGCCCTCTTCGAGGGTAAGCTCTTCAATGTCCAGAGGCACTTCATCTCCTGCCTCTTCTTCCAGGGAAAGCTCAAGAGAGGCTTCTTGCTCTGGAACTTCGGTCTTCTCCGTCTCTTCGGCAAGGGTTGGGAGGTCGATGGATTCCTTCGGTTTGGTCGGTTTGGCCTCTTCTTCGGGTTCCAGCTGTATCTCAAGATCCTGACTGTCTTTGAAGGCCTCTTCCATGGCCTCAATGGCCTGGGAGTCCTCCGGGCTGAGCCCCGCTTCCGCGATCGCTCCGGGGCCCCGCATCTTGAGGCCCATGCTGGTCTCGTTCACATCTCCGGTCAGGCCGCCTAATAGAGAGGGTGGACTGGGCCTAAAATCAGGCAGATGCATTTTTTCCCTTTCCGCGCTTATATCCTTATTACATCTGGGACATATCTGCCTGTGGTCAAAAGTAATAAAACCGCATTTCGGGCACTTCATGGGGTCCTCCCCTGAGGTCCAAACCGGCCTCAATGATTCAAGATGAACCTATTCTGATTAAATAGCACTAAACGTCTTTTGGGTCAAGAAGGGAAAGCCCTTTAAAAGGCCTGCAGGCCCCTTGAAGCAAGATACCAAATCAGCTTGATTCCTGTCTAAAATGTGTAAGGCGAAGGAGCCGTCCTTTTCCACCAGACGGTGCGAATAACGCCGGGTATGAATCGCAACCATCACCAGTGGAGGCTCGTAAGAGATTTGAGAAACCCACGAGACGATCATGGCATTTATTTCATCCCTGTAAGAGGTGGTAAGCGCATAGATGCCGTGGATCATTTTTGCGAGGGCTTGAAGCCACGTCTCTTCCATGCTTGCCTCCTCAGCGGGCCTGCCTGCAATCCTCCAGGGCTTGTCTGGCCAGATGGTCGCAACGTTCATTTTCAGGATGGCCCTGATGCCCTTTGATCCAATGCCATTCCACCTGATGGGGTTCAGTCAAGGTGATGAGTTCTTCCCAGAGGTCTTTGTTTAGTACAGGCTGTTTGCGGGAATTGCGCCAGTTGCGTCTGATCCAGTTCGGCAACCATTGTGTCATGCCCTTGAGTACATACTGAGAATCTGTGGTTATCCTAATCTTGCAAGGCCTTTTGAGGCACTTTAGGGCCATGATAATGGCCATCATTTCCATGCGGTTGTTTGTGGTTTGCGGTTCGCATCCTGAAATCTCACGGGTGTTTTGACCGTATCTCAAGACGGCCCCGTATCCGCCCGGCCCTGGATTTCCGCTACAGGCCCCGTCTGTATAAATCTCAACGGTTCCTGTTTGGTGGGATTCATTTGATTTTAAATGGGGGTTGCCCGTGTCATAGGAGGTCATAGGGTTTCGTATGCCGGTTCAGTAAGGGCCTCGGACTCTGTTTTAAGAACTCCGGCCCCTGATCCATATGATCAGCTCAGGCCTTTCTGGATAGTTGGTCTTTAGTTTCAGGAAACCGTGATAAGCCCCTGGTATGCCGGGAATGGCATTGAAACGGATCTGGTATTTCTTTCCCTTCACGACCTCCTCAATGGCGTATTTCACTCTCTTAGAGAGACTGTACTGGTCAGGGGTCAATTCCAGGGGCCTTCCCAGATTGCCTTCCACCTGGACCACCCTGGTTTTCCCCCTGTCCCCTTTGCCGGATAGATTGACGAAACGGGGGGCCATTTGAATCGGGACCTTTATAAAGGCCTTTACTGTGAGGGTAACCACCTTTTTGGAGGGATCGTTCGTGTATACCCTGGCCCTCTTCAAGAGCTTACCCTGATAGCCTTTTGTCCGCACGGCCAGTCTAATCTTTCCCTCCCCACCTGGGGGGATGGCCCGATCAAAATCGGCTACCGCACAGCCTCACCCAGGCCTCACCTTCTGGATCTCAAGGACCTGGTCTCCCTGGTTGAGTACCCGGAAGGTGTGTTCAACCACTTCCCCTTCCACAACGGCCTTGGCATCAAAAATGGTTTCGTCCATCGAAAGCTTGGCACCCTGAAGCCCATGGGCGGGGATGGAGGTCCCCAAGAAAACCAGTAGGGCCACGATAATCAAGCACTTTTGAAACCTGAACATGAACATTTCTCTCATCCCTCCACAAATAACTTGAGGGCAATTATGCCCTGAATAGAATCCTTAGTACGACCTCCCGCTGGGCACCCGTTTTGGTGCTAAAGCCCGAGTTCATGATGGAGTTTATAGGTGATAATATCCAATTTTACCGTAAAATCGATATGTTCAACAAGGCAACAGTCAGGGACCCGGATAGTGGTGGGCGAAAAATTCAAAATGGCATTGACCTGGGCGTCCAAAAAAAGGTCTGCGGCGGCCTGGGCCGCGTAAGGCGGCGTGGTGATCACACCGATTTCTATATTCAATTTCTCAACGGCCCTGCGCAGCTCCTTGATGTCCTGGATTTTAAGCCCCGAGGGGGCGGTTTTTCCGATTTTTTCAGGGCTGTTGTCAAAGGCGGCTACCAAATGAAACCCCCTTTCAGGCAGGTTTTGATGCTGGAGCAAGGCGGATCCCAGTCGACCGATGCCCACAATACCCAGGTTCCACTCGCGATTCACCGCCAGGATCATTTTAATTTGGGCCTGAAGGTCGATGACGTCATAGCCTACGCCTCGGACTCCGAATTCGCCAAAGTAGCCGAGGTCCTTTCTGACCTGGGCAGAATTGACCTGACAGAGCCAGGCCAGTTTTTCAGATGAGACCATGCGATACCCATCAAATTCAAGGAGTTCAAGCTGTCTGTAGTATAGAGAGAGCCTGGTAATGGTGGCCTTGGGTATTTTAGTTGACTTTGTCATATCCATTTTGTTCCGCATATATTCCCTCTGCCTTTTTTCCGTTATTATAGGATAGATAAAAATCGGCGACAAGAGGATTTGTGGTTAGGGCGCAGGGCACCGCTCAAAAGACCCAAGGGCTACAAATTATTAATGACAATAGGGCTAATATGCTGTATATGTTAAATCTTTGAAGGAGGAAAAGTGTCTTGGAGATCCAATACCCATGACAAAAGGTGATTCAAGGGGAACAAAACAAGCTTTCCCGGAAGAGGGTGCAAGGAAGCCCCAGGGAGAAAGCAATGCCGAGAGTGCAGGCATGCTGGCTGCCTGTGAGCGCCTGTCAAGTGAACGTTACCAGGCCTTTGTGGAGAACATCCAGGAAGGGGTCTATGAATTAGATATTCATGGGAATTTCCTGTATTTCAATAATTCGCTGTGCAAGCTTTTCGGCTATCCAAAGGAGGAAATACAGTTTCAGAGCTTCACCAAGTTCATGGATGAGGAACACGGAAAAAAGGCCTTTGATACCTTTAACCGGATTTACAGGACCGGCGAAGGTGTCTCAGATCTCCTGTGGGAAATCTATGACAAGGATGGAAACCGTCGCATCATCGAGCTCTCGGCAAATCTCATCACCAATAAGGAGGGCAAAAAGATCGGATTCCGCGGTATTGCCCGGGACATTACAGAGAAATTCACCGCCCAAGAGGCCCTCCGCAATTCGGAAAGACGTTACAGGACCCTTCTCGATTTTGTCCCTTACCCTATTGTGGTTTTTACCCCCCATGGAAGGGTCACCTATCTGAATCCGGCGTTCACCGAGATTTTCGGCTGGGACCTTGAAGAATTGGAAGGGAAGACCATTCCCTATGTGCCGCCGGGCCTGGAGCAGGAAACCACCGAAACCATAAGAAAACTTTTCGAGGAGAAGGTTATTCTCCGTCACGAAACCCAGCGCCTGACCAAGGACGGCCGTATCCTGGACGTGGTGTTACGGGCTGCCTTCTATTCCGAAATCGACGATGAGCTTTCAGGAGAGCTGGTCATTCTCAGGGACATCACCCAGGAAAAGAGAATGGCCAGGAACAATGAGGCCCTTTTTCGCATTAGTATGGCCCTCCCTGAATATCCTGACCTGGAAGGCCTGTTGGATTACATCAGCAACGAGGTCAAGCGCCTGCTGGATGTGGAAGGGGCCCTTGTAATCCTCTTGGATGATGAAAAGAATGAGCTCTTCTTTAAAGCAGCGGCTCACGATGATTCGGCTACAGTGGTTCGAATGAAGGAGATCCGTTATCCCGCCGATAAAGGAATTGCCGGAAAAGTGATCCGTACAGGAGGGCCGTGCATCGTCCTGGATACATCCAAGGACCCCGACTACTATTCTGTATTGAACACCCAGGCGGGATACGATACCCATGACCTCCTGGACGTTCCCCTGAGGAGCAGGGACCGAATCATCGGGGTCCTGTGCGCCATGAACAAGAAGAAGGGGGTCTTTGACAAGACCGATGTGGAACTCCTCAGTATGATTGCCGGGACAGTGGCCCTTTCCATTGAGAATGTGAGGTTCTCCGAGGAAATCAAGGAGGCTTACAAAGAGGTGACCAGCCTGAACCGGGCCAAGGACAAGGTCATCAACCATCTTTCCCACGAACTCAAAACGCCTCTCTCTGTCTTGAGCGCATCCTTGAATATCCTGGCCAAGCGACTTGACGCCGTACCAAAAGAGACGTGGTATCCCACCATGGAAAGGGCGCAGAGGAACCTGGCCCGGATACTGGAGATGCAGTACCAGGTAGAGGATATCATGCGAGAGAGGCAGTACGCGGCGCATTATGTCTTATCCATGTTGTTGGATGAGTGCGCTGACGAGCTGGTGTCATTGGTGGTGGACGAGGTTGGTGATGAGGAGCCAGCTGAAAGGATCAGGAGCAAGATCGATGAGATCTTCGGCCCCAAGGAGAGCTCGCCCGAGCAGGTGTCTCTCACCCAATTTGTGCCTCAGGTCCTTGAGGAAATCAGGCCTCTTTTCGCGCACCGGGAAGTCCAACTGCTCACCCGCTTCGACCCTACACCTCCCATATGGATTCCCGTTGACCCCCTGAAAAAGGTGGTAGTGGGGATTATAAAAAACGCCATAGGCATCATCCGATGCCGCCACGTAGGCATTTCCC
>CAZNLL010000131.1:0-10471 GCA_964573885.1 uncultured Desulfobacteraceae bacterium | reverse complement strand
CCAGACCGCTATCCACGTAACGGATGTATAAGGTAAATAATAAAATTATAATAGAAATTCCCTTTAGAATGCCACTGGGATACCTCGGGAGGAAAGATGATTGAATTCCTTCAACAAGCCGTGACGGGCCTCATGGTAGGCAGTCTTTACGCCCTGGTAGCGGCCGGTATCGTACTCATTTACAAGGCCACCCATGTGGTGAGCCTGGCCCAAGGCCAAATGGTTGCCTTTGGAGCCCTTTTCTTCTGGCTCCTTCTGGGCGGACTGGGCTTTCCTTTGTGGATCAGTCTCCTGGGTTCATTCGTCCTGACGGCCCTTATGGGACTCCTTATTGAAAGGCTGACCCTCCGTCCTCTCATAGGCCAACCCCTTTTTACCGCTTTCCTCATGACCTTTGCCGTCTTCCTGGTCCTTGAAGGGGTGTTTGTCCTTTACCTGAAAGGGGGATCGAGATCCCTTCCCCCTTTCTTGCCCAAAGGCAACCTTGACCTCGGAGGAATTTCCCTGCCCATCAATCAACTGATCGGCTTTTTGGTGGCCCTCCTTCTTTTCGGCGGTCTCTCCCTCCTGTTCAAGTACACAAAAGTCGGCCTCGGCATGCGGGCCACGGCAGAGGATCACCGTCTGGCCCAGAGTGCGGGTATTGTGGTCAAGACCATTTTTTCTTACATATGGATCCTTTCGGGAATCGCCGCAGCTGTGGCGGGAATTGCAACGGCAAACGTGATGGACGTGTATTACATGCTCCCCTATATCGGAATTAACGGACTCATCGTCGCCATGTGCGGGGGTCTTGATTCTCTGCTCGGGGCCCTTTTGGTAGGCCTGTTTCTGGGCGTCGTTGAAAACGTGGGCGCTGCATATATCGACCCCCTTGTAGGAGGAGGCTTCAAGGATGTGGCGGCCTATGTGGTTCTCCTCTTCATCCTCCTCGTCCGACCATACGGCCTCCTGGGCCTTGTACGCATTGAAAGGATATAAACATGCGGCCATGCGGAGTATTTGACAAAAGCTACGCCCTGGACATGGCAATCATCAGGACCTGGCAACACTGGACCATTCTCATATCCGCCCTGGTCCTCCTCTATATCTTTCCCCTTTTCGGCTCTTACTATCTCATCAGTTTCATGAACCTCCTGGCCATTAGCGTTATTGTCGTTTTGGGGTTGCAGATCGTCAGCGGTTACTGCGGCCAGATCTCCTTCGGGCAGGCCGCCTTTATGGCTATCGGGGCTTACACCTCATCTGTTCTCACCCTGAAGTTCGGCTTCTGTTTCTGGCTTGCCCTGCCCCTTTCCGGCGTGGTGGCCGGGGCCGTGGGTATTATCGGAGGCGCCCCCTCCTTGAGGATCAAGGGCATGTACCTGGCCATGGCAACCATAGCCATACACTTCGTGGTGATCTGGCTCATCCTTCACCTGGACATAACCGGATCATTCAAGGGACTTTATCCCATGCCTCCCGCCTTGGGGGGGTTCGAATTCGACACGGATGAAAGGATGTACTATATCATCATGACGGTCATGGTTATCATGACCTTTGCCGCCAGGAATCTGGTCCGGACCAAAGTGGGCCGGGCCTTCGTGGCCATCCGGGACAATGACCTGGCCGGAGAGGTTATGGGGGTCAACTTATACTATTATAAACTGCTCGCCTTTTTCATCTCCTGTTTTTATGCGGGCATCGCCGGTTCCCTGTGGGCCCACTTGATTACGGTGGTCAATACAGAGCAGTTCACCCTGCTCCACGCCCTCGAATACGTAGGGATGCTTATCGTCGGCGGTATGGGAAGTATTCCGGGCGTGTTTTTCGGGGTCCTTTTTATCCGGATACTCAATGAAGTGGTCATGTTCACCTCACCGCTTCTGGCCAAGGCGTTCCCATGGCTCGGCACCTCTCCCGCGGCGGCCATGGGGCTTATCGCCTTTGGCCTGGCGGTGGTCATATTTCTTATTTTTGAGCCCAGGGGCCTGGCCCATCGCTGGGAGATCTTCAAGGCCTCTTACAGACTTTACCCTTTTGCTTACTAACCCTTTTGTGCGGATTCTCCGCCCGGGTGGAATTGAAAAAAACAAAGAGTGGGGGTGGTAACGAGAAAGCCGAGAGACATTACGCTAATCTTAATGGAAAAAAGGGGGGTATTATGAAAAGACGATGTCATCTTTGTTTCTCATTGTTTTTGGCCTTATTGGTGGGTGTGTTTTGTTTGAGTTCTCCTTCCCTGGCCAAAGAGGTGGCCTATCTGAGTTTGGCTGATTACACAGGCCCCATTGCAGGGCTGAATGTTCCCGCAGACATGGGCCTTGAAGACTATATTAAAGAGATCAATTCCCAGGGCGGCGTTAACGGTGTTAAGATCAAGTTTATAGGCATTGATACCCGTTATGACGTTGCCAGGGCCGTATCCGCATACAAGCGTTACCGAAGGACACCGCGACTGTTGATGATCAACTCCATCAGCACGGGCATAGGAAAGGCCGTGTCCAGGCTCATCAAAAGGGACAAAGGGGCCCAGCTTGTTCCCGGTGACGGTGAATTTCAGGCCCACCTGGGGAGGACCTTTATCTGGGGTCCCGCCTACCAGGACTCCTTCGCCAGTGCCATGGATTGGGTCATGCAGGATTGGAAGGCCAAAGGAAATTCAGGAGCCCCGGTTGTGGGATATATAAGCTGGGACAATCCTTACGGGAGAGAACTCTTGCGAGGGGGGAAAGAGTACGCCGAGAAACTGGGCATAAAGCTTCTTTCTCCCGAGTATTTTCCACCGGGCACACTTAAACACGATGTCTATCTTACCCGGCTGGACAAGGGAGGAGCCAACTACATCTGGGCCGGCGGGGTGGATCCCACGCCGACCAATATCATCCGGGATGCTTATGCCCTAGGGCTTACCAAAAGGATACAGTTCCTTAACGGGTACTGGGGACCTACAGCCCTCGGCATCGGCATTCACGCAGAGGCCCTGGAGGGGACCGTGATTACCTCCTTTTATCAAAGGGGCACGGATTCTTTGTCCAATGCCTTCGTGACGGATCTCTGGAAAAAATACAGGGGTTCCATGGACGCATTCAATGAAGTTTACGGCATGGGGATGTCCTGGGGCATGACCTATGTGGCCGGCGTAAAAAAGGCCCTCGAAACCGTTGGATATGACAAAATCAAGGCGGACGACGTGTACAAGGCCTATCAACAGCTCACCGGGCTGAAAAAGAACGGGATCCAAGGCCCCTGCGCCTATAGTCCCACCTCCAGAAGGGGGAGTCTTGAGATTAAGATGTACCGGGTAAAGGACGGGAAAATCATTCCCATCACGGACTGGCGAAAGGCCCCGGATGCAGTGAGCCTTCATAAATTCTAGCGAAGTACCCTGTTGAAAGGAGGCAGACCATGAAAGTCGCGAGGATCATTATGCTGTTTTTAATTGTCCCGGTCCTGATATTGGGATGTCAGACCCTGCAAACAACCGCAGGGCCTGTGGCCACGCTGGAGGTCATCCCGGCTGAAACATTCCTTTCTCCGGCACTGATCAAAAAGCCGGTGACCTTTAAGGGGTCCGGGTTTTCGCCCGGTGAAATGATCTCTGTAGAGATGATGTTGCCCCCCGGCCTGAAAATGAAAGGGCTTCAGGAAGGGGAAAAAGCTGTGGGCATTGCCATTGGGACGGCCGATGAAAAAGGCGATTTCACGGCGGCCATGAAACCCGTCGCCACCCTTAACTGGTTCTTTCAGGTGGGCTGGACGCCCACGTTGAAGCCCAACTTTAAAGAGGCCAGGCCCATTCCACCGGGTGATTACGACATCAAGGCGACGGGTCTGGAATCTGACAGGACCGCCACGTCGGTCCTCAAGATCGTGCCCCCGCCCAAAAAGAAAAAATAGCAGGGTCACCCTACAGTTCGAGGAATGACTAACCGTCATGCTTAACTTAAACAATATCGAGGTGATCTACAGTGACGTCATACTGGTCCTTAAAGGGGTCTCTCTTGCCGTTGAAGACGGCAGTATTGTGGCCCTTTTAGGGGCCAATGGCGCAGGTAAAACAACCGCTCTCAAGGCCATATCCGGGCTGCTCAAAACAGAGCTGGGCGAGGTGACGGACGGTACCATCGAATTTCGCGGCAAGAGAATCGATCAAAAGAGCCCGGAAACCATCGTGAGGATGGGGATTGTCCAGGTCATGGAAGGCCGGCCCCTTTTCGAACAACTCAGTGTAGAAGAAAATATCCGGGTGGGGGCCTATTCCAGGAAGGACAGCTATGAAATCAAAAGGGATATGGAAAACGTGTACGAATACTTTCCTTCCCTGGCCCGCATGCGCCATCGGGTGAGCGGTTATCTCTCGGGCGGAGAGCGCCAAATGCTGGTCATTGGCCGTGGCTTGATGGCGAGGCCCCAATTAATGCTCCTTGACGAACCCTCCCTGGGATTAAGCCCGGCCCTGGTCAAAGAGATTTTCAGGATTATCGAACTCATCAATAAAGAAAACAAGACATCCATTCTCCTGGTTGAACAAAACGCTTTTGTTGCCCTTTCCATATCCGATCATGCCTATGTCATGGAAAACGGGAGAATCGTCCTGGATGGTCCATCGGCAAAGCTCAAGGAAAATGAAGACATCAAAGAATTCTACCTGGGTCTGAGCCAAGTTGGAAAAAGAAAGAGCTACAAAGAGGTCAAGCATTACAAACGAAGAAAAAGATGGCTTTCCTGAGGCCTTTGCCGGTCCTTCCCACCCAGTGCCCGTCCACAGATCGATGCCGGGCACAAGTGTGTTTGCAATCCACAAACCACCTAGGAGAGCCTTTTCACAAGCTGATTCGCCGCAGTAAGCATGGGATCCCACACCGGGCTGAAGGGAGGGGCGTAGGCCAGGTCACACCGGCTGAAGGCCTCCACGCTCATACCCTGATGTAAGGCTATGGCGATGGCATTCACCCTGTGGGCGGCCCCCTCTTTTCCCACCAGTTGCCCTCCAAGAAGCCGGCCGGATTTCATGTCTCCCACCATCTGTACATGGATGGAAGTCGACCCGGGGTGGGCATGGGCCCGGGACCTGCCTTCTATAACCATCTCCGCGGGTTCAAATCCATGTTCCTCCGCCTCCTTAACGCTGAGCCCGCTCCTGGCCACCTGAAGGTCAAAGACCTTGAAGACCGCAGTACCGGCCACGCCCTCCACCTCAACCCCTTTGCCGGTCACATTGTCAGCGACCGCCCATCCGGCCCGGTTGGCCCTGAGGGCCAGAGGAATCCAGGTTTTCTGACCGGTGACCACATGAAAGGCATCTGCACAATCGCCTGCTGCAAAAATATCCTCATCAGAGGTCCTCAAAGATTTGTCCACGGAAATGGCACCAGAGGGCCCCAGTTCCAGGCCGGCTTCCTCGGCGAGGAGACTGTTTGCCTTCACCCCAATGGCCACCAGCACCATATGGCCTTCAAGCACTGAATCCGAACATATCACCTTCAGGATGTCGCCCGCCTTCTCGATTCCCTTGATCTCTTGCCCCAGATACATCCCAACCCCGTGTTCTTCCACATGCGCCTTTACCAGGGTGGACAATTTCCCGTTCATCCAGGGGAGAAAAACCGGGCGGGGCTTCACCATATCCACCTCAATACCCCTCGCCCGCAAAGCCTCGCACATTTCCAGGGCGATATAGCCCATTCCAATAATGACGACCTTCCTCACCTTCTGGGAGCGGATATAGGCCTTGATCCTCCGACCGTCCTCAAGACTCTTCAGTCCCAGGACCCCTGGCTGATGAAAACCCGGGAGATCCGGAAAAATGGGAGAAGCTCCCATGGCAATCAAGAGTTGGTCATAGGGCACTTCAAATTCCGAGCCCTCCGGACCTTTCCCAGAGACCTTCTTGAGGATCCTGTCAATCCGCCGGACCTGGTGCCCTGTTCTTAGATCTATGCCCTGTTTTTCTCTGAAAACATGGGCCTGGCGGACAACGAGGTCTTCCAGCTCCCTGTCAGGTTCAGCGATGTTATAGGGCATGCCACAGGCGCTGTAGGACACGTCACGGGTCTGTTCAAGGACCGTTACTTCCATATCGGGCCGGTTTCTTTTCGCACGACTGGCTGCACTCATTCCGGCGGCATCTCCGCCAATAACGACAAATCGCATATGCTCTTCCCCCTTTTCCAACCCCTTTCTTAGGCCAGTTCCTCCATGGAACCGTGGTTTATGCTTTGTCAAATCCCAATTTTTTGCTAAAAGAAATCAGTTCAACGGGATCCCGAGGGAAACTCTTGATTCCTTCGGGAATCATACCTTTTAGAGTAAAGGAGAGCAACATGGTTGGAACGAATTTAGACTTTTCAGGCAAAATCGCGCTTGTGACCGGCGGGAGCCGCGGTCTGGGAAGGGATATCGCCGCCGCTATGGCCGAGAAGGGGGCCAGGGTGATGATTTGCGGCAGGAAACAGGAAAACCTTGATCAGGCCCTGGAGGATTTTCGTCAAATGGGTCTGGAGGTCTCGGCCCACGCCGCCAATGTAGGCAAGTCAGATCAAGTCTCGGCCTTGTTTAAGTCTGTAGAGGCAAAATTCGGGAGCCTGGACATTCTTGTAAACAATGTGGGCATGAACATCCTTACCGCATCTGTGGCCGAGGCGGATGAGGCCCTCTGGGACAAAATCCTGGAGACCAATCTCAAAGGCAGTTTTCTCACCTCCAAAGAGGCGGTAGGCCTTATGAAGAAGTCCGGGGCGGGAAAGATTATTAACATCAGCTCTATCGCCGCGAGAAAGGCGGCCATGGGAATGGGGATCTATTGCGTGGCCAAAGCCGGCCTGGAGATGCTGACCAAGGTCATGGCCGTGGAGCTTGCCAAAAGCCATATCAATGTAAACGCGGTCGCCCCCGCCATGATCAAAACCCAGTTCAGCCAACCTTTCTGGGGCGATGAATCCCTTTTGAAGGAAATCGCCAAAACCGTTCCTGTGGGTAGAATCGCCGAGACAGGGGACATCGTAGGGGCCGTGCTTTTCCTGGCGTCCGGACTCTCTGATTTCATAACCGGTGAAGTCATTACGGTGGATGGCGGATCCATGGCCATGTAGGCGCCTAATGCGTAAAAAAACCCAGCCCGAATCAGAGAGTCTCGGTCTAAAGGAGAACCGCCATGCTCAGGAAAACGGCTTACGCCCTCTTGGTCCTTTTAATGGGTTATTCCTATTCCGTGGCTTGCACGTCCGCCGTGATTTCAGCGAAGGCCACATTGGACGGGCGGCCCATCCTGTGGAAAAACCGCGATACAAGCGATGACAAGAATAAGCTCATGTACGTGAAGGGATCTTCTTATGCCTTTATCGGGGTCGCCAATAACGATGATCCCGAGGGCTCTGCCATTTTCATGGGAAGCAACGAGGCTGGGTTCAGTATACTAAACACCCTCTCCTACAATCTCTACCCCCCCACCGCTTCCGCCTCTTCCGATAAAAGAGAGACGCTCTTACGCTTGCAGGAAGGGGCGGCCGACCTCATTCGAAACGCCCTTGGTACATGTGCAACCCTGGAGGACTTCGAGGAACTGCTGAAAAATGCAGGGGCACAGGCCTCCAATTTCGGGGTCATAGACCGGGCTGGAGGTGCGGCCTATTATGAAGTAAGCACCGCGGGGCATACAAAATTTGACGTGAACGATCATAAAACCGCCCCTCTGGGCTATCTTATACGAACCAATTTTGCTCAGAGCGCTGACCTGGAAGAGGGGATGGGTTTCATCCGATATGGCACCATCGAAGAGCTCTTTCTGACCCGTTTCGCCAAAGAAAAGTTTACCGTGGAGTTCATCCTCCAACATGCGGTCCGGAACCTCAACAATGCCCTCACCAGGATGGATATAAGCAAAATGACGCTGCCCCGGGACCTGTCTGATACGACCTACATCCCCTCCAGGGACAGTGTGGCTCGATATTCTACGGCCTCCGCGGTGGTGATGCAGGGGGTTGCCCCCGGTGAAGACCCTTCCCTCACGACCATCTGGACGGTCTTAGGAATGCCCCTCGTCACCCTGGTCACCCCGGTCTGGGTGGCCGGGGGGGATGGATTGCCCCGGGTGGTTGTTTCCCAAAACGGCCTTGTGCCCCCCATAAACCAGGTATCATTAAACCTGAAGGAGATCTGCTTCCCCTTTACCCTGGGCCACGGCACGGATTATCTCCAGTTGTCCTCGGTGATGAATGAGAAGGGAACAGGCCTCTACCAGCTTCTTATGCCAAAAGAGAAAATGATTATCCAGGCGGCAACGGCCTATTTAAAAGGATGGAGGAGCACTGGATTTGATAAGACCGAGGTCCTGACCTTTTACACCCTCCTGGATGCCTACGTTGCGGCATGCTATACTGGGATTCTTGTGGCTCCCCTTGCCCAGGAGTAAGGCGCCCATGGGCGGGCTCTTCCAGTACTGATCTTCTAGCCTCTCCGGAAAGATTCGTCCTCTTCTCGGTCCTTATCCAGCTTGATCCATATCCGGTAAAGCGTCTCACCCCCTTCCTCAAAGCATTTAAAGCCCGCGGGATCCACCTTTTCCACCCACACCTCTCCCAGTTCCCTACACTGGGCCAACCAATTTCTGAAATGCGCCCCGCCGCCAAAATAGACCTTTCTCCATGTCTCTCCCTTTTCGTCAATTCGCTCCCGAACCTTTTCTTCCTCGGCCATCCTCTCCTGAATGGTCTTTCGGCCCTTTCCTTTCGAATTCATTTCCCGTTCCTCTTGTTGTCCTGATCAGGATCGCCAGATGTCCTCAAAAAAGGCCTTTACTGGAAAAGGGGATTGAACAGAGACTCCAACTCCTCTATCTCGGACTCCAGGGACATGGAAATGGTGAGGGCGAGCATATCAAGGACAATCAAGGCATTGACACTCGCATCTTTACTGGCCAAGGCATTGAGTCTCCTGGCCATGGCCCTGTTGACCCTTTGTATATCCTCGTAAATCCGGGTCAAGCCCTGGAGGGTAAAATCGGGCACCCCTCCCCGTTTCTGGACAAAAAACTGGCCCAAAAGATAGGTGCTCGTCGTCCTAAAGGTGGTGTCCAGTGCACTGGCAAAAGGGAGGTGAAACCGGACCATGGGCCTGAGTTTTCCCAGGATGGGACACCCGCTGGATACCAGGAGAATACCCATAATAGAACTCAGTCCCTTTTGGACCGTTGTATTCTTGAAATAGATCCTTTCCTCGGTATAGAGGGTCACCTCTGCCTTGTCGTAAGAAAACCTTTCTCTGAAGGCCTTGACCATGTCCTCTACGCTCAGGGCCGCCGGGCAGTGGGGATGATGCTCCACTTTTAGGGGACAGTTTTCGCACTGGAGGAATTCGAGCCTGGTCCAGTCATCCCCCCTCAACGATTTTCCAGGGAGATATTCCAGGGTCTGAGGGTCAAGGTGGATAGTAAAATCGTCTTTTTTTCCGTCCTCGAACCTGAACTGATAACGAAACACTACCGGATCAAGCCCCTTCTTCACACCCGCCTTTTTCTCGGATTCAGCGGTCATGGCCACCCCCATGGTTTGCTTGGTGCCCTTTTCTTGAGAGGTTCTTAGCAAAAAGACCCTTTTTGGTCAAGAAAAATAAATAGTTACGGAAGCATACCCGCTTCTTGACTGGCGGAGCCATTTCCAGTATATTTTCTCAATCCCCCCATCGGTGCCAATGAAATCAAGGGGGGCGTTTTTTTGCCCCAGGTGATGTCCATGTCCCTCTGTTTATCCCAAGACGAAATCCGCAAAATGGCCTCTCGATGGCTGCCCTCCCATCAGGTCCCTGATCGATTTCGAGTCCATCACGATACCAGTGATTTCTTCCGGGTCGAATACGACGATGTGGCCATCCTGGGCGGAGTGCCTTTCCTGATTCGCCACAATGCCAAAGAACAGCGCTTCGGCCTTGACGATGAGGTGAAATTCTGGGTCAAACGGGCCGTTGACCTGCAGACCGGGGAGCTTAAGATCCTGAAACTTGTATTTTATGAAAAATTCATGTCCCGTATCGGGGACATCGAGTTTGAATGTTTCCGAAGTCCCAGGAAAGAGGCCCGCATCCTGAAACTTGTGGGCCAACACAGGAATTTCATGCATGGCTTCTCTGTGGAGGATGAAAAGGGGAACCTGATTCGGATCCTGGATTTTATCAGGGGTCATCCCCTTTCCAAGTATGTGGGCGATATGGATATGGATCATGAGACCTATTTTTATCAGACCTTCCCCGCTGTTTTGGCCAATTACATGGAATGTGTTCAGGCCATACGCTTTATTCATGAACATGGGGAAAGGCATGGGGATATTCGGCGGGACCATATCCTGATAGACCGGGAAAGTGAAGTGTACCGGTGGATCGATTTTGACTATAATTACAGGCATAGGGAAAATATCTTCGGATATGACCTCTTTGGCCTGGGTAATATTCTGGCCTTTCTGGTCGGCAAAGGGGATGTGGTGCTCCTGGACCTTCACAG
>CAZNLL010000130.1:0-10579 GCA_964573885.1 uncultured Desulfobacteraceae bacterium | reverse complement strand
GGTCTGATCCCGGGACTAAACCCTCCCGATCTTTTCATGTTATCGGCCACGTCCACAGGATTGAAATGGACCGCCGTGTAGAAATAACAGAAGAAAAAGATGAAAACCACGTAAATAAGACTGTAAACGAAATGCCCGGGGTCCAAGTAATTAACAATACTTTGGAGCCAGGGAAATTCCTCCGCGCTCAGGAAATTCGCAATAGTTGCAGGGAACATGATGATTGAAGAGGCGAAAATCGGGGGGATCACACCGGCGGTATTTACCTTCAGGGGAAGATGTGTGGCTTGGCCTCCATACATCTTGCGGCCCACCACCCTCTTGGCATACTGTACCGGGATCCTTCTTTGTCCCCGTTCCACAAATACAATGACACCCACCACCACGATCATGAGGGCGAGGATCAATACCATAAAGAAAGGGGTAATCTCACCCGTGCCCATGAGCCTGAAGGTGTTGGCTACAGCCACGGGAAATTGAGCTACAATTCCGGCAAAAATGATCAAGGAAATGCCGTTTCCAATGCCTCTTTCAGTAATCTGCTCCCCCAACCACATCAAGAATGCGGTCCCCGCGGTCAAGGTAATCACTGTCAGCATCCTGAACCCCCAGCCCCCCGCAGGCACCACCATGGCTCCACCAGGGCTTGACATGTTTTCCAGCCCCACAGCAATACCAAACCCCTGGATGACACTTAAAATGACCGTACCGTAACGGGTGTACTGGACAATCTTCTTTCGTCCCTGTTCTCCTTCCTTTTTCAACCTTTCAAGGTAGGGGATGACGACGGTGAGCAGTTCCAAGATAATGGAAGCACTGATGTAAGGCATAATGCCCAGGGCCATCACCGACATCTGGCTCAGGGCGCCCCCTGAAAACATGTCAAAAAGCCCGAAAAGGGTGCCCTGCCTCGCGCTGAAAAAAGCAGCCAGGGCGGCGCTGTCGACTCCCGGGGTGGGGATATGACAGCCTACCCGATAGACGGCCAGCATAAAAAGCGTGAAGAGGATCTTTTTTTTCAGTTCCGGTATCTTAGGAATATTTTGAAAGCCGCCCAGCAACTCAGTGTACCCCGCTTACATCAACTCAACCTTGCCGCCTGCGGTTTCAATCTTCGCCCTGGCGGCCTTACTTGCCTTATGGACCTTCACAACCAAAGGATGGGGAATTTCCCCGTCTCCAAGGAGTTTGATCCCTTGTCTTTCTCTTTTGACCAGCCCCGCATCCCTGAAGGCTTTCTCATCCAGTGTAGAATTGGGTGCAAAGCGGTTCAGGTCTCCCACGTTAATGATATTGTATTCCTTCCTGAATATGTTCGTGAACCCCCGCTTGGGAAGACGCCTCTGGAGGGGCATCTGCCCCCCTTCAAAGCCTGGAGACGGCCCTCCACCGGCGCGCGATCTCTGTCCTTTATGTCCTCGACAGGACGTCTTTCCGTGCCCGGAACCAGGCCCCCTCCCGATCCTTTTGCCTCTTTTTCTCGAACCCTCGGGGGGTGAAAGCTCATGAATGTCCATGCCTTCTCCTCAGCAGACTCAACCAACCCTGACCAGGAATGAAACCTTATTGATCATCCCCCTTATGGCTGGAGTATTTTTCAATTCCACCGTCTTGTTCAGCTTTGTCAGGCCCAATCCCCGCAAACTACGGCGGATGTCCTCGCTCTTTCCTATTGCGCTCTTTACAAGAGTGACCCTTATCGTATCAGCCATGACTCAAACTCGTCTTCTTTTCGGGTTTTTCTAGCCCTGTAACTGCTCAACCGTCTTTCCTCTGAAACGGGCGATTTCCTCAGGGCTCCTAAGGTTGCGCAAGGCCAGCACCGTGGCCCTCACAAGATTGTGAGGATTATGGGAACCCAGGCATTTCGTAAGAATATTTTGTATCCCCGCCGCCTCCAACACGGCTCGCACCGCCCCGCCGGCTATTAATCCAGTACCGGGACTGGCGGGCTTCAATAGGACGCGTCCGGCTCCCCACGCCCCGATGACCTCATAGGGGATGGATGTGTTGTGAAGGTGGATGTTTGTCATGTCTCGTTTCGCCTTTTCAATTCCCTTTCTGATCGCCTCTGGGACCTGGTTGGCTTTTCCGAGCCCCATACCGACCATGCCGTTGCCGTCGCCCACCACAACGATGGCACTGAAACTGAACCGTCGGCCTCCTTTAACCACCTTTGCCACACGGTTGATATGAACCACCTTCTCAATCAGCTGAACTTCGTCCTCTCCCTTAAACAATGGCTCTCTCCCCTTCGATATCAACGTATTTGTAATTTTGCCCTACTCACTGCCTCGGATCAAAATTCCAAACCCTGGGCCCGTGCAGCCTCAGAGAGGGCTTTCACGCGTCCATGGTATAAAAAACCGTTTCGGTCGAAGACCACCCTCTTGATCCCCAGTTTAATGGCCTCATCGGCAATTCTGCTTCCCACCGTTGCAGCCCCTTGCTTGTTACCATGGTTCTTGCCAACCAGCGAGATAAGATCCTTCGACCGGGATGACGTTGTAGCCAAGGTTTTCCCAGCAATATCATCAATAATCTGCGCATAAATATGCTTGGTGCTTCTAAATACGCACAAACGGGGCCTTTCGTCGGTCCCCCTCACTTTTTTCCTCACCCGCTTCTTTCTCCTCAGCCTGCCTTCAGCACTCCTAACCACACCCATGGCCTCAATCCTTCCAATTCCATTAAAATCCCAAAAAACCGCGCCCCTACGTCCCGTTGGCTTTCCGGCTTCTTCTCCCAGGCCTTGCTACTTGGCCCCGGCCTTACCGGCCTTTTTCCTTACAATCTCATCGGCATATTTGATGCCCTTGCCCTTATAGGGCTCAGGGGGCCTTAGTCCGCGAATTTTTGCGGCGGTCTTACCCAGAAGCTCCTTGTCAAAACCGCTCAGGAAAACCCTGGTCTTTTCTACCCTCATTTCAATCCCATCAGGCAACTCGAAATTAATGGGGTGCGAATATCCCAGGTTAAAAACCGCTGTTCTGTCCCTTATTTCAGCTCTATATCCCACGCCCACCAGCTCAAGGATTTTTTCAAACCCCTGGCTAACCCCCGTCACCATGTTGCCGATCAGTGCCCTGAACAATCCATGGAGGGCCTTTGTGTCCCGATCGCTCTCGTCAATCGATACGAGGAGTCTCTCCTTGTCCAAATCCAGATGGATCTTGGGATGAATACGCCTCTCGATCTCACCTTTAGGCCCTTTGACCCTGAGGAGATCACCATCCAGGTTGACCTCCACACCTTGAGGTATCTTAACAGGCAATTTGCCCACACGTGACATTCAAAACCTCCACCTTTTCCTCAACCGGCCCCCAAAATCCGGTATGTTCCCGTCCCTAAGTGATTTTGCCTACCAAACGGCGCAGAGAACCTCACCGCCCACATGCATATTCCTGGCCTCTCTGTCCGCCAAAAGGCCCTTTGAAGTGGAGATGATGTGAACCCCGAATCCATTGAGCATCTTGGGAATCTCGTCGTATCCACTATAGACCCGGCAGCTCGGCTTGCTAACCCTTTTGAGCCCCTCAATAACGGAAGCCCCATCTTCTCTGTACTTCAAGAAAATCCTTATCATCCTGTGGTTGCCATCAGACACAATCCTAAAATTCTTGATGTAGCCTTCCGATTTCAACACCTTGGCTATGTTGATCTTCAACTTTGAACTAGGAATATCCACGAGTTCATGGGATGCACGAAGGGCGTTCCTAATCCTTGTCAACATATCGGAAATTGGATCAGTCATGGTCATTGGTTCTACTCCCAATTTATTGCGTAACGGGTGATCTGTCCGCTTCTTACCAGCTCGACTTGATGACCCCCGGGATTTCACCCCTTAAGGCCAGATTTCTGAAACAGATCCGGCAAATCCCGAAGCGCCTGATAAAAGCCCTGCTCCGTCCGCAAATAGGGCACCTGTTATACCGGCGGACCGGAAATTTCTGTTTTCTCTGGGCCTTCACAATGAGCGATTTCTTAGCCAAAACATCCTCCCTCTTAATTGCGGAAAGGCATACCCAAATTTTTGAGAAGAAAAAGGGCTTCTTGATCGGTCTTGGCCGTGGTGATAATGGAGATGTTCAGCCCCTTCATCTTTTCTACCCTGTCATAGTCAATCTCCGGAAAAATGATGTATTCCCTTATCCCCACGGTACAGTTGCCGCGACCGTCAAAAATCTTATTTGAGAGTCCCCTGAAATCCCTTACCCGGGGCAGAGCCACATTGAACAATTTGTCCAGGAAATCGAACATCCTCTCCCCCCTTAAGGTCACCATACACCCGATAGGCATCCCCTGCCGCAGTTTGAATCCCGCAATTGATCGCTTGGCCTTGGTAACCACCGCCCTTTGACCGCCGATCTGGGTCAATTCCTCAATACCGGCATCCAAGATCTTAATATTCTGGATAGCCTCTCCCAGGCCCATGTTTAAAACGACCTTTTCTATCCGTGGCACAGCCATAATGCTCTTGTATCCGAACTCTTTTATCATGGCTTGCACCACTTCGGATTGGTATTTTTCCTTTATTCGAGACAACAATACCTCCTCAAAAACGCCTGTTATACCCTAAAATTTCGCAAGGGCCCCTTTCAGGCGTCATGGCTCCTTATCCATCCATGGGTTCACCGCATTTTTTACACACCCGGACCTTAGCACCATCCTCTAACCTGCGCATCCCGATGCGGGTCGGCTCAGCGCATTTATTGCACACAATCATGAGGTTGGAAATATTGAGGGGACCCTCTTTCTCTATGATTCCTCCCTGGGCGGTTTGTGGCCCCGGCCGGGCATGTTTTTTGACTACATTGACTTTTTCCACGACAGCCCGCCCTTTTTCGGAATCCACCTTCAGGACTGTGCCGATTTTGCCTTTCTCTTTGCCGGCAATAACGATAACCTTGTCGTCTTTTTTAACCCTGGGATGTTTTTTACGCACTTCTTTCAGCTCCTGCACCCGGCTTTTCTCTTCCAAAGGCTAAAGTACCTCAGGGGCTAGAGAGATAATCTTCATGAAATTTTTGGCACGCAACTCCCTGGCCACGGGCCCAAAAATTCTCGTTCCAATGGGCTCCTTCTGTTGATTGATCAACACCGCCGAGTTGTCATCAAATTTAATGTAAGATCCATCAGGCCTCCGGATCTCCTTTGCCGTCCTGACAATCACCGCCCGGACAACATCCCCTTTCTTGACCCTGGAATTGGGCATTGCCTCTTTTACGGATACAACAATCACGTCTCCCACACTGGCATATCTTCTCTTACTTCCACCCAGCACCTTGATGCAGGACAAAAGTTTTGCTCCAGAATTATCGGCTACCTTCAGTTTGGTTTGTGCCTGTATCATGTCATCAGCTCCGCTGAACTATTCCAGCAATCTACTACACACCGCCCTTGGCGCTTTCAATGATTTGGAAAACCCGCCATCTCTTCGCCTTGCTCATAGGTCGGCTTTCAATAATCCTTACTTTATCCCCAATCTGGCACTGGTTATCCGCATCGTGAGCCATATATTTGGACCGTTTTCTCAGGTATTTTTTATAGGCATCATGCCTGGCCAGCCTTTCCACCAGAACCACAACCGTTTTATCCATCCGGTTCTTAACAACCTTTCCCACCAGCTTTTTTCGAAATCCCCGCTCCGCCATCATCACCTCTTATTGGTCACCGCCACCGGAAACATTGGACTCCCGAAGCACCGTTTTTACTCGGGCCAAGTCCCTCTTGGTCTTGGGAATCATAGCTGTATTTCCCAGCTGTCCCGTTGCTTTCTGGAATCTCAGGTTAAATAGTTCCTGAGCCAGTTCTCTCTCTTTTTCTCCAAGTTCTTCCCTGGTCAAGTCTCTCAGCTCTTTAGCCTTCATAGCCCTAGACTCTCCTCGTCACAAACCGTGTGTGGAAGGGCAACTTATGCCCGGCCAATCGAAAGGCCTCCGCAGCCACCTTCTCTCCCACGCCTTCAATCTCGTATAGGATCTTTCCGGGCTTCACCGCGGCCACCCATCCGTCAGGAGCGGCCTTGCCTTTTCCCATCCTCGTTTCGGCAGGCTTCTTGCCCACAGGCTTATCCGGAAAAATACGAATCCAGATTTTTCCTCCCCGCTTAACATGTCTTGTCACGGCAACGCGGGCCGATTCTATCTGCTGGGCGGTCATATAGCCACATTCCACGGCCTGCAAGCCGTAGTCGCCGAATTCCAGACTGTTGCCCCTGAAGGATTTTCCCTTTATCCTTCCTCGTTGCTTTTTTCTATATTTCACTTTTTTTGGGCTTAGCATAACCGGTCCCTATTCTTTTCGCTGCTTTTCAGGCAAAACCTCTCCCTTGAAGATAGTCACCTTCACACCTATTACGCCGTATGTGGTAAAGGCCTGGGCAAATCCGTAGTCTATGTCGGCACGCAGGGTATGCAAGGGGACTCTTCCTTCTCGGTACCACTCCCTTCGGGCCATCTCAGCCCCTCCCAGCCTGCCGCTGCAAGCGATCTTGATCCCTTGTGCTCCAAACCTCAGGGCTGTACCCACACTCTTTTTCATGGCCCTCCTGAAGGCTACACGCCTTACCAGTTGTAAGGCGATATTCTCTGCCACCAGCTGTGCGTCAACCTCGGCTTTTCTGACCTCCTGAATGTCGATGATGATCTCCCGCTTGACCATCTTCTCCAGGTCTCTTTTCAGCTTCTCGATTTCCGCCCCTTTTTTCCCGATAACAATACCGGGCCTTGCAGTGTGCATACGAATTCGAACTTTGTTTGCGGCCCTTTCAATCTCTATCCTGGATACACCGGCCTGGGCAACACGCTCCTTGAGGAACTTTCTGAGCTTATAGTCCTCAAGGACAAAATTGCCGAACTCCCTTCCTGCAAACCACCTGGAGTCCCACTTTCTATTGACCCCCAACCTAAAGCCGATAGGATGAACTTTTTGCCCCAATATACACCTCCAGAGTAATCAGATCGTTAAACACTCCCGCAAACGCCTATTTCTCATCCAGAATCACGGTAAGATGGCTTGTCCTTTTCTTGATCCTTGTCGCCCGGCCGAGTGCCCGAGGCCGCCACCTTTTCGAAGCAGGACCCTCATCGGCGTATATCCGTTTAATATAAAGGGCATCAACGTCCACATCGGCGTTCTGCTCGGCGTTTGCAACCGCTGAATTCACCAATTTTTTAAGTAAGCGCGCCCCCTTTTGAGGTGCAAAAGAAAGCAAATTCAAGGCTTCTTCAACCTTTCTGCCCCGAACTTGATCCATAATTAAACGGACCTTTCGGGGTGAAATCCTCACAAATCTTGCCCTTGCCCGTGTCTCCATTTTCGCTCTTTCAGTTCACAGGTTATCTCTATTTCTTTTTGCCCTTCAATCTGGACTTCTTATCCCCGGCGTGTCCGAAAAAAGTCCTGGTGGGAGCGAATTCACCCAACTTATGGCCCACCATGTCCTCGGAAATAAACACAGGCAAGAATTTTTTGCCGTTGTGCACCGCGAATGTCATGCCAACAAACTCAGGAAGAATGGTGGACCTGCGGGACCATGTCTTGATGATCTTCCGACTATCAGTAGCTCTGGATTGCTCGACCTTCTTTGTTAGGTGGTCATCCACAAAGGGTCCTTTTTTAAGAGATCTTGGCAAAATCCCTCCTCCTCTTTTCCTTGCTCAAACTTCGGCCGCCGCCGTGTTCAGGCCCTCCTGGGCCTGCACCCTATTTTCTCTTCTTTACGATAAGCCTGTCGCTTTCGCTCTTTACCCTGGTTTTATAGCCTTTGGTAGGAACTCCCCAAGGGGTCACAGGGTGACGTCCACCTGAGGACTTACCCTCTCCTCCACCATGGGGATGGTCCACGGGATTCATGGCCACACCTCTGACACGAGGCCTCTTTCCCAGCCACCGCTTTCGGCCCGCCTTTCCAATAGAAACATTCTCTTGCTCCAAGTTGCCTACTTGGCCGATAGTCGCTTTGCAACCCTGAAGCACCATACGTACTTCGCCGGAAGGGAGCTTAAGGTGGGCGTATTTTCCCTCCTTGGCCATCAGTTGTGCGTAACTTCCAGCACCTCTGGCCAACTGGCCCCCATGTCCAGCGTGGAGTTCAATATTGTGGACGGTGGTCCCTAAGGGGATTTCCCGTAGGGGCAGGGCGTTGCCAACCCTGATCTCCGCCCCCGTACCCGAAACCACCTTGTCTCCCACTTTCAACTTATGGGGAGCCAGAATATAGCGTTTTTCTCCGTCCACGTATTGGAGAAGCGCGATATTTGCGGAGCGGTTTGGGTCATATTCGATAGTGGCCACCCGGGCAGGAATCTTGTCCTTGTCCCTTTTAAAATCAATAATACGATAAAGGCGTTTATGCCCCCCGCCCCGGTGACGGACCGTCATCCGGCCCAAACTATTCCTGCCGCCTTTCTTCTTAAGACTCCTGACCAGACTTCTTTCAGGCTCGCTCCTCGTAATTTCTTCGTAGGTGGAACTGCTCTGAAATCGCCTGCCCGCAGAAGTGGGTTTTTTCACCTTAATGGCCATTTTTTCCTCTTTATCTCTCCTGTATCCGTAAAAAAGTCCCGCTGCTCTTCTCTTTCCTTCCCCTATCAGGGGGTTTTTCCTCTATATGCCTTCAAAGAACTCAATGCTCTCCCCAGGGGCCAACCTGACGATGGCCTTTTTCCAATCCGCTCGCCTGCCCACATTTCTTCCCAGTCTGCGCCGCTTACCGCGTACGTTAATAATCCTTACCTTTTCCACCTTGGTTTTAAAAAAGGCCTCCACCGCCTCGCGGATTTCGATCTTCTTGGCCCGGGGATGGACCTTAAAGGAGATCTGATTGGCCGCCTCCTTTTGCAGGCCGGCTTTTTCGGTAATATGAGGGGCCCTGATTACCTGAAACGTGTCCATTCTATGTCAAAGCCTCCTGGATTTTTCCTATGCTAGATTGTTCCAAGAAAAGCAGGTCATGGTTTAACACATCATAAACGTTAACGCCCTCGTAGCGCATAACCTTCACCCATGGAACATTCCTGGATGACTTCTCCAGGTTTTCCTTCTTCTCTTCCGTAACAATCAGGGCCTTACCCACATCGAAGTTTGCCATGGCCTCCAGGAAATTCTTGGTCTTTATCTCGGGGAGGTCGAACCCGTCGATAACGATAAGCCGATCTCTTTGGCGCTTATCGGTTAATGCCATTCGCAGGGCCGCCTTCCTTATTTTCTTGGGTACAGTGTATTTGTAACTCCTGAGACCCGGCCCAAAAGCCACACCTCCCCCTTTTCTGGTGGGAGAAGCCGAAGAACCGGCCCTGGCTCGCCCGGTCCCCTTTTGCCGCCACAGTTTCCTCCCCGACGCCTTGACTTCCGAGCGGCTTTTTGCCGAAGCCGTCCCGGACCGTCGATTTGAAAGCTGACTCTCTATCACCTGATGGAGAACGTGCTTTTTGATGGGAACGTCAAAAACCTCATCCAGCAGCTCAATTTCGGAAACCTTTTCCTTATTAAGATTATATACGTCCACGACACTCATCATCCGCCTCTACCTTTGAATAAGCAATTCAGGTTTTGGAAATTTCCACGAAACTGTTGCGGCTTCCTGGTACGGCCCCCTTTACAAAAACCACTTCCATTCCAGGCCTTACATCCAACACCTTCAAGTTCTTTACCGTTACCCGCCTGTTGCCCATCCTTCCGGGGAGCTTTTTCCCCTTCTGGACCCGGCCCGGGGTGGCACTGCATCCGATGGAGCCCGGAATCCTGTGGGAACGGGAACCGTGGGTCTTCCTTCCACCGGAGAATCCCCATTTCTTCATTACACCGGCGAAACCTCTTCCCTTGCTCAGGCCGCTCACCCTCACCACGTCCCCGGCCCCCAAGACATCCGATCTTATCTCCTGCCCAAGTTCAAAGGCCTCGGGATCGTCCACACGGATTTCCTTCAAATGGGAAAAGCATCGCCCTCCGGCGGCCCTGAAATGACCCCGTAACGGCTTGTTTACCCGGCTCTCCTTTTCTGAACCGAAGCCCACCTGTATGGCGTCGTAGCCGTCCTTTTGCCGGTTCTTCTTTTGAATAACCACGCAAGGCTCTACTTTGAGTACGGTCACAGGTACGCTCTCTCCCTGTTCCAAAAAATAGCGGGTCATGCCCAGTTTTTTTCCGAAGACTTTGACCATCTAAAAATAGCTCCAAAATGAAATGACAGGCCTCGCCTGTTAAAGCTTTATTTCCACATCAACCCCAGCAGCAAGATCAAGTTTCATGAGTGCATCCACGGTCTGCTGAGTTGGCTCCAGAATATCCAACAGTCGCTTATGAGTCCTTATTTCAAATTGCTCTCTCGATTTCTTGTCCACATGAGGGGATCTCAGCACACAGTATTTGTTGATCACCGTGGGCAAGGGGATTGGCCCCGCCACTCTAGCCCCGGTCTCTCTGGCCGTCTCGACGATTTCCATGGCTGACTGATCCAGCAGCTTATGATCATAAGCCTTTAACCGGATGCGGATTTTTTGGTTGGTAATCATACCGCTCTCCCCTATTCGATAATTTCGCTGATCACGCCGGCCCCGACAGTCCTTCCGCCCTC
>CAZNLL010000129.1:0-10597 GCA_964573885.1 uncultured Desulfobacteraceae bacterium | reverse complement strand
CAGAAGCAAGAAGTCCTTGATTTTTCCGTAAAAACTCTCCGGCTTGCTCCCGGTTTTCAGGAATGGTCCGAAATGACAGTTGTAGCAGGTCATGGTGTTTTGAACATGACAGGCATTGCAATCCAATTTGTTTTTATGGACGATGTGAGATTTGGTCTCCGGTATGACAGGATATTCCTCTGAATCAGGGGTATGGCAATTGACGCAGGCGGCATCCTTGGCCTTGGGGTCTCTCATGGTCTTGTAAAAATTTCCGTCTCCATGCATCTCTCTTGGGGTATGACAATCGGCGCAGGTCATGCCGGCCTCCAGGTGAACGTCCAGGCTGTCCCGGGCCTTATCTATCTGGGCTGCAGCGCTTTCACGGGCGTGGCATTGATAACAGGTCTCAACCCTCTTTGCCATTTCCAGCGAGTAGCACAGGCCCTTTTTGGCGTCCTTCAGGTGACAGGCATTGCAACTCTTGGCATGGCAGTGTTTACAGCCAAGCTGGTCATAGGGGATCCCGGTCAAGGCCATGAAACCGTCTTCAGCCTCATACCAATATCGCATCCCCTCACCGGTGTGATGGAGACTCAATGAGAAACAATCCTCTTGTTGCCCCCCATACAAGGGCCCGCAACATACCAGGACCAGGAGGACCATGGAGAGAACAATATGAGACCGATTCTTCATAACAGCATCCTCTTTGCAGCCAAAGCCGGTTTTTACCCCTAAAGGATCTCCTCCTCGGCCAAGATGATGCCACGCTGGGGCTCTTATTTCAAGAATTCTTCAAAAAAGCCGACCATGGCATCCCAGGCCTTGATCGCGGCAAGGGCGTTCAGCCCGGGGTCCGAGGAAGTAAAAATCAGGTTCCTGCTGAATTGCGCACCGGGTAAGTAGGGCATGCAAACCAGGTGTCCCGCCCCTTTTTCTTTGAGGTATTGACACGGATACGGGTGCCTATGTTGTTTTAATCGGTCCACAATGGTGTCTGCAAAATTGGCGGCGGGCCAGACCTGGTCATCTGTGCCGGCGGCCAAAAATATGGGCCCCTTGATACGTTCTACAGGGATGAGAGCGGGTTCAACATTCCTCGAGGCCTTTAACCCCCTTTCATAGCTTTCCCGGAAGGCCACGGTTTTCCCGAAGAGCAGCCTGAAGAGGGTGGACAAGGGCATTTTCATGGGCAGGCAGGGAAGTTTTTGCCCGCCTTGGGTCCAGGAACTGCTGGGGCGGCCGAAGCGAATCCCTTGCCAGACAAAGGCGCTGCCCGAAAAGGCCGCCACGGCCTTGATCTGTGGGTAAAGGGATCCCAGAAGAAGCGCCAATTCTCCTCCCTTGGAGTACCCGCATATGCCGATACGATCACCGTCGACAAAACCGTGTTCTGCCAGCCACGAGAGGCCGGTTTCAATGAATTCCACCGGTATTTCGTGTAATTCCTTGGGCAGTGAACCCACGCCGAAGTAGGCCAAGGCAAAGGCCGCGTATCCGTGGGCGGCCATAAGGGCCGCCCGGGGTTCGCTGATACCCCCGCCCGAACCACTCAGAATAATGACCGCGGGATGGGGGCCTCTGCCTTCAGGGTGGAACAGGGTGCCTGTGATCCCTTCCCGGTCGATGTGTTCGCGGGTGACACGGGGTTCCTCGGGATGGAATACCCGCTTAAGGGTTCTTCGGCCGAGAGTCTTGCCGTCTTTTTCAACAGAGACGTCGATGGACAGAGGCATAACGCCGTTTTTTTCAAACATGGGAACGGGGCGTGTCATGTCGCCTTGAGGCCGCATGGACCATAGGATTGCGGAAGGATCCGCCTTGCTCAGGGTGCCTGCCAGAGGGGACTGTCTTGAGAGATCAACCGTGCCTGATTGGTTGCTTTGAAAGGCCCCCCAGGACATCCAGGAGACACCCGCCTCATCCCGTGTCCCGGCCCGTAGGGTGATCTGTTGATGGGGCTCCAGATTGGTTATCCTCAGGGAGGTCAAAGGGCGGTCCGCCAGGGATACTTCCGGCTGGACATGGATTTCGCAGGTATTGTCACCCCTTGTTTTTTGGACAGGCGTGGTCATTTTAAGGGTGCTCTTGGGCCGGTTTCGGCCCTTGTTCGACTCCAGAGGCGAGATGAGCAGAGATATATACGCTACTTTTCTATTTGTAACGCCTTTTCCGCCTCCCGGGGCAGAGGAATGAGGACAAAATAGGATTGAGGATAAAGATAATCTTCGCCACATTCATCAATTACGCGGAAATAACCTTCCTTTTCCGCATCGTTATCAGGTAGTACCTGATAAACCTTGCGTTTTTCCAAGTCTTCGCAATCCTTATTCTCAATACAAAGGGCGAACTGATGCTCTTTTCTTGCTCCTAACATGATTTAATCCAAAAACCTTTTGATTTTCATCTTCTTTTTACCAATACCGTGTGCTTCATACCAATGGACTTCAGCTTTGCGCGTTTTCCCTGTTGGGAGCTTAACCATAGCAAATCCTTTAAGTTTTCTCCAACGAGCGGGACCAAACTGCCTTTGAAGCCGCATTATATCATGGATCTTTCCACCGATGGCAATGGTTTCTATGTTCTCAATTTTTTCAATGACCTCAAAATACATGGGATTTTTCATCCCTATTACGTCGATTTATCCCTCGTGGGACCCGTCTCCGCATCCCCCTTGACAAGGGGATGCGGAAAGGAAAAGGAATTATTTGATCTTCTTGGGTTTGCGCCAATCCGTAATGGCCTTCAGCCTCTTGTTGGGGACGTCCGCCTTGAAGAGTTTGACCATTTCCGGGGGCGCATGGCTTTTGTCTGTGTAAGTGAGGGGTGGAAAGATACCCCCTGAGTCAAAGTTTTTGAAGGTTTCAAAGGCGGCTTTGAGGGAATCGGGATTGAGGTCCCTTCCCGCACGTTTGAAGGCCTCACCAAAGAGCAGGGAGGCGCCTATACCGTGAAGATACAGGGAGGTGAGACCGATGCTTTTTTCATCCCTTCCGTACTTCTTGGCGATTTCCCGGGCCAGTTTGACACCAGGTGTATTGTCGGACCAGCCGCCCACAAAATTGGCTCCGATGTAATTCTCCGCCGCCTTGCCGCAGGCCTTCACGATCATGTCGTCTGTGGCCCAGTTAAAGCCGAATACGGCCTTTGGCTTGTAATTGTATTTTTCCGTGGTCTTCAAGAAGCTGATGATAGGAGGCAGGACGTCACAGGTAATGACGTAGTCCACCTTGTTCTGCTGCAATGTAAGGACCTGCGAACTGGCATCAACCGCACCGGTGGGCAAGACCAGTTCATTCACCAGGTCCACACCATAGGCCTTCGCCCTTTCCCGGATGGCGTTTAAGCCGATTTTCCCATATTCCTTCTTGGTGTAGACCACGCCGATGCGGGGGTTTTTTTCTTTCAGGTCATTGAAGATGTAGTCCACCATGCACTGGAATTGGGTCTCGTAAAGGGCGCCCATGGCAAAGATGTAGGGATGGTATGGGTCAAAGAATTCCCTCATCAAGGCGTTCGGGACATTGGAGAGTTTGTATTCTTCAATGGTTTTCATGTTGGCGATGGTTTGCTGTGACCCTCCCGTGGTGATGACCGTGAGAACCTTGTCACGGTGAATGAGTTTTTGAAGGGCGGCCACGGATTTAGGGGGCTGAAATTCATCATCTTCCCATATGACGTCGATTTTTCTCCCGTGAACCCCGCCCTGCTCATTGAGGTATTTCATGTAATCCACCATGCCGTGCCCGTCCGGGAGTCCCAGGGCGGCGACGGGTCCGGTCTTCACGAGGATCAGACCCAGCTTGATGGTGTCATCCGTCACGCCCCGCGCGGCCCCGGCGGGGGAGGTGAAAAAGCAGGTAAGCCCGAAAACCAGCAATACCGCCATCACTCTTTTGACTGTCATGGTGCCCTCCTTTTTGTTCTAAAGGTTAAGCAATAAAGTTACACCTCATCTATATATGAACCCCGTTGTTCCAAAGGCACCCACTTCCTTGAGATACAGTCAATGAAGTTGCTTATGCGGTTTTACACGCAGGTCCTGAATCTCACTATTGGTGAATTCCAGATCCAAAACGCTAAAAGCGGCATTTTAAGCCATAGAAGGCAAAATGCCGGATTCTTAAGCGCCCTTTTTGCAACTACGGGGTGAACCCACAAATCCTTGTGAGGAGCCACTAATACGTATAAGGCCAGTTCTTGAAACAGGTCTTGACCCTGATCCAGATGCCGGAAAGGCCCTTGGGCTCGAATATGAGAAAGAGCATGATCAGCAATCCAAAGGCGGCTATGTTCCACCCGTCATCATACTTGTCTTCCAGGATCGGGAAAACCACGGTTAATGCCTGGGCCAGGGCCTTGATGAACTCCGGCACCACCGTCACAAAGACGGCTCCAAAGATGGAGCCCAGCACCGAGCCCAGGCCGCCTATGATAATCATTGCCAGATATTGCACCGACAGGAGAAAGGTGAAATGATCAGGATGGATGTAGTGCATCACATAGGCATAGAGGCCGCCCGCCACCCCGGCATAAAAGGACCCGATGGCAAAGGCCAGCACCTTGTACCGGGTCAGATTCACTCCCATGACCTCGGCGGCGATGTCCCTATCCCGTATGGCGATAAAGGCCCGGCCCACGCGGGTTCTTACCAGATTGGCGGCTGCGATTACTGCAAGGGCGGTTATGACCAGCAGAAAATAGTAGAGCTTCAGGTTTGAATCCAGGGAGTATCCAAACACGTCCAGGGTGGGGACGCTGATGCCTCTGACCCCGTAAGTCAAATCCTCCCAGGTGACCGTAACGTATTCGACCACCACCCCGAAAGACATGGTGGCCATGGCCAGGTACAGGCCCTTGAGGCGAAGACAAGGGATCCCGACCATAAGTCCTGCACAGGCCGCCGCTATTCCAGAGGCGGGAAGGCAGATCCAGAACTTCATGTTGAGGCTGCTTGACAGAATGGCGGTTGCATAGGCCCCTATGGCGAAAAAGGCGGCGTGGCCCAGAGATATCTGCCCTGTGAATCCTGTGAGGATATTGAGGCCCAGGGCGGCGATGGTGGCAATACAGGAGATGTCCACGAGATAGACCAGATAGGGGTCGGTAACAAAGGGCAGGGCCGCCAGTCCCAGCAAAAACACGGTCATCCAAAACTTGATCCATAAGGTCTGGAACAGCCTTATGTCCTCGTAATAACTCTCCCTGAATGTCTTACTTCGAATGACCACCTCGTCAGACCCTCTCGATCTCCTTTTTTCCGAACAGCCCGTAAGGCCTGATCATGAGTATAAGAAAAAGGACCACGAAGGGGGTTACATCCTTTACCCCACCCCCTATGATCTGGTCCAGGTAGCCCCCTGCCAGATTTTCTATGATGCCTATGGCGAGGCCTCCAATAATGGCTCCGGGGATGCTTTCAAGGCCACCCAGTACAATAGCCGGAAAGGCGCTGACCGCTACAAAGGAGAGCCCCAGGTTGATGACCATGACATTGGCCAGGAAGATTCCGGCAACAGCTGCGCTGACAAAGGAGACGGCCCAGATGATGGCAAATACACGCTTCACGCTGATTCCCATCAGCTGGGCGATTTTCTGGTCGTCAGCCGTCCCCCGCATGGCCAGGCCCGTGCGGGAGTACTTGAAAAAAATGAAAAACACAATGATGAGGGCGAGGGTGGAAATCATGATCCATATTTGGGACTGAGACAAGATGATTCCCCCCATCTTCAATGTTTCCTTGGGAAAAGGCGAGGGAAAGACCAGATTATTGTGACCGAACAATATACCGGTCATACTCCTCAGAAAGATGCTCAGGCCTATGGTGACCATGACCACCGCGAATACGGGTTCTCCAAGCATGGGTCTGAGCACCAGTCTTTCTGTGAGCATACCCATAAGGGCGGCGGCGGCGCAGGTTATTACGACGGCCACCAGGAAAGGCAGGTGAAGAGCGGTCACCAGGAAATAGCAGATAAAGGCGGAGATCATGATGACTTCGCCCTGAGCGAAGTTGAGGATGTCCGTGGCCTTTAAGATGAGAACAAAGCCCAGGGCCACCAGTGCATAAAGACACCCCACGGCGATACCGCTTGTGAGGAGTTGCAAAAAGAACAAAAGCCCGCTGTTCATGATGTTGCTCCCTTTACGATTAGGAAAACCATCTTATGGGATTGTATGGCCTGCCTTCGTGGCCTCGTAAAGGCCGGTCTAGTACATCTCTCTAATGAGATCACCGAACTTTTCCTCGATCATGGCCCTCTTGACTTTCATGGTGGCCGTCACCTCCTGATCGTCGGGGTCCAGTTCCTTGTCCAAAATAATGAATTTCTTGATGGTTTCCACCCTGGCAAAATGTTCATTGACCTTGTCCACCTCCCTTTGAATCAGTCTGTACACCTCCGGGTGGGTGGCAAGGCTCTTGTAATTGGTATAGGCGATCTTGTTGTTCTGGGCCCAGTTCTCTACATTTTGCAACTCTATCTGGATGAGACAGGTCAGGTATTTCCTTCGGTCTCCGATCACAATGGCCTCATTGATGAAAGGGCTGAATTTGAGTTTGTTCTCGATTTCAGAAGGGGCGATGTTTTTGCCACCCGCAGTAATGATAATGTCCTTTTTGCGGTCGGTTATCTTGAGATTTCCCTCTTCATCCACCTCACCCACATCGCCGGTGTGAAGCCATCCACCCTTAACCGCTTGCTCCGTCGCACCGGGGTTGCGGTAATAGCCGGCAAATACAGAATCGCCCCTTTGAAGGATTTCACCGTCCGGGGCAATCTTGAATTCCACCCCCGGTATGGCCTTGCCCACCACACCACCCACTTGGATCTCTCCATCCCTGGGCATAAAGGAAATGCCGCTCATCTCGGTCATGCCGTAACATTCGCGAATGGGCAGGCCGATGGCATGGAAGAATTTCATGATGTCAACGGAAAGGGGAGCGGCTCCGCTCACCAAAATCCGGGCCTCCAAGAGCCCAAGCTGGTTTCTCAGGGCTCGAAACAGGAGCAGATAGGCGATTCCGTAAAGCATATTCCACACAAGAGGGACCGGTTGGGAACTGAGCTTATACTCGGCCACTCTCCGACCGATGGGCATCACGGCGTTGAATATCCAGCGCTTGAAGAAGACCGCATCCTGCATGCGGATCATGATGTTGGAGTGAATCTTCTCCCAGATCCGGGGAACATTCAAAAAGGCGGTTGGGGAAATCTCCTTCATGTCCTCTTGAAGGGTGGCCACGCTCTCGGCGAAATTAACGGTACAGCCCGCCCACATGGGAAAAATCAAGGAAAACATGCGCTCTGCAATATGGCAGAGGGGCAGGGCCGAGACAAAAGAGTCCCCTTCCCGAAATTCCAGTACGTGGGAGAGACCGCGGATCATGGCGATCATATTTTTCTGACTGATCATGGCCCCTTTGGGCTGGCCCGTGGTGCCGGAGGTATAGACGATGATGCCCACATCTTCGGGCCGGGTGCTTTGGACCATCTCTTCAAAGAGCTCCGGCTTTTTGCTATGGCGTTCCCGGCCCTGCCTTTCAACATCCTGGAAGCTGATGATCATGGGATCAGTATACCGGCGCATTCCTTTCATATCGATGACGATGATCCGTTTGAGCAGAGGAAGCTCGTCTTTCACCTCCAGGATCTTGTCGGCCTGTTCCTGATCCTTGACCACCACAAATCTGCTTTCCGAATTTTCAAGGATGTATTTCACCTGTTGGGCTACGTCCGTGGGGTAAATGCCCACGGTGACCGCCGAGGAGGCCTGTGCGGCCAGATCGGCATACAGCCATTCACGGCAATTGTCGCCCAGGACTGACACCTTGTCGCCTTTTTCCAGCCCCAGGTCCTTCAGTCCGAGTGCGAACCAACACACATGATCCCAGTATTCCTGCCAGGTGACACTTTGCCATATGCCGAGGTCTTTTTCCCTGAGAGCAACGGCTCTATCTCCATACCGGTTGCGGTTTTTGAGGAAGAGCTTAGGGATGCTGTCCTCTTTCATAAGAGCATCTCCACCGGAGCTATTCTTCCTGTCCCAGATAGGCTTCGATGACCCTGGGATCGGATTGAACGTCTGCGGGTGTGCCTTCGGCGATTTTTGAGCCGAAATCAAGCACGGTCACATGGTCCGCAATATCCATGACCACGCCCATGTCGTGTTCCACCATGATGATGGTGATTCCGAGTTCTTCTTTTATATCCAAAACAAAACGGGCTATGTCTTCGGTCTCTTCCACGTTCATGCCGGCCACAGGCTCATCCAAGAGGAGAAGCCTGGGGTCCATGGCCAAGGCGCGGCCCAACTCAACCCTTTTCTGCATGCCGTAAGGGAGGGTGCCCACCTGACTCCTGCGCACCTTTTCGATTTCAAGGAAGTCAATAACCTCCTCCACCTTCAGGCGGTTGCTGATCTCCTCTCCAAGGGCCTTTCCGTAAAAAAGGGCCCCCGTGAAAGGGCCCGAACGCATGTGGATGTGGCGTCCAAGAAGGAGGTTGTCGATAACGGTCATGTTTGCAAAGAGCTCAATGTTCTGGAATGTCCGTGCCACGCCCAGCCTGGCCACATGATCGGGTTTGTGACCCACAATGCTTTTCCTCTCCAGCAGGATCTCTCCCCTTGTAGGATGATACACGCCACTGAGGCAGTTAAAGAGGGATGTCTTGCCTGCACCGTTGGGCCCGATGACCGCATGAATCCGGCCCCGGTTCACCCTGAGGTCCACGTTGTTGAGGGCCACAATTCCACCGAAATATAGAGAAAGCCCTTTGACTTCCAGAAGTTCCACGTTACCCCTTTTCCTCGTTCACGGATTGGTCAATCCACCCGTGCATCTATACTCTCAGGAGAGCCACCGCTTTCGCCGTTTGTAATGTTTTACATCTGCATAGCTCTTTTTTTCGTCTTCGTCGGTCACGCCCAGATAGAATTCCTTGACGTCTTCATTGGCCATGAGCAGTTCCCTGGGCCCATCGAGCATGATTTTGCCGTTTTCCATGATATATCCGTAACGGGCAAAGTTGAGGGCAATGCGTGCGTTCTGTTCAACGAGCAGGAGAGCGGTAGTCTGCTCCTTATTGATCCGCCTCAGCATACGGAAAATTTCCCGGACAAGAAGGGGGGCGAGCCCGAGAGAAGGTTCATCCAGCATCATCAGTTTGGGCCTTGATATAAGGGCCCGGCCAATGACCAGCATCTGCTGTTCTCCGCCGGAGAGAAAGATGGCGAGTTGATTCTTTCGATCCGCGAGAACGGGAAAATAATTGAAGATCATGTCCAGGTCTTTTTTGACCTGGGCCCGGTCCCGCCGCACATGGCCGCCTATCATGATGTTCTCAACCACGTTGAGGTCCTCAAATACACGCCTTCCTTCAGGCACCATGGTGATTCCAAACTTCACGATCCTGTCCGGGTCCATGCGATGAATGGGCTGACCCATGAACTCGATCTGGCCGTACTCGAGGTCTCCGTTTTCGGAGTCCAGGATACCTGAGATGGCCTTCAGGGTGGTTGTTTTACCTGCACCGTTGGCGCCCAGGAGTGCAACCACGCCTCCTTCGGGGACCTCCAGGGAGATCCCCTTGAGGACCAGAATAACGTCATTATAGACCACCTCTATGTTGTTGACCTTAAGCATGATGAACTTCCCTGTGCCATTACATCGTGCCATTACATCGGCTATGCGGCTTCCAATCCCTTCATGAATATGGTTCGAAACGTCTTTACATACTGCTTGCCGTCTACCACATCATGGTTGAGTGCCCACTGGTGAAGCACGCCGTCATGAATGGCCATAAAGGTCAGGGCCGCAAGATCGGGATCGATGCCCTTTTTGAACAGGCCTTGAAGGCGGCCGTGTCTGATCAATTCGCTTATGAAATGCTGATACTTGCGGTAAATCTGCTTCAGGAAAGGCTGAAAATCCACGTCTGCATTGAGTTCCGTGGTCAGGAATGTGAGAAACACGCAGAGATCAAAATTCTCCAGGGCGAATCTGGAACTGAAAGATATGGCGCAATTGAGCTTTCCCACGGCGTCACCTTCGTATTCCGACACAGTGGCGATCATCTGGTCTATATAGGATTTGTTGAATTCCTCAATGATCCTGATGAGCAACTCACCTTTGCTGTTGAAATGGGTATAAAGGGCCCCTTTGGTGAGGCCTACCTTTTGGGTGATTTCATTGATGGATGTGCCGTGGTAGCCTTTGCGCACAAAGAGTTCAAGGGCGGCCTGGATGATGTTTTTCTCGGTCTTTTCGCTTCTTTTCATGGCGGCTTGCCGAGCAAGATACTAAACGATCGGTATTTTTTAAGATTTAAATGGCTTCATGTCAAGCCTAAAATTGAATTTCATTTGAGTTTTCTCTCTCCCTGGGAAAGTGAAAGGCAAAAAATAGTACTGAACGTTCAGTTTTTTGTCAGCCCGCCCATGACTCTCCAAATCTCTCCCGGCGTATCTGCGTTTTCTTGTTTGCCGAATTGACTTTCAGCCATGATCGGTTTCTAATAGGAGCCTACCCCATAGAGCATGAAAGTCCATTTGACCGAGGAGGCCCATGAGACCGCCGGATGGTCTTTGCCTCTGTAAGACCGCCCATTCTGCGAGC
>CAZNLL010000128.1:0-10658 GCA_964573885.1 uncultured Desulfobacteraceae bacterium | reverse complement strand
TAAAACCCAAGACCCTGGAAGACATCCGCAAAGAGGACGAGGCCATGGCCGAGGCCCTGGAAAAGGTCTGCAAGGCCATGTGACGACCTTGGCCAGGCAGGGTCAGAATTTAGAGCTGGGGCCAATCATCGTCCCAGGGATGGGCCTGTCCGTAAGCAAAGGCCGTCTGGAGGACTAAATCGTCGCGATGCCTGGGCCCGATGATTTGAAGCCCGGCCGGGAGTCCTGCCCTGGTGATTCCCGCCCTCACAGAGGCGGCGGGGTGCCCGGAGAGATTGAAGGGATAAGTAAATGCGACGGCCCCCAGGAGAGGAATGGGGTGGCCGTCGATTTCTTTGGGGGGTGGGCCTTCAGCCCTAAAGGCCTCGGTAGGCATGGTGGGCGTGAGAAGGATATCAAAGCGGTTAAAGAACTGCCACAGGATGCGGTTCAGGTCTGACCGGATCTTCTGGTGCTTAATAAGGGCTTCCAAGGAGAGTCGGCTGGCCTGATCCAGGGATTTCAGCAATGATCTGCCCGGTTGTGGTCTTGTGCGGGGCAGTTCATGTTGGATCTGTGCGTAAATATCACTGCTAAAGAGCTCCGACCAGGTTTCACTCACATCCGGTAGCCGGCCCTGCCACTCCTCCACCCTGTGGCCCATCTGCTCAAAGGAGCTTGCCGCCTTTTCAACCAATTCCGAGACCTCGGCCTGGACACGGGCATACCCCAAGGTGGGACTGAAGCCGATCTTTAGTGAAGTGGATATTTGCAACCCTATTCCTGTTAGCCTGTGAACCCGTTGTCCCCGTTTTCCTCCGTGGAGAACCGGTCCATGTCGGAATCATTGAGGGCATATTCCAGGTCATTGAGCCCCGAAAAAGATTCCTGGTCCTCTCCCTTGCGGAACAGGTAGGGTAAGGCCCCTCGGGAGTCGAGGCCTCTATACTGGGTAGACCTTTCCAGCTTTCTCTGACAATGCACGCACAGGGAGGCCTCAGGCATGATCAAGAGCCTTTCAGCGGGGATTTGTCTTCCGCACTCCTCGCACCGACCGAAAGACTTGTCTCTGAGGACCTTCTGGATCAGACGATCAATCTGCTTTAATTCCCTGGTCTTACGTTCTATGAGACTGTAATTGCTCGAGATGGATATTTCTCGCTGCGCTTGATCAGACTCATCACTTCCATGATTGTTGGACAAGGGGCTCTGATATTCCTTCTGGGTTTCCAATAATTTTTCCAGGGCCCTCTGAAATTCCCTTTTTCGGCCATTGAGTTTTTCCAAAAAACGGTTACGGAGATCATCCATGATAACACCTCCTTAAAAAAATGATGGATGACTGTGACCGGTGTTCTGCCTCTATGTCGGAAATGGATCAGGAGTCGAAAGGCTTGTTATACAAGGATATAACACATCGAAATGACACATCGTGAAGCTAGAAAACCGTTGATCTCTTAAAGAGTGGTGGAATAGTAGTCACTTTTTTCCCTTTGTCAACCAAAAAAAGGGGCCCTACCTCCTTTTTCCAAAAAAGGCGGAGATATGAAAGGCGGCGGCCGGGAAAAAGGGGGTGGGGGTTTTGAATCTTGATTCGTTACATGATTCTATTTATACTCAACAGCCAAACTTTTTGCGCGTTAATCAAAATGGATCGACCATATTGGCGGGCACATCAAAATAGGAAGATATTGTCCATCCAGGGCTTTTTCAAGGGTCGGGTTTAGGCGTATTTGGGGTGGGGGGCAAGGAATCCACGGATTTCCTAAAACGTTAAGAGAAATCCGTTTCCGGGTGGAACCGGTTATGGAGGCAAGGTGTTTATTACCTTTGAAGGCATAGAGGGATGCGGAAAATCCACCCAGGCCAAACGCCTGGCCCTCCGCCTTGATGATCTGGGTGTGCCCTTGGTGCTCACCCATGAGCCGGGGGGAACGTCCGTGGGGGAGGGCATCAGAAGAATCCTTCTGGATTCACGAAACCGCCACCTCAGCGCCCTGGCGGAACTCCTGCTCTACGGCGCCGACAGGGCCCAGCATGTTACCGAAGTCATCAAGCCGGCCCTTGAACAGGGAAAGTGGGTCTTGTGCGACCGGTTCTATGATGCCACCACGGTCTACCAAGGCTATGCCCGGGGTCTGGACATGGCCTTTGTCCTGTCCATGAATCAAAAGGCCTCCCAAGGGCTCCGGCCTCACAGGACCATCCTCATCGACTGCCCCGTGGAGGTGGGCCTTGGAAGGGCCCTGGCGCGGAACGAGCGGCTCCTCCAGGATGAGCAGGACCGGTTTGAGAGGGAGAAGAGGGAGTTTCATGAGGCCGTGAGAAAGGGGTATCTGGACATGGCGGAAAAGGAGAAAGGCAGATTTGTGGTGGTAAACGGAACGACGGGAGAAGATGAACTGGAAGGGATCATTTTCGATCAATTAAAGCCTATGATACCCTGATATTTTGATCGAAAATGATTGTGAATTGTTTTACGCTTCCTTCAGGGCGGATCCGCCCTTGAGTCAAAGGGGCTCATTAAGAGAACGGGTTTTATGCGGGGATTAAGGGATATCCATGTTTTTCTCTCGAATAGCGGGACAGGAGAGGGCCAAGAAATTCTTGATGGAGGTTATGTCGAGGGAAAAGATTCCCCACGCCTATCTGTTCACCGGGATACCAGGGGTGGGCAAGACGACTACGGCCATGGCTCTCTCCCTCAGCCTGAACTGCCTCCACCCGGATAAAGGGGACGGCTGCGGGCACTGCCCGCCGTGCCGGCAAATGGTGGGAGGGAATTTCCCGGATTTCTTGTCCTTGAAGCCGGACGGGCAAAATCTAAAAATCGATCAGATAAGGGCCCTGAAGCGACGGCTCGGGTTTTCGCCCCTCTCGGGGAAGTACAGGGTCTGCGTGATCCACCAGGCCGAGAGGATGACTGAGGAAGCGGCCAACTCCTTTTTAAAGACCCTGGAAGAGCCCCCTCCAGGGAATATTCTGGTCTTAAATGTTACCGAACCCCTGGATCTGCTCCCCACGATCGTGTCCCGGTGCCAGCGCGTACCCTTCAGACCTCTGCCTGTTCCTGTCATGATGGCCTGGCTTGTCGAAAAAAAGGGATTGAAACAGGAAGAGAGCGCTGTTTTGGCCAAGCTCTCAGAGGGCAGCCTGGGGCGTGCCCTCAAGATGTGGGATCAGGATTTCTTGAATAAGAGGCAGGCATGGCTTCTTCGCCTAATAGATTTGCCCGACCTTCCCAGGGATAAGGTCCTGGACATGGCCCTCGACTGTGTGCAGAAGGAGAAAAAAGGCAGTGTGTACATGGAAGAAGGGGGCGAACCTCCTATCGTAGATATCATGAGCGTGTGGGAGAGTTGGTACAGGGACCTGTTGGTAGCCCGGATAGGCGGCCCCACAGACCTTCTGGTCAATATGGATTTTTCTCATCGGTTGCAAAATATGGCTGAAAGATTTAGTATTAAAGGGTTGATTGAGAGTTTATTGACCCTGGATCAATCCCGGAGGTCGTTGCGTAGGAATAGAAACGCCGCATTGGTCATGGAGCATACGGTGTTGAGCCTCAGGCGACTGGCCGAACGGCGAAATTGATTTTAACAGTGCCATTATGAATAAGATCGTTGGGATTCAATTTAAGACCCATGGCAAGGTCTATGACTTTGATTCCGGGCACTTTGTCCTGAAGAAGGGGGACAAGGTGATGGTTATTACAGATGAGGGGCCGGCCATCGGCATGGTCTACACAGAGCCACAAAGCAGGACCTTGAATGCGCCTAAGCGCCCCCTTAAAAAGATCTTCCGCCTGGCCACACCGGAGGAGATCGAAAGGTATGAAAGGAGCTGTGACCAGGACGAAAGGGTGTACCAGTTCTGCTATCAGAAGATCAAGGAGAAGTCCCTGCCCATGTGCTTGGTCTCTGTGGAGAGGCGTTTTGACGGGAGCAAGATACTGGTCTACTTTACGGCGGATGGACGGGTGGACTTTCGTGATCTGGTCAAGGACCTGGTTCGGCAATTCCGGTCCAGGATAGAGATGAGGCAGATTGGGGTCCGCCATCAGGCCAAAATGGTGGGAGGCCTGGGCACGTGCGGTCGGACCCTCTGTTGCACCGCCTTCTTGAACAGCTTTGCACCGGTAACCATCAAGATGGCCAAAGAGCAGAACATTTCCCTGAATCCCTCCAAGATTTCCGGGATGTGTGGCAGGCTCATGTGCTGCCTCACCTATGAATGTGAATTTTACGAAAAGATGAAGAAGAACCTCCCCAAGGTGGGTAAGAGAGTCACTACCGCTTACGGAGCGGGCAAAGTAATCCGCCAAAATGCTCTTAAAGAAACCCTGACCGTCCAGTTGGAATCAGGGGAGGAAATTGAGGTAAAGGCGCAGGATCTTACCCGGGAGCGGACTACAAAGAAAAAAGCGAGATAAGGAGCGAGCGAGAAAGACTGTGCCAGAACAATTCTATGTAACTACACCCATCTATTATGTGAATGCCGAACCCCATCTCGGTCATGCCTATTCAACCATTGTGGCAGATGTGTTGAACCGTTTCTATATCCTCTGCAATGCGAAGACTTTTTTCCTCACAGGCACGGATGAGCACGGGGATAAGATTGTCACCGCTGCGGAGGAGGCCGGTCAGAGTCCGAAGCAATATGTGGACCGGGTGAGTGCATTGTTCAGGGAGCTGTGGCCCAAATTAAATATCTCCAATGATTATTTTATCAGAACCACGGATGCACACCACCAGGAAACGGTCCAGTTTATCTTAGACAAGGTGAAAGAAGGAGGAGACATCTATTTCAGTGAATATGAAGGTCTCTATTGTTTTGGGTGTGAACGCTTTTACACGGAACGGGAACTGGTGGATGGTAAATGCCCCGACCATCTGACTGAACCGGAATTGATTCGGGAATCCAACTATTTTTTCAGGATGAGTCGCTATCAAGAGTGGCTTATTCAATATATTCATGACCATCCGGATTTTATAAGGCCTGAGAGGTACAAGAATGAGGTCCTTTCCTTTTTGAGGGAACCCCTGGAGGACCTTTGTATCTCACGGCCCAGGAGCAGACTCAACTGGGGAATCCCGCTCCCCTTTGATGAGGACTATGTGACTTATGTGTGGTTCGACGCCCTCATCAATTATGTGTCCGCCTTAGGTTATCCTGAGGGCGAGCTTTTCAAGACATTGTGGCCCTCGGCCCAGCACATCATTGCCAAAGATATCCTTAAACCCCACGGTATTTACTGGCCCTGCATGCTCAAGTCGGCGGGGATTGAACCCTATGGGCATCTCAACGTGCACGGCTATTGGAACATGAACGAGGGCAAGATGTCCAAGAGCCTGGGAAATGTGGTTAAACCCCTTGAACTGGTGGACATTTACGGCCTGGATCCCTTTCGGTATTTCCTGCTCCGGGAGATGGTCTTCGGTCTTGATTCGGAGTTCAGCGAAGAGGCGTTTGTGTCCAGGATCAACGCGGACCTGGCCAATGATCTGGGCAACCTGGTCAGCAGAAGCCTGACCATGGTGGACAAATATTTCGAGGGCCAATGCCCGGAGCCGGGTCCTCCTGAGAACCCTGATGAGGAACTAAAAGAGAAGGCCCTGGAACTCATTGATCATTATGAAGGCCTGATGAGGGAACTGGCCTTCCACAAGGCCCTTATCGCGGTCTGGGATGTGATAGGCAGGGTAAATAAATATATCGATACCATGGCGCCTTGGGTCTTGGCCAAGTCCGATAGGAAAAGGCTCACCACGGTTATTTTCCACATCATAGAATGCCTCAAGATTATTTCGGCCCTCATTTGGCCGTTTATGCCGGGCTCCGCCGAAAAGATGCAGGACCAGCTGGGCCTGGAGAAGAAGGGCCGGGACTTGAAATTGGACGCCTTCAGGTTGTGGGGCAGAGAAAAGAGTGTGAGACCCATAACCAAAAGCGCCGCCCTTTTCCCCCGCGTTGAAATTGAGGAGAAGGTGCCGGTCCCTCCCCAGGAGGACGAGAAAAAGGAGAAGACGGTGGGAACCCAAAAGGACCGGATTTCGCTCGGGAGATTTCAAGATCTGGACCTCCGGATCGGTACCATTAAAGAGGCCGAGGCCATCGCCGGATCCAAGAAGCTCTTTAAGCTGCAAGTGGACACCGGGGAGGAAAGGACCATTGTATCGGGACTGATAGGGTATTATTCGGCAGGGGAACTGATTGGAAAGCAGGTGGCGGTCCTCTGTAACCTGGAACCGACCAAGCTCATGGGCGTGGAATCAGAGGGCATGGTGCTCGCCGCTGAAGACGGCTCCGGCGTGCACCTCCTGGTCCCGGATCGGGATACAGAGAGGGGCAGCCCGGTGAAATGATGAAAATCGCCACCTTTAACACCAACTCCATTCGGGCCAGGCTCCCTATTATTTTAGACTGGTTAGAACGAGAAGGGCCGGATCTCCTCTTCCTTCAGGAAACCAAGGTCCAGGACAAGGATTTCCCCGCATCACAGTTTGAATCAATGCAGTATCACAGCCTGTTCAAGGGCCAGAAGTCCTACAACGGTGTGGCCATTGTCAGTAAGGCCCCTTTGGAGGATGCCAGGACCCACCTTTACGAGGAGGAAGGGGAAGAGGCGCGTTTTATCAGTGCGAGGGCCGATACCCTTCCCTTGGTCAATATCTATGTGCCACAGGGTTTTGCTCCAGGTACGGAAAAATTTGAATACAAGCTCCGCTGGATCAAGGACCTTTTCACCTATATAAAGGCCCAATATGACCCGGAGGGGGCCCTTTTATTGGCGGGGGATTTTAATGTGGCCCGGGAGCCGATCGACGTATACGACCCTGAAGGCTTGAAGGGTGAGGTGGGGTTCCACCCGGAAGAACAGGCCCTTTTCCGGGAATTCTTGGAATGGGGATTGGTGGATCTTTTCAGAAAACACCGGCCCGAAGAGGGGCACTATACCTTCTGGGATTACCGGGTTCCCAACGCCCTGAAACGGAAAATGGGATGGCGCATTGATTATATCCTGGCCACGAGACCCCTGGCGGACAAATGCGCCAAGGTGTGGATCGACACCGAGGCCCGGGCCTTTCAAAAGCCCTCCGATCATACCTTTCTGGTGGCGGAATTCACGGACCTTTAGGCCTTTGAGGGGTTCATCAGGATAGCCCCGGTTTGGCAAAGTCCCTTGTATCGGCCTGGATCAAATGGCGTTTGACGGGCACAAGGAGAAGAGGGGGCAACCCTCATGATCAGGCCGCCTGGCCTTACACACTTCCCTGCCGTGATAGATGAGGAGGTCTGAAAAACGGCGCCACTTCTCTTTGGGAAGGAGTACTTCCACGTCCTTCTCGATTTTGTCCGGGTCCTGGTTCTCGGTCAGCCCCAACCGCAATGCCAATCTCTTCACATGGGTGTCAACCACCACACCAGGGATGTCAAAGGCCGCACCCAGCACGCAGTTGGCGGTTTTTCTGCCCACTCCGGGCAGCTTGAGCATTTCCTCCATGGTTGAGGGGACCTCCCCCCCATAGAGTTGGATCAGCCCCTGACAACACCCCTTTATGGATTTGGTCTTGTTTTTGAAGAACCCCGTCGGTCGGATATCTTGTTCCAGTTCGCTGATGGGTGCCTTCAGGTAGTCCTCGGGCGTGCGGTATTTCCTAAAAAGCTTCTCCGTGACCACATTGACCTGCTTATCGGTACACTGGGCCGAAAGGATGGTTGCAATGAGCAACGCGAAAGGGGAGCGGTATTTAAGCGCTGTTTTCTCATGGGTGTAGAGGGAATCCAAGATATTGAAGATTCGCCTTGCCTTTTGGTTTCTTTTTTTAAGCCCTTCCATGGGACTCCTTTTTTACCTTGCCGCCGGAAGATGTTATGCTTATCCTTGATTATAGGGCGAGCCCTTGAGGCCGAGATGGGGTGAGTATAGGCAAGAGAGGGATGATCGTCAAGAAGAGCCTGGATAACCCTGGGAGCGTCCGGGCCCAGTCACCAGAAAAGGGGAAAGGAAAAGAGATATGGCTATTCATGACCTGGCGGGCAAAAACGCCCCGAGTTCCATGTTAATCAACATTCCCAGGCTGGTCTCCTCATATTATACTGACAAAGCCCGGAGCGCGGTGAGTTTCGGCACCTCCGGGCACAGAGGGTCGTCTTTTGAGGGCTCCTTTAACGAAGGCCACATCGCAGCTACGGCCAGTGCCATCTGCGAGTACCGGGCGTCAAAGGACATAAAGGGCCCTTTTTTCCTGGGATTTGACACTCACGCCCTTTCGGAGCCTGCCTTCAGAACCAGCCTGGAGGTCTTTGCCGCCCACGGGGTGGAGGTGGTCATTCACGAAAGGGATGAATACACGCCCACCCCTGTTATTTCCTATTTGATCTTAGAACACAACCGGGGCGGAGAGGGGGGGACTGCCGACGGTGTGGTGATCACACCCTCCCACAACCCTCCGCAGGACGGGGGGTTCAAGTACAACCCCCCCCATGGAGGCCCCGCGGATACAGATGTGACCGGGTGGATCCAAGACCGGGCAAACACCCTGATGGAAAACCTGTCTGAGGTCAAAAGAATACCCTACCAAAAGGCCCGCCGGGCGGCCACGACCCACGAAAGGGACTTCATTACCCCTTTTATCACTTCCCTTGGCGACGTTATCGATATGGAGGTGATCCGGAAGGCGGGAATCAAGATGGGGGCGGATCCCATGGGGGGCTCAGGCATCCATTTTTGGGGGCCCCTTGCGGAGAGGTATGGATTGGATATGGAGCTTGTTAACAGCAGCATCGATCCTCGCTTTGCCTTTATGACCCTTGACGGCGATGGAGAGATAAGGATGGACTGTTCCTCTCCCTATGCCATGGCAAATCTGATTTCATTGGCGGAAAAATATGATATTGCCTGGGGGAACGATCCGGACTTTGACCGGCACGGGATTGTCTGCACCTCTGGACTCATGAATCCCAATCACTATTTGTCGGTGGCCATTTGGTATCTCCTCAATAACAGGCCTGAGTGGAGACAGGAACTGGCCATAGGCAAGACGTTGGTGAGCAGCAGTATGATTGACAGGGTGGTCAGGGGGCTGGGGAGAAATCTCTATGAGGTCCCGGTTGGGTTTAAATGGTTTGTTCAGGGGTTGTTAAAGGGGGAAGTGGCCTTTGGCGGTGAAGAGAGCGCTGGGGCCTCCTTTTTGCGAAAGGACGGGACCGTTTGGACCACGGACAAGGACGGTTTTGCCTTGGCCCTACTGGCGGCTGAAATTCTGGCAAAGACCGGGAGAAGCCCGGCGGATATCTATAGGGAGATCCTGGCCCCTCAGTATGGAGATCCTTTTTACAGGCGGGCCGACGGCCCCCTCAGGGAAGAACACCGGGCCCTGCTCAAGGGCGTTAGTCCGGATTCTATCAAAGGGGAGACTTTGGCAGGGCAGAGGATTGCCCATGTGGTGACGACCGCCCCGGGTAATGGCGTTCCCATAGGCGGGGTTAAAGCCATCCTGGAGGACGGTTCCTGGTTTGCGGTCAGACCGTCAGGCACGGAACCCAAGATCAAGGTGTATGTGGAGAGTTTTGCAGGGGAGACGCAGTGGCAAAAAATCTATGAGGGGGCGCTTTCTCTCATATTCGGCAAAGGGGGCCTTCGGGCGTAAACCGTAGTATATGATGATCGAGGAGATCGGCGGCTGTTACAGGTTGACACTTTATCCTGTTGAGCTATGATGTGGCCAAAGCCCTCGTGTTGGTTGCCCGAACTTCCTTCTGGGATATGAACCCCGTTGTTGCATAAAAGGCGCTTAAGGATTCGGCATTTCGCCTTCTATGACTTCAAATGCCGCTTTTAACGCTTGAAATCTGGAATTCACCAATGGTGATATCCAGACCCTGGATGTAAAATGACATAACTTGCTGTTTTTACTTCAGTTATATGTCTAGGAGCTCGCTGCGATTGCAACAACGGGGTGAAGACAGGAAAAAAGAGAGTCACCTTGCGTGATGGAGGGATAGGAAGGGATGAAGGGGAGAGGAGATCATGTCTTTTGGTCTCTCATGGGATCCTGTCTGGTTCTCGCCTTCCTATTCGTGTCCCAGGGATCCCTGGCCTATAACAGCTGGTCTCATGACAAGGAAAAAGGGCCGACCCGAAGCGCTCTCCCTCCGGCCGAGGAAAAAGGGAAGGAGGAAAGGCCTATGAAGAATTCGCAAAGCCTAAGCCAAAGTGAAGGCAACTTCCTTTTGGGCGTGGCAAGGAGTACCATCGAGGCCGAGCTTTTTTCCACCCAGGCGCCAGCGTATCCTGATGAGGATTTGCCGGCCGTGTTTCGAGAAAAGCGGGGAACCTTTGTCACCCTTACTATAGGGGGTAATTTGCGGGGATGCATCGGACACATTGTACCCCAGGAATCGCTTCTTGAGGGGATCAAGGTCAACGCCATCAACGCGGCCTTCCGGGATCCCAGATTCCCCCCTCTCAGCAAGGAAGAGTGGAAGAGGGTTCACATCGAAATCAGCATTTTGACCGGACCCATGCCTCTGGCCTATTCCAGTGCCGATGATCTTTTAAAGAAGATCCAACCGGGCGTCCATGGCGTCATCATTAAGAAGGGCTATCACCAGGCGACCTTCCTCCCTCAAGTCTGGGAGCAACTGCCCGGGAAAGAGGACTTCTTGACCCATCT
>CAZNLL010000127.1:2293-10678 GCA_964573885.1 uncultured Desulfobacteraceae bacterium | reverse complement strand
CAACGGCCGCTGTCGGGCGTTTCACAGGCAAATGCCGATTCAGGACGATGATCCCGGCGTTTCATGCAAAGCGGTCAAGCCGGATCTCAGGAAGCTCGGAGCGTCGGTTCAGGGCAAAATGCCCGCGCTGGCCCGCGAGCTTGAAGGGGCATGCAAGGATGTCGAACCGGAATTTATGCGGATCGGAGAGCAACTCCAGACCGCCTACGGCGATGCAATGGAATTGGCGCGGCAGGTCCGGGATTCGGTGGACCTGATCGGCGGGCAGGAGAAGAACGGGGTCCTTTCCCTGATGCGCCGCCTTGCCGAGGCCTCCCTGGGCCGACTCGAAGGCTGCCGGAAAGACGTATCCGAAAAAACAAGTCAAATCAAAAGGGTGCAGGAACAACTGGATGCGCTTTTCACAATCTTTTTCCAGGTAGAAAAGACCGGCCGGCTTCTCAGTATTCTGGCCGTGAACATCGGCATCGAAAGCGCCCGGTCAAACGAATCAAAAGAGCTCTTTTCGGTGGTGGCGTCGGATACCGCCGAACTCTCAAAAAAGATAAAGACCGTGTCCCGGGGGGGGCAGGATGCCCTCAAAGAGGCCCTGGACACGGTGCGGACCCTGTACGGAGATATCTCCCAAGGGCTGGAGAAGATCACAGGGATGGGTCAACATGCCGGCGGGATCGTACAGGAGGCCGTCCGGGAGATCGAGGCTTTGATGGCGTCCACGCTCCAGGTGGCGGAACAGGCCAATGAACATGCCGGGCAGGTATCCCGCCAGGTGGGCGATCTCGTGGTAGGCGTTCAGTTCCATGACAGCATGAGCCAGCGGGTGGCGCATATCACCAAAGCCCTTGGCGATGTGGAAGCCTTCCTGATTGAAGATGAAGGGCAAAAATTGCCCCTTGCCCTTCCTGTCATCAGGCTGCAAGCGGCTCAGATTAAAGAAATCATCGATGAGATCGGCCGCGTTTACGAAACGTGTGTTCATTCCTTTGAAGAGATCATCAAAGATTTCAGCACGCTCCTGAACCACCTCCGGGTCCTCAGCGCAAACGCTGAACCGGACACCGGCCGGGAAAGGGGTGTCGATTCTTTCGAGAGGCTTCGCTCATCCTTCGATGAACTCGATGGCGTGCTCCGCAAGGGCGAGGTCCTGATGGAGCCGGTGCGACATGCGGCAACCCGGGCCTCAGACGCGGCAACCCGGGTTTTCGGGCTTGTTCAGGACATTCACGCAATCGGCTTCGAGTCGCACCTCATGGCGCTGAACGCCATCGTAAAGGCCGCTCACCTGGCCTCAGGGGGGGCCGCCCTGGAAGTGCTGGCCCAGGAGGTCAGGCGCGCATCCGGTCAGTCCACCGCTGTCATGGATAAAGCGGAAGAACTGCTCGACCGGATCACGGGTGCTGCGAACAGGCTCCGAGATCAGTACGCGGCCGCAGAAACGGAGGTCTCGTTGGAAAATTCCGTAGCGGAGATGACCCGCGTACACAATCGATTCATCCAAGCGTCCGCTGCCGCCCACAGGCGGGGAAATGAAATCAGGGCGGATGTGTCAAAGGCAAAGGCCGATCTCGACTTTCTGCCCCTGCTGGCTGAAAGGTTTACAGGGTCTCTCGACCGTCTTGAGGCAATGGCCATGGCGTTGACCCCGTTTTCCTCTGAAAACCGTCGCCTGAGCCAAAATGAAGTGGATGAAATCCTGAAGCGCTACACCATGGACAGAGAAAGGGAGATCCACAAAGCATCTTTTTCCGGCAGTAAAGACGAGCCGGACTCTCATGGCCCGGCCGTGCGGGAAAAAGAGGCTGAAGACAAAGGTGATGTCGATGGGTTTACGGACCGTCCCGAAACAGAAGCATGCGAACAGTGGGACAATGTGGAGCTCTTTGATTCGGATACGGGAGCGGAAGAGAACCGGGACAGTCGGGACGGGGCGGCGGAGGCCGAGGAAACAAGCGGGGATAAGCGGGGATAAGGATGATTTCGGGGACAATGTGGAGCTGTTTTGAAACTTGAAACTGGAAACTCGAAACTGGTCTAAGATCCCGGGGGGGCTTGAAACTGGAACCTGGAGTGCCTTGCAATGAAAGAAATTTATGAGATGGACGTATTCAAGTTGTCTGAGGATTTGTCTGATATCATCCGGCATTCCTTTGGTGAATGGCCCGAAAAGGTCCGGAAAACCATCGGATATCAGAATAATAGACGAACTCGGCCCGAAGCTGAATGCGTTCATCAGGAGCACGAGGTAGGGGACACTACCCCTTGTTCTCCATCTGTCTTCCATTTTCCAATTTCCAGTTTCAAGTTTCAAACCGACTAATGGAGGATTTGGCATGGCTATCACACGGGAAGATAAGGATGGCAACATCGCCTTAAGAATCGAAGGGGCCTTGTCCATCTATGAGGCGGCGGCCCTTCGGGGGGAAATTCTATCCTGCCTGGAGGAAGACACGGGCCTGGAGCTTGATTTGGAGGGCGTCACCGAATGCGACACGGCGGGACTTCAACTCCTTTGGGCGGCCCGGAAAACCGCCGCCGAAGCGAAAAAGGCGCTCCATATCGTAAATACACCTCAGCCTGTTTTAGATGCCCTGCAGGGTGCGGGCCTGAGGTCGGAGGAGCCTTTTTGAAAGGGAGCTATGGTTATGGCAAAAGTGATCATGACGGCGGATGACTCCGCGAGCGTCAGGCAGATGGTGGGTTTCACGTTGAAGGACGCAGGCTATGAGGTGGTGGAGGCGGTCGACGGCCGGGATGCCTTGAACAAGCTGAACGGCGCTGGCGTCCACATGCTGATCACCGACCTGAACATGCCCAACATGGACGGGATCGAGCTGATCAAGGAAGTCCGGGCGCAACAGCAGTTCAAGTTCATGCCCATCGTGATGCTGACCACGGAATCCCAGGACGCCAAGAAACAGGAAGGAAAATCGGCCGGCGCTACCGGATGGATTGTCAAGCCATTTAAGCCGGAGCAGCTCGTTGCGGTGGTGAAGAAGGTGCTGGGATAGATGGAAACTGGAAACTCGAAACTGGACCCTTATCCCTTGTTCCCAGTTTCGAGTTTCGAGTTTCAAGTATCAAGTATCAAACACCGGAGATGTTATGATGGACAAACACAGGGAAGCATATCGTGAAGAAGCCTACGAGCTCCTCTCGGAGCTTGAAACCGCATTGCTCGAGATGGAGGAAACCCCGGATGACCGGAACCTGGTAGGCCGGGTTTTCAGGGCCATGCACACCATCAAGGGATCGGGGGCCATGTTCGGGTTTAACGACATCGCGGCCTTCACCCACGAGATCGAGACGGTGTTCGACCTGGTGCGCGAAGGGAAGGTCCCGGTGACCGGGGAACTCGTGGACATGACCCTCTCGGCCCGGGATCAGATCCGGACCATGGTGGACGGGGACCAGGCCGACGAAACGATTAAGCAAAATATTTTACAGGCCTTCCGAAAAATGCTCCCGGATGCGGACAAAACCGGCAAACAGGAACCAGGAACAGGCAACGAGCAACCCGCAGCCGGCGATCCACAAACAGCCGTCACCTACCGCATCCGGTTCCGGCCCGCTCCGGACATCTTTGCCTCGGGCACCAACCCGATCCTCCTGCTGGATGAGCTCAGGGCCCTCGGGCCCCACCAGGTGACAGCCCAGACCGGCGGTATTCCCTCGCTCGCGGACCTGGACCCCGAATCCTGCTGCCTCTACTGGGACGTCATCCTCACAACGGCTGACGGGGTCAACGCCATCAAGGACGTTTTCATCTTTGTGGAGGATGAGTGCGAGCTGAAGATCGACGTGATCGACGAGGAGGGAATACTGGAAGAGGATACGGACTACAAGCGGCTGGGAGAAATTCTGGTCGAGCGGGGTGATGTCGGCGCGGAAGACCTCAGAGAGGCCCTCGGGGCCCAGAAGCGGATCGGTGACGTCTTAAGGGAGGGCGGCGCTGCGGATGAAGGGGTCATTGAATCCGCTCTGGCGGAACAGCAGCTGGTCAAACAGGCACGGCAGTCACGAAAGGATAAGGTCCTATCCTCCAGCATACGGGTGGCTTCGGACAAGCTTGACACGCTGGTGGACCTGGTGGGCGAGCTGGTCACGGTCCAGGCAAGCCTGAGCCAGAAGGCCGCCTCACAGGAGGATCCGGAGTTCCTGTCGATCTCCGAAAAGGTGGAGCGGCTCACGGCCGACCTGAGGGATAATACCATGGGAATCCGCATGATGCCCATCGGCTCGACCTTCAGTAGATTCAAGCGCCTGGTGCGCGATCTCTCCAATGACCTGGGCAAGGATGTGGCCCTCACCACCGAGGGCAGCGAGACCGAGCTGGACAAGACCGTGATCGAGCGGCTCAACGACCCGCTGGTCCACATCATCCGCAACAGCATCGATCACGGCATCGAACCGCCGGAGGTCAGGCAGGGGGCCGGAAAACCGCGCCGGGGGACCGTGCACCTGGCGGCCGAGCACTCCGGGGCCCATGTCCTGATCCGGATTTCGGACGACGGCAAAGGGCTCGACCGGGAAGCCATTCTTTCCAAGGCGGTGGAAAAGGGGCTGGTTTCACCGGATGCCGAGCCGGCGGACAACGAGATTTTTTCACAGATACTGGCGCCGGGGTTTTCAACGGCCGCGGCGGTGACGGATGTCTCGGGCCGCGGCGTGGGCATGGACGTGGTGAAGCGGGCCATCGAGGCCCTCAGAGGCGCCCTCGAGATCGACTCCCGAAAGGGCTCGGGAACGACCATCACCCTGAAGCTGCCCTTGACCCTGGCCATTATCGACGGTCTTCTCATGCAAGTCGGAAAGACGCACTTCGTGATTCCCCTCAGCAGCGTGGACGAGTGCGTGGAGCTGTCCCGGAAAGATGCGCTGGACGCGCACGGCCGGCACATCATGAAGCTCCGGGAGGAGATCGTCCCCTATGTCCCGCTCAGGAAACTGTTCGGGATCAACGGCGGCAGGCCGCCCATCGAGCAGATCGTGATCGCGGAAGTGGAGGGGCAACGCATCGGCTTCGTGGTGGACCAGATCATCGGAGAGCACCAGACCGTAATCAAGAACCTGGGCAAAACCTACAAGGATGCGCAGGGCTTTTCCGGGGCCACCATCCTGGCCGACGGGACCGTGGCCCTGATCCTGGATGTAAACGGGCTCTCCGAGGTTGCCGGGATGGAGGAGCGGGCGCAATGAAACTGGAAACTTGAAACTGGAAACTTGATACTGGTCTAAGATCCCGGGGGGCTGGGAAAATGGAAACTTGAAACTGGAGTGCCTTGCAATGAAAGAGATTTATGAGATGGACGTATACAAGTTAGCCGAAGAACTTTCTGATATCATCTGGTATGCCTTTGATGAATGGTCCGAAAAGGTCCGCAGAACCATCGGGTATCAAAATAATAGATGAACTCGGCCCTAAGCTGAATGCATTCATCAGGAGCACGAGGTAGGGGACACTCCCCGTTGTTCTCCATCTGTCTTCCGGTTTCAAGTATCAAGTTTCAAGTTTCAAGTTTCGAATATCAAGGATCAAACAATGGCCTTCACCTATTTTTTCAGAGACCTTCAAACTTTGGACATGATCCGCCGGCATGTCCTACCCCCCCTTCGCACGCGCAGATACATCCACGTGTGGGATGCGGGCTGCGCTATGGGGCCGGAGCCCTATTCCCTGGCCATCATCTTTCGGGAGAACATGGGGCCCATGATCTTCCGGAACGTCAAGATCCATGCCACGGACATCGACGAGAGCGGCCATTTCGGGGACATCATCAGGGAAGGCATCTACCCGGAAGAGCAGGTCAAAAGGATCCCAGGGGATATCTTTGAACGGTATTTCAAGGAGAACGGAAAACCCGGGCATTTCGAAATTGCGAAGGAGATCCGCAATTGCGTCTCCTACCGGAAGCACGATCTGCTCACCCTGGCGCCCGTCCGCAAGGATTTCGGGCTCATCCTCTGCAAGAATGTACTTTTACATTTTAAGGAATCGGAGCGGGTCGATGTCATCCGCATGTTTCATGACGCACTGGAGAGCGGCGGCTTCTTTGTGACCGAGCAGACGCAGAAGATGCCGGTCCAGGTGGAGGGATTATGGGAGCGGGTGGTGGCCAATGCCCAGGTATATAGGAAACTTGAAACTTGAAACTGGAGTCGGCAATGGGCATCAAGTTTCGAGTATCAAGTTTCCAGTTTCGAGTATAAACACGATGAAGATCATCAACCTTACGAAAAGCAGCAGTATGTACACCTCCAACGTTTACCTCATCCTCGGGACATGGAACGTCATCGGCGATGTGAACACCCTGGTGGATGTGGGAAGAGACCCTTCCATTGTCGAGAAGATCATGGAGATCTCGACCGGGGTGGGCAAGCGGCGGGTGGATCAGGTGGTCCTGACTCACGGCCACTATGACCATGCCGGGGTCTTGCCGCTCATTCGAAAGACCTTCACCCCGACCGTGTGTGCCTTTTCCAGGTCCCTGGAAGGCGTGGACCGTGTTCTGAAAGACGGCGACATGCTGAGGCTGGGCGACCGGGAGTTCCGGGTGTTTCACACCCCGGGGCACAGCAGCGACTCCATATGCCTCTTCTGTGGAGCGGACGGCATCCTTTTCACGGGGGACACGCCTGTGGCCATCCGTTCCACCGGCGGGGCCTATGAGGCGTTGTTCGTCAAGGCGCTGGAGGGGCTGGCGCGCGAGGATATCCGGGCGGTGTATCCGGGGCACGGGTAACCGGTGCTGAACGGTTGCAACCGTCTCCTGAGGACCACGTTGAGGAGTGTGAAGGGCGGATAGTGGAAAATTGAAACTGGAAACTCGAAATTGGAAAAGAGTGGAAAGGGTCGAGTCGTCGAGTGGTCAACGAGTATCCAGTTTCAAGTTTCAAGTATCCAGTTTCAAGCATCAAACAAAGGAAATCTTATGCCGGATAAATTAAAACTCAAGCTCACCAACCGGGCCGTCCAGCCCTCCGGTTTTGACTGGATCAACATCGACAGATGCCGGACCCGGATCGGGAAAATCAGGGCCCGCCTCGGAGGCGGCACCCTGACGATCTTTTCCATCAACATCTTTCCGGAATTCGAGGGAAACGGGTATGCCCGGAAAACCATAGACACCTTCAAGGCCTCTTTTCATCGGATCATCGCGGACCGGGTGCGCTATACCGCAGTCGGGTTCTGGGTAAAGATGGGCTTCGTGAATGCCGGAGGAGGTCGGTATGTCTATGATAAAGACGGTTCAGGGGTCCGGGGAGCGAATGAAAGGAGGTGGTTTCAGGCAAAGGGGATAGGAGAAAAAGCGGGTCAAGGCAGAAAGGGTTGATAAACCGAACCAAAATCAAACCAAAAATTAAATGGAGGAAGAACAATGGCCAATGGCAAGAAAGAACCCAACGGGGCCGGAAAATCGCAAGCCCAAAACGGCTCGGCGAATGATCTGGCAAAGTGCAGAGAGGCCCTGGCAGAGGCTCAGGTCAAGGCCGGGATGCTCGATCTCATCCCCACCCCGGTCATGACCATCGACAAGGATTTTACCGTGACATACATGAATCCCTCGGGCGCGGATGCGGTGGGCAAAACCGCCGATGAGGTCGTGGGCATGAAGTGCTACGACCTGTTCAAGACCACCCACTGCCGGACCCCGGAGTGCCGCTGCGCCCGGGCCATGGACCAGGACGGGGTCTTCGGCGGCGAGACCGTGGTGGACCCGGGCGGCGTCAACCTGCCCATCCAGTACACGGGCGCGCCCATCAAGGATGCCGACGGCGCCATCACCGGTGCCCTGGAGTATGTGCTCGACATCACAGAGACCAAAAAGGCCATGGACGACGCCCGGAAAAAGGTGGATTTCCTGAACGAGATCCCCACGCCGGTCATGGTGGTGGACAAGGAGTTCAATGTCCAGTTCATGAACCCGGCCGGGGCCAAGGCCGTGGGCAAGACGCCCGCCGAATGCGAAGGCGAGAAGTGTTTCAGCCTGTTCAATACCGAGCATTGCAAGACCCCTGACTGCCAGGTGAAAAAGGCCATGGAACAGGACGGGGTCTTCACCAACGACACGTTAGCGAAGCTGCCGGGCGGCGAACTCCCTATCCGCTACACGGGGGCCCCTATGAAAGATGGGGATGGCAACATCATCGGCGGCCTGGAGTATGTGCTCGACATCAGCAAGGAGATGGGGGTCACGGACGGGGTCCTGGAGCTGGCCGAGGCCGCAATGGAAGGCAAGCTGGATACCCGGGCCGACGTGGAAAAATTTGAGGGCAACTACCGGCGTATCATCCAGGGGGTGAACGACACCCTGGATGCCGTTATCGGCCCCTTGAACGTGGCGGCCGAATACGTGGACCGGATTTCCAAGGGGGACATTCCCGAAG
>CAZNLL010000127.1:0-2193 GCA_964573885.1 uncultured Desulfobacteraceae bacterium | reverse complement strand
TCGTCCAGGGCGTGAACGATACCCTGGACGCGGTGATCGGGCCGTTGAACGTGGCGGCCGAGTATGTGGATCGCATCTCAAAGGGTGATATCCCCGAGGAGATCACGGACGAGTACAAGGGCGATTTCAATGAGATTAAAAACAATCTCAATGTTCTCATCAAGGCCATGAACGAGGTCACCAAACTGGCCCAGGAGATCGCGGGCGGGAACCTGATGGTTCGGGTGGAGAAGCGCTCCGAGCAGGATGAGCTCATGATGGCCCTTGAGAGAATGGTGGAAGACCTGACCGGGATCGCCGGCGATGTGCAGGAGGCCGCGGAACAGGTGGCCTCCGGAAGCCAGCAGATCAGCTCAAGCTCCGAGCAGATGAGCCAGGGGGCCACCGAGGCGTCGTCCAACGTGGAGGAGGTCTCGAGCTCCATGGAGGAGATGAACTCCACGGTGCAGCAGAACGCGGACAATGCCAAGGAGACGGCCTCCATGTCGGAAAAGGCGGCCAGGGACGCCCAGGAAGGCGGGAAGTCCGTGGCCGACACGGTCAAGGCCATGAAGGACATCGCCGAGAAGATCGGCATCATCGAGGAGATCGCCCGGCAGACCAACATGCTGGCCCTCAACGCGGCCATTGAGGCGGCCAGGGCCGGGGACGCGGGCAAGGGCTTTGCGGTCGTCGCGGCCGAAGTGAGGAAACTGGCCGAACGAAGCCAGACCGCTGCCAAGGAGATCGGGGGCCTTTCAGGCACCAGCGTCGAGATCGCGGAGAAAGCGGGCAAACTCATCGAAGAGATCGTGCCCGGGATCCAGAAGACCGCGGAGCTGGTCCAGGAGATCAACGCCTCCAGCGCCGAGCAGGCCGACGGGATCCAGCAGGTCACCAAGGCGGTCCAGCAGCTTGACCAGGTCTCCCAGCAGAATGCGTCCGCCACCGAGGAGATGTCCTCCACCAGCGAGGAGTTGGCCGGGCAGGCCGAACAGCTCCGGGAATCCGCTGCCTTTTTCAAGATCGACAGGGCGCATTCCCGGGGGCCGTCACAAAGACAAACCGCCGCATCGAAAAAGAGTGCCGCCGCCCCTTCACCGGAGAAAAAGAAGGCAAACCCGGTCACGCGGGTCGATTTCGGCGCAAAGGAGGCCCCGTCCAAAGGCGTGGCCCTGGAAATGGAGGATGCCGAGGACGGCGAGTTTGAACGCTATTAATTCGAAACTTGAAACTGGAAACTGGAAACTTGGAGTCTGAAACTGGAAACTGGAAACTTGGAGTTTGAAACTGATGGTCAAATGGTCGAGTTGTCGGGTAGTGAAGCATGAGGCCACGCGTCGGCAAGTTAACGGCTCGACGATTCACCTACTTGACTGATCACTATCCAGTATCCAGTATCAAGTTTCCAGTATCTAAATAAGGGAGGTTTTATTATGAGTGAGGAACAAATGCCTGAAAGAACGGACGATATAGACCAGTACCTCACCTTCACCCTGGACGATGAGGTCTTTGCCCTCAATATCGGCAAGGTGCGGGAGGTCCTGGATTACCTGACCATCACCAGGGTGCCACGGATGCCCGAGTTCCTTCGTGGGGTGATCAACCTGCGCGGCAATGTCGTGCCGGTGATCGACCTCCGTTACAAGCTCGGGATGGGGACCATCGAGCAGTCGGTGGACACCTGCATCGTCATCGTGGAAATCATGCTCGACGGTGAAATGACCCACATGGGGGCCCTGGCCGACTCGGTCAAAGAGGTCATCGCCATCGAGCCGGGACAGATCTCGCCCCCGCCCAAGCTGGGGATCAAGATCGACAACGAGTTCATCAAGGGCATGGGCAAGCAGGACGACAAGTTCCTGATGATCCTGGACATCGACAAAGTGCTCACGGCCAATGAGATGGATATTGTCCAGAAAACGAGTGGAGCCCGGGAGGCCGACCTCGAGAAACAGGAGCTTGAAACCGGCTCCCCTCCACCGGCGCCGCCGGGTGCGGAACAGGCGGCTGCCGGGGCGGCGCCGGCCTAATAATACGGGGTCGAGGGATGGGCAATCTCCCGCCCCTCCCCTCGACCTTTGACACCTTCCCCATGATAGAGTGTCGAGTCGTCGAATGGTGAATTGGAAACTGGAAACTGGAAACTTGTCGAAGATCCCGCAGGGCGGGGAAACTCGAAACTTGGAGCAACCGGCAATGCCGCACACATCG
>CAZNLL010000126.1:0-10684 GCA_964573885.1 uncultured Desulfobacteraceae bacterium | reverse complement strand
AAGGCGCCGCATCGCAGATCCCCCTGTTGTGTGCGGGAGGAGCGCCGAGTGAGGCGTATAAACAATACGGCGTCGAACGAGAGAAGCGACCGAAGGCCATGAGCGGCATTTCAAGCCCTAGAAGGCAAGATGCCGGATTTTTAAGCGCCTTTTCTTCAACTACGGGGTCAATCTAAAAACTTTCGATCCCTTCCACGGTTCCCCTGCCAAAGGTCTCCATGGCCTCGGCGGCAACCTTCAGGCCCGTGTCAAGACAGGAGGATTCAATGCCGGGCACGGCATAGGCATAAAAAAGCACATTGGAGGTCTCTTCCCGGACGCGGGTCTTTTCATCCGCTCCCTGACAGAGGACACACACAATCTCTTTTTGATCTCTCAGCACAATCTCCCCTTCTTTGGTCAGGAACTCCCGCCCGCCCATGCCGTGACACACCTCCCCTTCCTCGGCCAGGTCCAGGGTAAGCCCCCCTTCAAAGGCATCCCAGTCCGTTACCGCCACCAGGATCCCCCCGCACATCTCGGCCATAAAATGGGCGTCCACCATGAGATTGTATCTGGGAAATCCGCTGTGGACGGTCCTCTTGAGGTGTTTGGGCAAGGGGCATTCATGCCCGAAGCCCTGAAAGGACGCATCATAGATCTGGATCCGCCGGGTGATCTCCGCCAGGGTCTCCCTTTTTCTCATCTTACGAAGCTGTTTCCGCTTGTATTGATCAAATCCTGGGGGGTTGATCGGGTTTTGACACCCCGTGACCAGGGTCAGGCCGAAGCCCACATCCGGGTAAGCGGTGCGATACCTAGAGGATTTACTGAAGTTTGGAAAGTCCTTTGTTCCTACCATGGTCACGGCCCCCTTTCTAAGCACAGTTCCAGGCTTTATAATAACTTTAATTGACTACCAAATACCATGGCGCCAGGACAAGGTAAATTGTGGGTTAACCTGTTTGACAAAGCACTTCTTTTTTGTATAGAGAGAGAAAATGCCATGAAGATCCTGCTCATATACCCCTACTGCCTTGAAGACAGGCCTTATGGGGACGACGCCACTTTCGTCCCCATTGGCGTTTATTACGTGGGGGCCCTCTTAAAAGAAAACCTCTACGACGTTGAAATCCTGAACTGCCATGACGGGGGAAAGGCCCCCCAAAAGATCAAGGATCTTTTTTTTGAGAAGCGGCCGGATGTCATCGGCTTTTCCATCGTCCACGCGAATCGCTGGGGCGGCATCGAGATGGCCCGGCTGGCCAAGGAGGTCTGCCCTGAGGTAAAAACCGTCTTCGGCGGGGTGGGGGCCACCTTCTTATGGGACCATCTCCTCGGCCGTTTCAAAGAGATCGACTTCGTCATTCAGGGGGAAGGGGAGTATGCGCTTCTGGATTTGGTCAGGTGCCTTGATCGAGAAGACCACGAGAATATTGAGCATATCAAGGGGCTTGCCTTCAGAAGAGGGGTCGAGGTTTTCAGCACGGGAAAACGCGACCTGATCCGGGACCTGGACGGGCTGCCCAATCCCGCCAGATTTTTTGTGTACCAGCATGTCTCCTCCAGCCGGGGATGCCCGGGAAACTGCACCTTTTGCGGGTCACCTAGGTTTTGGGGGCACAGGGTCCGGTTCCACTCGGCCGACTACTTTGTTGAACAACTGGAACGCCTTTACAGGCAGGGTATCACCTTTTTTTTCTTCTCCGATGACACCTTTACCCTCAACAGGCGCCGGGTCATTGAGATCTGTAAAAAAATCCTGGAAAGAGGCCTCAAGATTACATGGGCGGCCATCTCCAGGGTCAACCCTGTGAATGAAGAAATCCTCCTCTGGATGAGAAGGGCCGGTTGTATCCAGATAAGCTACGGCGTGGAGAGCGGGTCCTCCAAGATAAGAAGAATCCTGAATAAACAGACCAGGTCCCAGGATATAGAAAGGGCCTTCCGCCTTACCGTTAAATACGGGATCCTGGCCCGGGCCTATTTCATTTATGGCTGCCCGGGAGAAAACGACGACACCATCCAAGAGACCCTGAGGCTGATCCACAGGATCAAACCCCTAAGCATCATCTTTTACATCCTGGATATCTTCCCCGGGACCGCCCTTTATGAAGATTTCAAAAAAAGGGCCGGCGTCACGGATGATATCTGGCTCAACCGCATAGAAGACATCATGTACTTTGAAACGGATCCCTCCCTTACCCGGGAGATGATCCTGGCCTTTGGGCACACCCTCCGGAGGGACTATTATAGGCACCTCCCCCAATTTGCAGCGGACATCCACCTGGTTGAAAACCCGGAATTTTATGCCCTGCATTCGGATTTTTTTTCAAGACTTGCCATGACCTTCAGCCATGGCGATTATGCGGGCATAGACCTCATACCGGAAAAAGACCAGGTGGCGGAGGGTCTCTACAAGCGGGCCCTTGACTATCACCCGGATCACCGGGCCTTTCTGGGCCTGGGTGTGATCAAGCAAAAAAGGGGGGCCCACCAGGATTCCATCGCCATCCTCTTAGAAGGCCTGAGCTGTTTCCCTGAAAGCGAACCCCTTCACATGTGCCTGGGCGTCAGCTACATGAACCTGGGGAAATATGAAGAGGCCCTCTCCCATTTTTTACCCTTTCAACACACAAAACAGGCGCTCCAGTTCATCGCGGACTGCTATCATGGGTTGGGTGATTTTGAAAAGAAGTCGGCCTTTTTGTGCAAACTGAATGCCTTCTGAATAGGCGAGTCACGGGATGTGGTGCTTAACGGCATTTCTTATAGGTTTTAGAAGTATGATCGGATCGCCCTATAAGGGAATTTTTGGCTTGCAATTATGGCTCTAGGTGATTAAAATTAATAGATTTTAGTATAACCATAATCAATAATGGATTTCTAAGTTATGTATTTAGAATACTGGGGGTTCAAGCGTTTTCCTTTTGACAACGTTCCGGATCCCACCTTTTTCTACCTCTCCAAGCCCCATGAAGAGGGACTCACTCGCCTCATCTATGCGGTGGAAATGCGTAAGGGGTGCGCCCTTTTGTCCGGAGAGATCGGCTGCGGAAAAACCACCCTGAGCAAGGTTTTTCTTGAGAGACTTTCTGAAGACAATTTCGATGTAGCCCTCATATCCAATCCGTGCCTGGAACCCATGGAGTTCCTGAAAGACATCCTTTATAAGTTCCGCATCACCGACGTTCCGGAGACCAAGGTTGAAATTCTACAACGCCTCAACAACCGGCTCACCAACAACATGAATGAGGGAAAAGAAACCCTCCTCATCGTGGATGAGGCCCAGTTACTCAGCCAGGCCACCCTGGAGGAAATAAGGCTTCTCCTTAATTTTCAGCTCTCCAATCGCTTTTTGATCACCATTTTTCTCCTGGGCCAGCCGGAATTGATTGAAAATATCAAAAAGATCAGGCAACTTGAGCAGAGGATCGCCATCACTTACTTTTTGAGGCCCTTTGATCTCAAAGAAACCGCCAGTTATATCCTCTTCCGACAGAAAAAAGCGGGGGCCGCCAAGAACGTTTTCAGCCAGGAGGCGGTTGAACTCGTGTACAAACACTCTTACGGACTGCCGAGAAGCATTAACAATATCTCGGATCTGGCCCTGCTGATCGGGTTCGGCGAGAAAAGGGACATGATCAATTCCCAGATTATCAAGGATATCATAGAGGATGGTGCGGTTTTCTGACATTATTGGAACGGGGCTTAAGGAAAGAGAGAAAGCTCCATCCAAAAAGCCTACACCCCCTGGAAAACTCTGGCTGAGCGAATCTCAGATATTGAAACCCAAGGAGAAGGAGCCGGAGGAAGAATCCCAGGGCTTCCCCTCGGACAGGAGCGGTGAAAAGGCCAAGGTCTATTATAAGGAGCTCCTGGAGAGGATCGCAGATATTCGACAAAGGGTCAAGGAGAACAGGGGCATTGTGCACTCGCCCATCCTCTCCTCCCTTCATCACATTATAGAAGACGATTTTATTGATCCCCTTTTCGATTATGCCCTTTCAATTCCCGAAAAGCATGACCTTTTCACCCACACCATTTGTGTGACCCTGGGCAGCCTGAAGGTGGGTAAAGGCCTGAAATACGACACCAAAAAGCTTTTGAAATTGGGACTTGCCGCGTTTCTCGAGAACGTGGGCATGTATAAGATACCTGATTACATCCTTAAAAAAGAGGGCATCCTGGACCCGGATGAGATCGGGGAGATCAGAAGACACCCCGAGGTGAGCGCTCAAATCCTGAGACAGATGGGATCGGCCTTTGATTGGCTGGCAGAGGTGGCCTCTCAGGTCCACGAAAGGTCGGATGGCTCGGGCTATCCCAAGGGGCTCAAAAAAGAGGAGATCTCTGAACTCGCCTCCATCATAGGGCTCATGGACACTTACATGGCCATGATCAGGAACCGGCCTTACCGCAACCGGTTCATCCAGAGCGAGGCGGTAAAGTCCATTATCGAGGTGGGGAAAGGAAAATTTCCGCCCCGGGTGGTCAAGGAGTTCTTGAACCAGATTTCCCTGTTCCCGGTCAACACCCATGTAAGGCTCAACAACCGCTCCATCGGAAGGGTGCTCAAGACCGAAAAGAGCCAGCCCCTGCGGCCCACCATTGAGCTCCTCTACGACGGCCAGGGGCAAAAGATGGAAAAGCCGAAAATCATCCGTTTATCTGAATCCCCTCTCCTCCACATTGTAGATACGATCGATGAGAGAGAACTCCCCTGAGCACAAAGAGGCTCTTCTAAAAACAGCAAACTATGCTAAAATCACAGAACGTGGAGAAACGGAACCGAAGAGCAGGTACCCTTACCCGATGTTAAATACAAAGAAAACAAGGATCATTTAGGATGAAATCGGGCGACAATCATTTCCGAGTATGGCTTCAATCTTTTGTCCTGCTTCTGGCCATGCTCACGGCCCTGACACTTCAGGCCTGTTACTCCAGCGTGGCCGTCAAAGGGACACCTGTAAAGGATGTGGCCCCCACCATGGCCCAGCTAAAAGCCAGAAAGGCGGTTGACAAGGAAAAAAAGGAAACCCTGGCCAGGCTAAGCAGTATTAAAGAGAACAAGGTCTTCAAAGAAATTGAAGGTGTGCCCGAGTACCGGGTGGGCCCCCTGGATGTCCTGGAAATCAGCAGCCACGTAGGGGACAAGGTCAATACGGAAACGGTGACCGTCAACAGCCGGGGGAAGATCTCCTTCTCCTTTGTGGACAACCTGGGAGTTGCCGGATTGACCCCCAGTGAAATAGACGACGCCCTTACAAAGAGCCTGGCCCAGTATATCAGGAACCCCCGGATCAATATACTGGTCAAGGAATTCAACAGCAAGAGCGCCATGGTCATGGGGGAACTCGCCTCCCTCAGGTCAGGGACGTACGGTCAGGCCATGAGCGGGAAAATCCAGCTTAAAGGCAAAACCACCATCATAGACCTCATCAGCCAGGCCGGCGGGTATACAGAGGATGGAGATATTAAGAATACCAAGCTTACCCGGCGGGGCAAGACATACACCATCAACCTCTACGACATCATCGAAAAAGGAGACGCAAGCCTGGACGTCATCATCGATGCGGGGGACGTGGTGGATATCCCTGAACTGCCCGCTTACGCGGACCAGCGGGGAGGCCGGGTCTACATCATGGGAGAGGTCAATAACCAGGGCATCTACCCCCTCAGGGACGCTCAGGATTTGCTCTCCGCCCTGTCCCTGGCCGGCAGCTATACACAGCTCGCCAAAGAAGAAAACACCCTGGTGGTCAGGGGGTATGAGCCCGGCCAAAAACCGGAAGTGCTCATGGCTGATGTGAAGGCCCTGTTGAGAAAGGCCGACCTGAGCCAGAATGTGACCCTCAAAAACGGTGACCTGGTCTATGTCCCCCGCATGCTCATCGGTGACATCAACGAATGGATCTCCAATACCACCCCCTTGCTCGATTTTCTCTTTTATCCCGAAAAATTCGAGAGCGCCTATTCATTGCGGAAATATCTCCATGTGGACCGGTTGCACCATGACTAGGGGTACGGGTGTATATGGCACGGGTAGCGGGAAAAGGGAGTTGCTGACTTGGCACAGTATGATGTAAATCTCCGGGAATACTGGCGGATCCTAAAAAAGCGAAAATTCACGGTCCTCCTTATTGCCATTGTCCTGGGTGCTTTCAGCACCTTTTTCGCCATCCTCCGGGCCCCCACCCCCTTGTATACCTCGGTATGCAGCATCAAGTTCGAGAAGGACACCACCGTGGAAGGCCTTTACGCCCGGACCCTCACCTGGTCCTCCGGGGATGACCTCCAGACCCAGATCTCTTTACTCAGGAGCTATGCCGTGCTCCAGCGGGTGGCCGAAAAACTGGGCAAGATTCCCAAGGGGGCCATCCAAGAGGGCAAACCCATGGGCCCCCAGGTGGCGGCGGTGGTGGACAACCTCCAGTCCAAGGTCCAGGTCTCCAGGGAGAGTTACACCAACATCATCAACATCTCTGTCACGGATCCGGATCCGGTTTTTGCCCAGATGCTCGCCAATACCATCGCCCTCACTTACAAGGACATGCACATCCAGGAACTCAACAAGCAGACCAAAGAGGCCCTGAGCTATATCTCCGAGGAACTCCGAAAGGTCAGCACGAAACTCCGTGAGGCGGAAGATGAGTTCAACCGGTTCACCCAAAAAAATCAACTGGTGGCCATTGACCTCCAGAGCGAGAACCTGCTCTTAAGGGTCAAGGAGATCAAAGATCGGATCCGGGAACTGGAAGAGGCCGAAGCGGGCCTGAGTGTCCTGGCGAAAAAGCTCAAGCGATTTATTGACAACCCCACCGGTTCAGGGGATGATCTCTATTCCCCGTTTGCCAACAAACAGTACCAGGGCGCGTATGATACCCTGGTAGAACTCCTGCTCAAAAGGGATTCCCTCCTTAAAGACTATACGCCCAAACATCCTGAAGTAATCGCCCTGCACCGCAAGATCATCGAATCCTCCAAAAAAATGGCCATTACAGTCCAGCTCCAGCTCGAAGGGATTGATAAAAAGAAGGCGGACCTGAAACAGGAACTGGGGTCAGTGGAAAAAAAGACGGGCGATCTGATGGAAAAAAAGCTCGAATATGACCGCCTCAAGCGAAAGGTTGCTTCTTACGACGATATGACCGCCCTCTTGGAGCGGAAAAGCCAGGAGGCTTCTATCAAAGAGGCTGAAAAACCCGAGGAAGTCACCATTGTGAGGCCCGCCTTTCTGCCCACAAGCCCCATCAACCCCCCCCAGACAGAAGCCACCGGGGCCATGGGCTCCATCATCGGCCTGATCCTGGGCATGGTGGTGGCCTTTATTGCCGAGACCTTCGATACCTCTCTCGGGGCCATTGAGGATGTGGAAAAGACTCTGGGGACCGATGTGCTGGGGGTCATCCCCCATGGCGAGATCAAGAATATCTTAGAAAAAATGCAGGACAAGGAGGGCAAAGAACAGCGGCTGTCCCCTTTCAGGCGGAGGATGCGCCTTGTTTCCCATTTTGTGCCCCAGTCCATGGTGGCCGAGAGCTTCAGGGCCCTCCGGACCAATATCCAGTTTCATGATGTGGAGAAAAAACTCAAGACCTTGGCGATCACCAGTGCCTCACCCCAGGAAGGAAAATCCATTGTTGCCACCAACCTGGCCATTACCATGGCCCAGTCCGGGATGAAGACCCTGCTGGTGGAGTCCGACCTTAGAAAGCCAAGGGTGGCCAACGCCTTTGGCATTGAAAGCACCCCGGGGCTCACGGATGTGTTGCTCGGGAATTACTCGTGGCGGGATGTGATCAAGACCATTACCGATATCATCGTGGGAAAAATGGACCTCAATGACGTCATGGCCACCCCGGGCCTGGATAATCTCCACATCCTCACGAGCGGCACCATCCCCCCCAACCCCTCGGAATTGATTGACTCCAAGCGGCTGGTGGAATTCATTTCAGAGGTGAAACAGGAATATGACCTGGTCATTTTTGATACCCCCCCCATCCTCTCCACCACAGACCCCACCATCCTGGGGACCAAGGTGGATGCAATGCTCCTGGTCTATCGGGTGGGGAGTGTATCCAAGGGTTTGCTAAAACGATCCACAGTCCAGCTCAGGCAGGTCAAGTGTAACATCCTGGGGGTGGTGCTGAATGGCATGAAGGCGGAGGTAAGTCCCGACTTCCACGATTTTAAATACTACAAGTCCTATTACTCTTACGGTAAAGACGGCACCAAGAAAAAGGTGAAAAAAGCCAAAACCGGGGTCCTCGCCTATTTTGACAAAAAAAGGGCCAAGGAAAAGACGCCCATCTCACGGGAAAACCCCCATGGGCAGGACAAGCATCCGGGTAAAGCGCTCCAGAAAAAGAAGGGGAGTTCTTTAAGGCTTCCTCTGGCCCTGATCGCGCTGGGCTTTCTGACTATAGGCGTGCTGTGGCAATTGGGTATTGTGCCCATAGACGCTTACCTTTATAAGGCCAGAGGATTACTCGGGCCCACAGAGCAAAGGGAGCCTCCAAGGGAGACCAAAACCATCAGGCCTATCAAAAAAGTCCCCACAAAGCCTTCAGCCCCGGAGGAAAAACCGGCACCGCTGGCCTCCAAGGCACCGGCGCCCTTAAAACCCGCCGCAGAGGCCTTGTCTGAGAAAGACTCGGCTCCACCGTCCACCAGGGCAGCGGTTCCTTCAACCCCTCCCCGACAGGTCTTGCCTGAGAAAAAGCCAACACCGCCTCCTGAAAAGAAAACGGCTATCGCTCCGGCGGCCGAAGCCGAAACGCTGAAGGACACCACTACTATCACCCAGGCTCCACCCATAAACCAGCCTTATTCCCTCCGTGCCGGCTCATACAAAACCCTGGCTCAGGTCAAAGAGGCAGTAGAGGCCCTCAGGGAAAAAGGGTTGAATCCTTACTGGGTCAAGGTCAACTTGGGTCAAAAGGGGACCTGGTTCCGGGTCTTTGTGGGGCACTTTTCTACAATGGCCGAGGCCAAGGCCTTTAAGGAAAAACACGACGTAGAGGCGGACCGTGTCCTTAAAACGGCCTACACGGTTGAACTCGGCCGGGGATCATCCCCTGAAAAGCTCACCGCCCTGATGAAGCGATTTAAAGATCCCGACTATTCCCCCTATATCCTGGGAGATCCTAAAAGCGGTTATCGCTTGCTTGTGGGGGCCTTTGTGACAAAGAGGGCCGCACAAAATCTGGCCCGTGATTTCAAAGAAGCCGGGATAGACTGCAAACCGGCGTCCCGTTGAGGCAGGAGGTTTTCGGTGAAACAGGCCTCCGGTCAAACCAGCATACAGCTTCTCATTCCGCTTCTCCTTGTCCTATTCACCGCCATCGCCTTTGCCTACATGATGCCCAGGCTGACCACTTTGCAGACTTTTGCCTTTGGGGGGGGCATCATCTTTCTTATCGTATGCCTGGCCAGCACAGAGATCGCCCTCTATCTCCTCATCTTTTCCATGCTCCTGAGCCCCGAATTCATTGTGGGGACCACCGGAGGGGCCTCCCTGGGCCGCGGGGTGACCCTGAGGGTGGATGACTTTGTCATCCTCATCGTAGGCTTTAGCTGGCTCGCAAAAATGGCCATTAACAAGGAACTGGGGTTTTTTCTGGAGACCCCCTTGAACAAGCCCATCGCCTATTACATCATCGCCTGCCTCTTATCCACCCTGTTGGGGACCATTTTTGGGAAGGTCCAGTTCAAAACAGGCATTTTTTATGTGCTCAAGTATTTTGAATATGTCCTCATCTACTTTATGGTGGCCAACCACCTCCATGAGAAGAAGCAGGTCCGGTCCTATCTGTGGGCCCTCCTCATCACCTGTGTAATCGTCTCCATCATTGGGATGGCCCAGATTCCCGAAGGGGGCAGGGTCTCGGCCCCCTTTGAAGGAGAAGGAGGGGAGCCAAACACCTTTGGCGGTTACCTGGTTTTTATGATGTGTATTACCACGGGCCTCTTCCTTACCGCCGTTTCACCCCGGGCCAAGGTGCTCTACGGTTTATTGATCCTTGTCTTTGCCGTTCCCTTGCTCTATACCCAGTCCCGGAGTTCTTACCTGGCCCTGATCCCGGCCACCCTCTCCTTTGTGTGGTTGTCGGAGAAGAGGCAATGGGTGCTTTTGACCATCCTTTTTGTGGCGGTGGCCTTGCCCTTTCTGGCCCCGAAACCCGCAAAGGAGCGGGTGGCCTATACCTTTTTTGAGGAAAAAGACCGGGGTCTGGAGATAGGCGGCGTGGCCCTGGATACCTCCACCACGGCAAGGATCGAGAGCTGGAAAAATGTGGCCAGGGACTGGATCAAGCATCCTGTCTTCGGCTATGGCGTCACGGGCTATGCCTTTGTGGACGCCCAGTATTTCCGGGTCCTCATTGAAACCGGGGCACTTGGATTCTTTGCCTTTTCTTTATTGATGATCCGAATATTCAGGATCTCCCGGCAAAAGCTGAAGCAGGCCTCCGAACCCCTGGACCGGGGCCTCACCATGGGCTTTGTGGCCGGGTTTGTGGGGCTTCTCTTTCATGGCATCGGGGCAAACACCTTTATTATTGTCCGGATCATGGAACCCTTCTGGTTTGTCACCGCCATGGTCATGATGCTGCCTGACCTGGAAACACAGAAAGAAGAAAAAGCAGAAGGACTTTAACCCCCAGCCTAAATCCACGATCAAAATTCTCGATAAAGAATCATG
>CAZNLL010000125.1:0-10712 GCA_964573885.1 uncultured Desulfobacteraceae bacterium | reverse complement strand
AAATAGGAAAAGAGGTCGGGTGCCCTTTGAATTTCATCCAGAACAACACCGCCTCTGCGTTCCAGGCGGCGGAGAAAACCTCGGGGATCTTCCTTTGCCTCCTCCCGGTTCTGAAGGTCTTCCAGCGATAGGTACTTGAATCCAGGAAAGGTGGCCCGGGCAAGGGTGGTTTTTCCCGACTGCCTTGGCCCGGTCAGAAAGACCACGGGGAAGGGTCCTGCCAGTTCGGTGAGCCTCTTGGAAAGGGTGCGTGGAATCATGAGTGATTCATAGCACCTGAAAGGGCTTGTGTCAATTTGAAAATATCACTTTCAAATTGTGTAAAACCATCATTCCCCGGGATCGGCCCCACCGCAGGGGGCTATGTTTTTTTTGCCATAAAGAGTGTGGCCCTGGGGGGGCACCAGGGACCTCACACCGGCACCCTCCCTTGCCTTATTTCATGTAAATGATATATAAATCAATAACATAGCATTTAGGACCCCTGTGGCACATAAGATGCATGCCTTTTATCGCTCAAGAAAGCGCCGCCTTGTGCCGATAATCTGTATAAGCCCTTGCAAAGACAGGGGCCTTCAGATGAGAAATGGTTTCTACGGAGAAAATCATGGAAAAAGGCACAATCAATATCCACGAGATGCAGGACATCCTTCGAGATGACCAGAGGAGATTTGACCGGCGCGTGGCGGAGCTAAAGAAGCGGGCCTTTTCCCGCTCGAGGAGAAAACCAGGAGGTAAGACCAGCCAAGAACACCGGTAACACGACCGGAGGAAAACCCCTTTTTGACGGCCCTGTTGGATGGTCCACCTGTGATTCAAACCTGAGCCTTTGACTTGCCTCTTTCGGCCGGTCCATACAATAACACAACCCATAACAGGCAGAGCCTTCACCGGCTCTGCCTTATTTTTTTTCATCCCCTTAAAAGCCAATCCATCCCTTGAATCATTTGCCTTTTTTTCTCTAAAACACGCGTGACCGAGGTCTCCGGAAAAGCGGCGGATTCAGGACTCCAATTGACAAAGGACTGTATTTTATTATAACAGACACATAGCCTTTCAAATCAGAATAGAACCCAAGGAGATTGACAAGAACCATGGATTCCGAAAGCCCTTTAAAGGGGAAGGTGGTCCTGGTCGTTGATGATGAACCCGACGTACTTGAGGCCGTGGCCGAAGAGCTGGACATGTGCCTCGTCCATAAGGCCGACAATTATGACGCGGCCCTCCAGCGGCTCCAAAGTTACACCTATGACATCGTCATACTGGATATTATGGGGGTTAACGGCTTTGAGCTCCTCAAGAACTCCGTGGCCAGGGGATTTCCTACAGTCATGTTCACGGCCCACGCCATGTCTCCTGAGTCCATAAAAAAATCCATAGAACTGGGCGCCGCCTTTTTCCTCCCCAAAGAGAAAACGTCCGAGCTCAAGGGATTCCTGGAAGAGGTGGTCCTGGGAGAGGGCAAGCCTATCTGGAAAAAGGTGTTTGATAAACTGGGCGGCCACTTCAACAGGCGGTTTGGTGCAGACTGGAAGGAAAAGCACACCTTTTTCAAAGAATTTGAAAGGGAGCTTCGAGAAAGCATCGACGCCCGGCCCTAGCCCAAAGGCCCAAATCCGTGGATTTTGTGGTGAACGCCCCAAAAACAACGATGACAAAATCTTGAAAAGGGCGTTGAGGGCCAAATACCGGGAGCACGAAGAACGCAGGAACCACCCTGCAGACAATCTTTATGCCTTTTTAGAGGAGGGACAACATGCAGAAAAAGAGAAAACTTGGTAGAGGCGTCGCCCTGGTCGGTGCGGGGATGTCCAAATTCGGGATGTTCCGGGACAAGGACTCAAAAGACCTCTTTGCGGAGGCCTTCAAGGAAATGCTCGATTCCGTGGATAAAGGCCTGGATCCAAGGGACATTGACGCCATGTATCTAGGGAACTTTTCCAATGACTTCTTCATCCACCAGTCCCATTGGGGTCCCCTCATGTCCGACCTGGTGGGCATGGCCCCCAAACCCGCCACCCGGACGGAAGGGGCATGCGCTTCCAGCGCCCTCGCCTTCAGGGAGGGCGTATTCGCCATTGCCTCCGGCTTCTATGACATGGTCCTGGTGGGCGGTGTAGAGGAGATGTCCAAGCGGACCACCGAAGAAGTGGCCGAAGGCCTGGCCCTGGCAACAGTCCCCTACGAGGGGAGGGTGGGTTTTACCTTTCCCGGGGTATTCGGGGCCCTGGCAACGGCCTACTTCTCCAAATACGGGGCGGGCCGTGAGCATCTCATGAACATCACCATAAAGAGCCACAGCAATGCCCCACTGAATCCAAAGGCCCAGTTCCCGTTTTCCATTGCCGACATGATGAAGGCCAAACAAAAGAGTGCCGAAAAGAAAGGCCAACCCATACCCGAGTGGGAAGATGAGAAGGCGTTTCTCTCCGACCCCCGGGCCAATCCCCCGGTGGCCTGGCCCATGCATCTCTATGACTGCTGTCCCATCAGCGACGGCGCAAGCTGCATGGTGCTGGTGGCCGAAGAAATAGCCAAGAAGTTCACGGATGATCCCCTGTACGTGATTGGACTCGGCCAGGGAAGCGGCAGGGGGTTACATGCCTGTGATGACCTGACCTATTTCGAGGCCACCCGCTATGCCGCGCAGGAGGCCTACGGCATGTCAGGGCTTACACCCAAGGACATCCAGTTCTCGGAGGTTCATGACTGCTTTTCCATCGCGGAAATGATTCATATTGAGGACCTGGGGTTTTTTAAGGCCGGGGAAGGCTTTAAGGCGGTGGCAGACGGGGCCACCCGGCTGGACGGACCCATGCCCGTTAACACATCAGGCGGCCTCAAGTGCAAGGGCCATCCCGTAGGGGCCACGGGCATTTCCCAGCTCTATGAGGTCTGGACCCAGCTTCGCGGCAAGGCCGGGGAGCGGCAGGTGCCCAAAAAGGACCTGCGCATCGGGGCGGCCCACAACCTGGGCGGCACCGGCGGAACCTGCACCTTCACCATACTGGAAAGGAGATAGCGCCATGGAACAAAGGCCGTTTAGCGACATCTCGTACGAACAGTTCTTAAACGAAGAAAAACTCATGGGCTCCCGGTGCAAGGCCTGCAACGCCCTCTTTGTGCCGCCACGGCCCATTTGCATCCATTGTTATTCTTCGGACATGGAGTGGGTGGAACTCAAAGGGGAAGGCAAACTGGGCGCCTTCACCTGTATCTCGGTGGGTCCCCCCTTTATGATCGCAGAGGGATTCAACCGCAAGAACCCTTATTGTTCCGGGGTGGTTGACTTGGAAGAAGGGGCCAGGGTGGACGCCCGCATCGAGGGTGTGGATACCCTCAAGCCCGAGACCATCCAGGTGGGAATGCCCTTGAAAGTCAAATATCTCCACCGGGACGAGGAAGGCATTCCAAAGACCTACCTGGCCTTTGAGCCCAAGTAGCCCTCCATTTTTTTTAAGGCGGAGGGGAAAGGGGCCGGATCATGCGCTTTGGCCGGCGGCCTTTCCCTTCCGCTCTATTTCCAGTTTCTTCAGGTCCTTTCGCATGATCTTGCCCGTGGCGGTCATGGGCAGTTCCGCCATGAATTCGATTTCCCGGGGATATTCGTGGGCGGCCAGGCGATGCTTGACAAAACCCTTGATATCCTCCTCCAGGGCCTTGTCCGGGGTCACACCGGGTTTGGGAACAATAAAGGCCTTGACCACCTCTGTCCGGAAGTCGTCCGGGCTCCCCACCACGGCCACCATGGAGACAGAGGGGTGTTTCATGAGACAGTCCTCAATCTCCGCGGGCCCGATGCGGTATCCCGCACTGGTGATCAGATCGTCCTTACGGCCCACAAACCACAAATAGCCGTCTTCATCCTTTTTGGCCAGGTCGCCGGTGAGGCACCAGTCCTGGATGTATTTCTCCTCGGTGGCTTCAGGATTTCTCCAGTACTCCAGAAACATCACCGGATCGGGCCGTTGTATGGCCACCTCTCCCACCGTGCCGGGGGGAAGCACGGTTCCTGATCCATCCACCACCTCCACCCTGTGCCCGGGAACGGCCCGTCCCATGGATCCGGGTCTGGTTTCCATGATCTCGGCACAGCAGCCCACCACCACGTTGACTTCCGTCTGGCCGTAGAACTCGTTAATGGTCAGGCCCATCACCTCTCTGCCCCAGTCCAGGAGCTCCTCGCCCAGGGTCTCCCCGCCGCTTGCGATGGAGCGCATGGCATAGTCATGACGGCTTCGGGGGTCACGGACCTGGCGCATCATCTTGAGCGCCGTGGGAGGCATAAAGGAATTGCGGATGCCGTACTTTGCCAGGAGATAGAAGGCCTCTTCCGGATCAAATTTTTTGGCCCGGTACGCCACCACGGGAATACCGTGGTGCCAGCTGGGGAAGAGCACATCAATGAGGCCGCCGATCCATGCCCAGTCGGCAGGGGTCCAAAAGAGGTCATCCTCTTTGGGGAAAAAATTGTGGGGAAATTCCACCCCCGGCAGATGTCCCAGGAGGGTGCGGTGGGCATGGAGCGCCCCTTTTGGGGGGCCTGTGGTGCCTGAGGTGTAGACGATGAGGGCCGGGTCATTCGCCCTGGACTTAATGGGCTCGAACCGGGGGGACCCCTTGTCGACCAATGGCCAAAAATCCAGGACCTTGTCCGGGGCCTCGCCCCGGGTGACAATCACCACCTGGAGATCAGGAAGCCGCTCCCAGATCTCCAGGACCTTGTGGAGATTGTCCCCGTCCGTGACAATACCCCTGGCCCCGCTGTTGGAGAGTCGGTACTCCAGGGCATCCGTCCCAAAAAGGGTGAAAAGGGGGATGGCGATGCCCCCGATCTTGTAGACGGCGATATGAGACAGGGCGGTTTCAGGGCACTGGGGAAGGAGGATCCCCACCCGGTCCCCCTGGCTGATACCATGGGCCTCCAATCCATTGGCCAACCGATTGGACAACCGCTTCAGATCCCAAAAGGTATAGTGGCGGCCCTGTCCCTCCCCGCCCTCATAGATCAAGGCCAGGCGATACCTCTGGTGGGCCCACTTGTCACAGATGTCCACACCGATGTTGTAATATTCAGGTATCTCCCAGCGGAATCCCTTGCGCACCGCATCATAGCTTTTCCCGGGCCTCAGCATTTTCTCCCTCCCTTTGCTTTGGGTTAATGAACCAACCGGCCTATTGTGCGGACTCCGACAAAAATGGGTCCTACTCCAAGGCCATGGCCTCCACCACCAGTTCGGTCAGGTCCTTGACCACCAAATCCATATTCTGGCGCCGCGCCCTGGTGGCGATGGTTCTCAGGCATTGCTGGCAAGAAGACACCACCATGTCCGCACCCGTCCCCTGGATCTCATCCAATTTCATCTGGGCCACCTGTCCGGAGAGCTCCGGATCCACCATTTCCAGGTTCCCTCCCCCGCCACAGCACAGGGACAGCTGCCTGTTGTTGGGTAGTTCTTGAAAGCGTATCCCGGGGATGGCCTTGATCACCTGTCTCGGGGCCTCAAATACCCCGGTGTTTCTTCCCAGGTCGCAGGGGTCATGGTACGTGACCGTGGCATTCAGTTCTTTGAGGGGGAGCAGTTTCTCTGCCATCAGCTGGGCCAGAAGTTCAGCGGAAGACAGCACCTGGACATCAGGACGGTAAAGGGTCTTCCAGGTATGATAGCAGGACGGGCACGTGAAGACCACCTTTTCGGCCCCTGTTTGTCTCACCTTTTCCAGGTTGTGCTCCATGAGGGCCTCAGCCCTGTCCGGCATGCCCGCACCGACCAAGGGATACCCGCAGCACCACTCCTCGCCGCCCAGGATGGTGAAATCCACCCCGGCCCTCTCCAGGATTTGGGCCATACTTGCCGGGATCTTCTGGGCCATGGGGAAAAAGGAGGCGACGCATCCCACGAAATAGATCACCTCGGCATGGTCTTTTTCAAAGGCGTCCCCGGGCAGGTCCTTGAGCAATTCCCGCCAATCTCCGCGCTCTTCGTTGTCCTCGTCTGAGATATTGTGGTTCTTCTCCACGGAGCCTGCCAGCCGATCGGCGATCCCGGGGTACAACCCCTCCCCCACCAGACAGGCCCGGTCCTGGAAGACCACCTTTTTGGTCTCCACAGAGGGAAAGCAGGCCACCGTGCACGCACCACAGCCCAGGCAACTGAAAATGGTCTTCTCAATCTCAGGGCTCCATGCCAGCCGGCCTTCGATAACGGCCCGGGTTATGGCGTTGCGCCCCCGGGGAGAGGCCGACTCCACCCTTTGGATGTTATAGATGGGGCAACTGGGCAAACAGAACCCGCACCGGTTGCACTTGGCCACCTCGTCATAGGAGAGTTTTCGCAATTGGATAATGTTCATAGGGGCAACCGTGTTTCCTTCTAGATCCCTCCCACAAATCGGCCGGGCGAAAAAAGTCTCTTGGGGTCCATGGCCTCTTTGATCCTCTTCATGACCTGAAAGTCTTCTTTCACACGTCCCCAAACTGGCAGCCGGTCCTTTAAGGAACGCCCGGCACTTTCCACCACCAGGTTTCCGCCGAGGCTCAGGCACCTTTCCAGGAGTTCATTCACCCCTGCACAAATCCGGTCCCGGGCCTCCTCCCTTTGATCCGGGTCCAGGAGGAGATGGATCAGGGTCACCCCGCTCCCTCCATGAGACCGCAGGACCTGGGTGAGTTGGTTCTTCCGGGCCAGTCCTTCCGCCCCCTCCAGGATCTCTTCTACATGGGAGAGGGGATACTGGAGCTTGAGGGAGAGGAGGTCCGGATAGGCCCCGTGCAGCCGGGAGGGAAGGTTACTGTAATCCTGCCACAAGCGCCGATCCTGCTCCTCCTCCAGATAGGTCCAGTCCCGGCCCCCCGATTTCAAGGCCAGGCCGTGGAGATCCCGGGACATGCGCACCACAGACTCCTCAATCCCTTCAAGGGCCACGGCCACTGAATATTCCCCCTCCTCCATGGTATCGGCACCGGGGACCGACAGGTATTGGCAGGCCTGGGGGTTTAAAATCTCCACGGCCGCAGGGAGGAGACAGGATCCCAGGATGCCTTTCACAAGACCACAGGCCTGGGCCCTGTCTTTAAAGGTGGCCAGGCAGGTTTCCATGCTTTCGGGCAAGGGAAGGAGCCGGAGGGTGAGCTCGCACAGGACGCCAAGGGTGCCCAGAGACCCGATCATGAGCTTACACATATCATATCCGGACACGTTCTTGACGGTCTTCCCGCCCACGCCCACAATATCCCCGGCCGGGGTTACATAGCGGATGCCCAGGAGCAGGTCTCTGGGGCTGCCATAAAGAAGCCGCGTGGGGCCGGTGGAATTGGCGGCCAGGATCCCCCCGAAGGTGGCCGAGTCCGTGTATGGAGGAGACATGGGGACAAAACAGCCTTTGTGATCCCGTTCAGAACATTTAGGCTGGCCGGCCATCCGCCCCCCCTCCAAAAAGGGGAGGTAGCACCGGTTCTCCTGCCCGGCGAGACCGGCCTGGACATCCCTGAACCTCACGCCCGCCTCAACGGTGACCGTGAGATTGGCCGTATCCACATCTATGATCCTGTTGAGCCGGCTCATAGAGATCACCATGTCCAGGCGCTCCGGGACATGGCCCAAGGAGCCCTTGGATCCGCTCCCCCAGGGCATGACGGCCATGCCCTCCCCGGCCGCCCACTGAACGACCCGGGCGACATCCTGCGTGGTTCCGGGGAAGACCACCATGCTGGGCGTCATGCCGTCCACGGCGTAAAGAGAGAGGGTCTCTGCGTCCTCATTCACATATTCTGAGCCCACCATGTGCTGGATTAGCCCGGCATTCCCTGTCACCTGTCTACTCCTGCCTGTATGTAACTTAAGGCCCTAAGGCACCACCTTGCCCGGGTTTAGGATGCACCGGGGATCAAAGGCCGCTTTGACCTGCTTCATGGCCCTTAGGTCCGCCTCGGAAAAGATAAAGGACATCTCCTTGAGCTTTTCCAGGCCGATGCCGTGTTCTCCGCTAATGGTCCCGCCTGCGTCGGCGCATATCTTTAAGATCTCACTGGAGGCTTTCTGGACCCGCTCGAATTCCTCCTCATCCCTGTCGTCAAAGAGGATGAGGGGATGGAGATTGCCGTCCCCGGCGTGGAACACATTGCCTATGATCAGCCCATATTTCTTGCCCGTTTCCAGGACCCGTCCCAGGACCTCGGGCAATCGGGTCCGAGGGACCGTCCCGTCGCACACCATGTAACTGGGCCTCAGGCGGGTGACCGCCCCAAAGGCCCCCTTTCTCCCGGCCCAGAGCCTGGCCCGCTCCGCATCGTCCTTGGCCACCTGCACCTCTCTCACCTGGTGGGCCTTGCAGATCTCCAAAATCTTCTCGCCCAGACGGTCCATTCCGTCGGCGATTCCGTCCAGTTCAATAATGAGCACCGCCGCCGCATCCAGGGGGTAGCCGGCATGAACGGATTCTTCCACGGCCTTCATCACCACATGGTCCATCATTTCCAGGGTGGCTGGGACAATGCCCTCGGCAATAATGGCGGAGACCGTGTTCCCCGCATCCTCGATGGTATCGTATATGGCCAGGAAGGTCTTGACCGCCTCAGGGGCACGAAGCAGCCTTAGAATCATCTTGGTGACGATTCCCAGGGTCCCCTCGCTCCCCACCATGATCCCGGTCAGATCATACCCTGTTTTATCCAGGCATTTCCCACCCGTCCACAGGACCGTCCCGTCATAAAGGACCACCTCCACCCCCAGGACGTGGTTGGTGGTGACCCCGTATTTGAGACAGTGGGGCCCCCCTGAATTTTCCGCCACATTGCCCCCCAGGGTGGAGACCTTCTGGCTTGCAGGGTCCGGGGCATAAACAAGGCCTTGCTTCAGCAGACGTTCCTGGAGGTCGAGGGTGATCACCCCCGGCTCCACCGTCACGGTAAGGTTGGGGACATCCACCTCCAGGACCCTGTTCATGCGGGAGAGATGGACCACCACGCCTCCCTGAACCGGGACCGTACCGCCGCTCAGGTTGGTCCCGGAACCCCGGGCGATCACCGGAATCCCTTCTTCATGGGCCAGGGCCACCACCTTTGAGACCTCTTCCGTACACCCGGGGAGGACCACCACGTCCGCCTTGCTCTTCACCTGAGAGGCGTCGTACCCGTAAAGGGTCAGATCCATCTCTGAGGAGAGGACAAAGGGCTCCCCCACAATGGCTTGAAACCGCGCAATGAGTTGTTCTCGGTCCATGGACCTCTCCGTTCATGACCGCTTAGGGATGAAGCCCTTCCGGTCCTTGGCGGCTCAGGCCTCGCCATACACGGCGGCGGCCGCCTCCAGGGCCCCTCCATTCACGGCCACACCCTGGGCCCTGAGCACCGACTCAAGGGCCGACAGGAAGAGATACACGTTCTTTCTGCGGGAAGAATGGCCCATGAGTCCCACCCGCCAGACCTTGCCTGCGAATTCTCCCAGCCCGCCCCCAATCTCGATGCCGTAGTCCTTTAAGAGGGTGGACCGGACCTTGAGATCGTCGGCCCCTTGAGGGATGTTCACGGCATTCAACATGGGCAGACGCTCCTCTGAAGGAACGAGCATGCTCAGGCCCATGGCCTCCACCCCCGCCACCAGGGCCCGGTGGTTCAAGGCATGTCTTTCAAACCGGGCCTCAAGTCCCTCCTCGGCGATGAGGCGCAGGGCCTCCCTCAGGGCATAAATCATGTTGATGGGGGCGGTGTGATGGTATTTCCTTTCGGCCCCCCAGTAGCTTCCCACCATGCTCATATCCAGGTACCAGCTGGGAACCGGTCCCGACCGTCTTTCAAGGGCCTCCATGGCCTTGGCGCTCAAAGAGACGGGGGAAAGGCCCGGCGGGCAGGACAGGCACTTCTGGGTCCCGCTGTATGCCGCGTCCACCCCCAATGCATCCAGGCCCACCTCTATCCCTCCCAGGGAGGTGACCATATCCACCAGAAGGAGGGCCCCCGCCTCACTGGCCATGGCGGCGATCTCTTCCAGGGGCTGTTTCACACCGGTGGAGGTTTCCCCGTGGACCACGGCAAGGAGCTTGGGGGCCTTACCCTGCAGGGCCTTTTTTACATCCCCCGGATCCATGGCCCGGCCCCATTCGCCGTCCACCCTGATGAGCTTGGCCCCCAGCCGGTTCACAATATCGCACATACGGGTGCCGAACACCCCGTTGACGCACACCACCACTTGGTCACCCGGTTCCACCAGGTTGACAAAACAGGTCTCCATGCCTGCGCTGCCTGTCCCTGAGACGGGAATGGTCAGGGCATTCTCGGTCTTGAAAAGAAATCGAAGCAACTGCTGGGTTTCATCCATAATGGAGAGAAAGGTGGGATCTAAATGGCCGATACAAGGCGCCGACATGGCCTGAAGCACCCGTGCCGGCACATCACTCGGACCCGGACCCATAAGGACCCTCTCCCCTGGATCGACATCCCTGAAAGCTCCCGCATCCAAACCCATGGTGACCTCCTTGTTATCTGTCGGTTCCTGTCATTCCCTCAAAGACAGGGCTCATGGAAAAACATCATGTTAGGCGACCAAGAGGGGGGTGTCAAGCCGCCCCAATCCACGAAAATCCACCGTCATAATTCTCCATAGACAATGATAATAAATGATTCTGGGCGTTCCCTGGGCACCAGCAAGGTGTTAGATGCAAGGCGCCGCATCGCAGATCCCCCTGTTGTGTGCGGGAGGAGCGCCGAGTGAGGC
>CAZNLL010000124.1:0-10783 GCA_964573885.1 uncultured Desulfobacteraceae bacterium | reverse complement strand
GGTTCATGCTCGCCCATGATGGTGTCGATCTCGCCGTGACGGATGGCCCGGAGGGTGGATTCCGCCCTATCCAGGCGACGTTTTAATTCCTCATAGGTGGGGTCTCGGTTTTCCGTCATGGGATCTCCTAATGTATCATTTTAGCTCTATGAAAACAGATCATGATCCTCACAAGCACTGGAATAACCTAAAGTTTTACCTCCAGATTAAAAAAACTATTCGGGGAAGGGATGTGCGAACACTCCCATCCAGCCCAAATGGAGCGCTTGAGTCAGGCGTCCGGAAATAACCCGGCCTTGCACATTGGACAGCGGGATAAAGAGAAGGGAGGGCAGGTTGCGGTTTGATAAGGTTGAAACCGTAACAAAAACAGGCTGAACCGTTTCTTCATGACTGAGACAGAGAATTCCTGGATCACCATGGGCTTCTCAGCGATATGTGGGCGGCAAAGGCAGTTTCCGACCAGTCCGGTCGGTGCCTGAAAAATGTCCTGGCTTCAGTGCCCGGATTTCCACCCCAGGGAATGGACATGTATTCACAATAAATCAAGGGGGTTAGGTCCGGCCAGACATCAAGCTTGGTTACAAAAATGACGACAAAGGCCCTAATACCGAGAAAAAACTTACTGAATTCCTTGGGGGCTGTCAATGCTCAAGGCATATTTCACCCTGTTTGGGAGGCGGCCTTGTCTTTTCCATTTCAATATCATAGTCTATTGCGTGCCCATCCATAAATCGGTTCCGGGCACGGGTGCGGTTCCCATCCAGGAACCAGATATCTTTTGCGATAGGCCGTTCGGGATCCCAGTCCATTGGGCTCTAAGTATTAGGAGAGGGTATGAGAGAAATTGAGGAAAACTATCAGCGTATAGTGGATGATAGGCGTTCATTCGACATTCGCTTCTGGCAATCCCAAGGGGACCTTGCCATATTTGAGGCAGTATGGGAAATGGTCAGGGATTATTTTTTAGTTCGAGGTAAAAATGCTAACGAGCCCAGACTTCAGAGAACTGTTGAGAATTTTCGAAAGCTATAAAATCCGCTATCTTGTTGTGGGTGCAGTTAAAGGAGATTTGTGATGCCCGGTTACACCACCCTACGCATTGACAAGGACCCAGCCAACCCCCGCATTGCCCGGCTTTTGCTCAACCGGCCTGAGAGGCTGAATGCCATCAACGAAGACACCCCCCGGGAGATTCGCGCCGCCGTGGAGTGGGCCAATGCCGAAGACGAGGTCCATGTGATTGTCGTGGAGGGCGCGGGCAAGGGTTTTTGCGGCGGATACGATTTAACCATTTTCGGCCAAGGCAGGACAGACCACCCCTGCCAGCAGGAGGGAACGCCCTGGGACCCCATGGTGGACTATGCCTACATGAAACGCAACACCGAGGACTTCATGAGCCTGTGGAAGAGCCCCAAACCCACCATGGCCAAGGTACACGGCCACGCCGTGGCCGGGGGGAGCGATATCGCCCTGAGCTGTGACCTCCTGGTGATGGCCGAGGATGCACGTATCGGGTATATGCCCACCCGCGTGTGGGGATGCCCCACCCCCGCCATGTGGACCTACCGCCTGGGCCCTACCCGCGCCAAGCAGCTTATGTTCACCGGGGATACCATTGACGGCAAGACAGCCGCTGAATGGGGCCTGGCCAATATGGCGGTGCCCGTGGACGAACTGGAACCGGCCGCCATGAGACTGGCAAGCCGGATCGCCGGCGTCCCGCGCAGCCACCTGGCCATGCACAAGATGGTGGTCAACCAGGTGATGCTGACCATGGGTCTGGAGCAAAGCCAGATGATGGCCACCGTCTTTGACGGCATTACCCGCCACAACCCTGAGGGCCTGTGGTTTCGCCGTTATGCCCAGGCCGAAGGCTTCAAGGCCGCCGTAAAATGGCGGGACAGCGGCAAGCCCATTCCCGAGGGCGATGAGGCCCGCACGCTGATCCGCCGTATGGAGGCCCGTGATGATCAAACCGACTGACACACGCGTCTCCTCTTGGTCCCTGGGTTGTGCACCATGGGGAGGCAACTTTATGAACTGATCTACTCAATCACGCAAAACAAGCCCTCAGAAAAGGAGTCAATCATATGGACCCAAGATACAAGGAATTGGCCGCCCGGATCGGGATGGGATATTCTGACCGCATTGCCCGGCTTTTTTCCATGATCGCCGACCATACGGAAGCAGACCTGCTCCTGAGTCTGCCCGCCGATGCACCGACCCTGTCCGAAAAACTGGGTCTTTCCAGGGAGAAAGTTGAGGACATGATCCAGACCCTCTTCGTCAAGGGGTTGGTCTTTCCCTCCTTCAAGCACGATCCACCCCAATACCGGATGGGCCGGGACATGGTCCAATTTCACGATGCCACCATCCTCTGGCCCGATGCGCCCCGGGAGTTCCTGGACCTGTGGCAGGAGTGGACCGAGGAGGAATGGCCGGACATGGCCAGGGCGTTTGAGAAGAGTGGCTCCCCGCCCGCCATGCGCATTATCCCTGTGGGCATCACCCTCCAGGCCCAGGGCCAGATCCTGGCCTTCGAGGATGTGGCCGACCTGATCAACAACGCCAGGGAACTGGCGGTTACCAAATGCACCTGCCGCCTGGCCGCCCATAAGTGCGACAAGACCCTGGAGGCCTGCATCCAGGTCAACAACGCCGCCTCATACGCCATGGCCCGCGGTACGGGCAGGCGATTGACCAAGGAAGAGGCCCTGGATCTCTGCCGCAGAGTCGAAGAAGAGGGCCTGATTCACACCACATTCAATTCGAGAAGCGTGGACCACGTGATCTGTAACTGCTGCGGGTGTTGCTGTCAATTTCTCCCGGAACACATCAAGCACGGCATCCGGGTCGTGGCCCCCAGCCGTTTTCGTGCTGAAATCGACGCAGATGAGTGCACCGGCTGTGAGACCTGCGTGGACCGGTGTTATTTTGAGGCCATCTCCATGGGCGATGACACGGCTTATGTGGACCTGGAAGCGTGTATGGGCTGCGGGGTGTGCGCGGTCACCTGCCCTGAAGAGGCCATCGCCATGATCGAAGTCCGCGAGCCGGGGCATGTGCCGGAAAAGGTGACCTTGCCCGCCTAGCTTGCCCGGCTCACACTGATTGGAGAATCACCTTATGTGGTGTATTGCCTGGAGGGTGAAGGGGAATACGCCCACAGGAAAAGGTTTATGGAGGAGGTATCGTGGAAAGGGAGCAAATGATCAGGATCATTCAGAAGAGACTTGGCCTTGAGGATTCCGAGTTCCAGGCCATCGAGAAGAACCCCAGATTCCAGAGGGTCTTCGACAATGCCTTGGCGGCCTCCCAGTACCGGCTTGTGGCCGAGGTGATCGAATCCAAGGGGTGCCATTCCGGCCATACCCCGGGACAGAAGATCTTTTTTGATTCCACGGGCAATCTCCTTACCCGGGAATCCCCCGAGCGGATCTGTTCCTTTCTGCTGCCCAATCTGGCCCTTGTGGTCAATGCCTTTTTTGAAAATCTCATGAACGGCAGAGACCCGAACGAAGTGATCTTCAACCGAACGGGCTGTTTTGACGTGGGGCCCGCCTGCGGGGGCTGGGGCAAAGTGGTCGTGGAGGTAAAGGCCGTGAAGAAAGGGGCTTAAAGGGGCGGGGCATAGGGATAGAGGACATCCTGGATGGTCTCACCCAATATTTCCATATCCTCCAAAATGTGGCTTCCCAGGCCATATTCCGACGCCAGGCGGAGATGGTTCAGGGCGTTGACAAAGGGGGAGTTCGGATAGGTTGCGCCGGGATCAAACCCCATGACTGAGGCCCCCACACTGTCGACGGCAACCGGGTTCAGGCCTGCGATGAGCACGCCGGGGGTGGTAAAAGACGGCCCCTCCACCCAAGGGCCTTCCCCCCTGTCCATGGCGGTGATCCCGTCGATCATGGAAAAATCTGAAGGAAAGATGGAAGCCACGTCAATAATATTATGGGGGACCTTTACGGATGGGTCAGATCCATGAACAAATTCGATGCGGGCACCGGTGCCCTTTGCGCCATAGACTTGGACGGGCAAAAGACCGATCAGGTTCTTCATTGAAAGGGTGACCCCTGCTGTGCTGTGGCATTTCAATTTAGAGACGGAAACCAGGCAGTCTGTTTCAAGGAGCCTTCGGTTGACCTTGATGGAACGGTAGACAAGACCGCCTTGTACCTGGATTTCACCAAAATCCTTGTAGGGATCAGGGGAATTCAAATCAATCAAGGTACCGCCCCCCAGCAAGGGAAAAAGATCACCATATCCCAGGAAGGCAAAAACCGCCTTTGTATTTGAAGGGAAGGTGGCGCCTTCCACAATATCCACAGCGCCGGCGCCCAGATCCCCGAAAACCTCCACCAGGGCCATGACCACCAGGGGATGGGTGGTATAGGTTTCGGTGGCCGGTCTTTGCAGGGCATCCAGGGAAGACACCAGGTTGACCTTCATGGCAATGCGATCACCACGGCTGAAAAAGGGCCTTCTTTCATATGTGGCTTCAACCATTTCACCAACCGTCCTCTTCAGCGCCTGGTACCCGGCCGGATCATAATCCCGAAACCGGGAGATGACCACAAGATTCTCATGGCCCCTGGATACGGAGAGACCTTGTTCCCCGCCCTTGCAGGCCCCCAAAAGAGGGGGAAGGCAAACACAGAGTGCAGCCTTGCCCGCCTTCTTTAGGAAGCCTCTGCGCGTTATCCCTTCTGTGTGGAAGGTCCTTTTTTGTAACATCTCTATTCTAATGAAAGGATCGGGGGCTAGGATGAATAGGTTATCCGTTCCGTACCTGTGTAGATCTTCATCACCGGGTCCTTGATGACCCGCACCTCCATGTCCGTGTGGATGACGGTGCCCGTATCCCGGACAAAGCCGATAAGGGTCATGCCACAGGCAAGGGCCGTCTCCCTGCCCCTGTCCGTTACGGCCGCCTTGGTAGCGGCCACCGGGAATCCCGCCCGGCACAATTTCGACACCATTTCGGAGGCCATGCGACCGGTGGAGACCACCAAGTGGCGGCTGCAATCAATGTGATGGAGGAGGGCGTAGCCGATGGCCTTGTCCAGGCAGTTATGCCGTCCAATATCCTCAACAATAAAAACGGGTTCGGCCGCCGGTGTGAATATACCGCCTCCATGGGCCCCCTCTGTGTCCTTGTAAACGCAGGCAATATCAAAGAGCCGGTTCATGGCCTCAAATACCACCTCCTTTTTCAATAGAAGGTCTGAACGGACTTCCGAAAGGTGATCATCCGTGAAGGCGCTGCGCCCTCCCCCGGATACGATGCGGTAGGTGGTTGTCAGGGGAGGACGGGGCGTACGGGAGAGTATCACATCGGCCGTCACCCCCTCTAGGTTTAGAGATACAATCTCCTCGGGGGCCCTGATGAATCCCTGGCTGAAGAGATAGCCGGTCACGAATTCCTTTTCCATCCCCGGCATGAGGGATGCCGTGGCGAGGGGTCGGCCGTTTAAAATGATGCGCAGCTCTTGCTCCACGACCACGGCCGGTTTTGCCTCCGAGAACCGTCCGTTCTGGAGCCGCCGGCCGGGTATTTTAAGGGATGACCCTTGAGGATTCATTGGATCCGCTCCGGGTGTGAATAGACGTACATGGACTTCCCCCGGACCAGCCCGGCGATGGTGATGCCGTTTTGCTTCGCCAGCACCACCGCCAGCGAGGTGGGCACACCTTTGGTGGCGATGATGGGGATGCCGGCGTTGCGGCACCTGTAAATCATCTCGGCGGGCTGGCGGCCGGTGGATGCAGCCATGGCCCTGGTTAAATCGCTCCCTTGAAACAGGGCCGCACCAATGGCCTTATCCAGGGCGTGGTGGCGACCCAGGTCCTCGGTAATGGCAAGGGCCTTTGTCCCTTCCATAAAAATGCCGGCCGAATGCACCGCCTCCGTCTCTGCGAAAATCTCAGATTTGAGGATAGCCTTGACACAGGTAAAAACGTCATTCCTGTTGACCACCAGGTCTGAACGCACCGGTCCCACAGCCCTGCGGGGTTTATCCGCTCCGGCCAGGGCCACCTCAATCTTTGGACCGGTCACGGTGATGGACAAAATATCGGCCGTCCCGGATATTATCCCCTGGCCGTACAGGTGCCCCACGGCAAATTCCCGTTCCATGCCGGCCAGCACCATGGCGGTGGCGTAAGGATTGCCGTTAATGTAAAGATTCAGGGCGGACTCCCGGATGATGCGTTCAGTGATCCCCTCACACCCCCCGTTCATCCGGATCAGTTCAACCGGCTGTAATATTTTGGTATCCATCATGGTCCGGTGGACATTTAGAAGGCATTACAAAGAAATCCCCTGAGGGTGGACGGGAAGTTCTACATTAGAGGCTTCGTTCCAGGTTGATGGTCTTGGACGGCATAAAATGGTTTGCACTAAAGAAATGAATCAGCCTGGAATCATTCCAGTCCACCAGGGTGTTTATTTTTTGAACGCCCACACTCTTCATGTGATCCATGAATTCATTGATCAACCGCCCGCCAATACCCTTATGCTGGTGGTCAGGATCAACGCCGATGGTATCCAGCCTGGCTTCTTCCTGGAAAATACCATATTCCCCCATATAGATTTCTCCCATGACAAAGCCCGCCACGGTTCCCTCCTCTGTCTCCGCCACAAGGGAGGCGGGCAGATAATCTCTTGACCTAAAAAGCTTCTCAAATTTTACTTCATAGTATTCCGGTCGCGAAGCCTTCAGGATCTTCTTATCAATGGCAACCACCGCGTCAAAATCGTCCGCCTTCATGACTCTGATCTTAATGGTGCTCTGGTTCATGGGGCATCCTTTCTCTTTCGGACCGCACAAGGGCCTGTCTTCACCCTCTTTTGCTCTCTCTGGCTATGGTTCTTTCCTCGTCGGGAATGGGAGGCGGGGCGGGCTCCCCGGTGATCTTCTGGACCGCACCGAAACGAGGCGGGCAAGCTTCATAACAGGTTCCGCATTTTATACATTTATCCTGGTCAATGACATGGATGCGGTTCTTGCCCCCTTCAATGGCCTCTACAGGGCATCTCCTGCGGCAAATCATACAGGCCTGGCACTTATCCGGATCGATATAATAAGAAACCACCTCACTGAACAGCCTCTCTACCTCATCACTGGTAAAGAGGCCCTCATATTGTTCTGTGTTCTCAAGACGTGTCTCCAGTTTCTCCCGGGTCACGATCTTGATATAGGGGATCAGTTTTCTCACTTCTTCCAGTTTGGACTTGAGCTCATCCCCGCCGATTTCTTCCCCGTTGCCCAGGGGGCCAAGGTCTTCCACCCCTTTGCCGAAATCATTAAGGACTTCGGCAAGGATCTGACCCTCACCCGAAGACATGAATTCGATTCTCAGCCTCTCCGGATTCAGGCCTATATGCTGTAGGATTTTTTTACACAAAAGCACCATATTGAGGGCATGGTAATTTCCATGGGTAATATAATTACACTCGCCCAGACGGCAGCCGCCGATAAAAACCCCGTCCACTCCGTTCAGGAACGCCCTCAATACGAATTCCAGGTCCACCCGACCGGAACACATGACACGAATAAGTCTGCTTTCAGTTCTATATTGCAGTCTGGAAACTCCAGCCATGTCAGCGGCGCCGTATGCTCACCAGTGGCATACAAAACCCAGTATTTTCGGCCTGAACTTATGCCCTGTGCTCATTCCTTTTGAACTCCTTATGGGTAATGTGGCCCACCCTACGGGTTTTTCCAGCCTTCTCGCCCCTACGCGTCTCCCACGGCTGCATCCATGCCTTGAATGACCTCTTCCTCGAAAACGGCTGCATCGATCTGGCTCAAGAGCTCTTCATCGGTAAAGTGTTTCAGGGAGATAGCCCCTGTAGGGCACTTGGCGTTACACAAGCCGTCTCCTTTACAGATCACAGGATTCACCACCGCCTTTTTTCCCTGCCGGGTCTCACGAAACTCTACAGCCCCATAGGTGCAGGCCGAGACACACGCCCCGCAGCCGATACACTTCTTCTCGTCCACCTCGCAAACAGAGCCTGAAACCGTCACGATATCATGGGAGAGGAGGGTTAAGGCCCGACCCGCGGCTCCATAAGACTGGTTTATCACCTCCGATATGTGCTTGGGGTAATGGGCCATCCCACACAGGTAAACCCCTTCCGCACTAAACTCCACAGGCCTTAGCTTCACGTGGGCTTCCTTGAAAAAATCATCCGGCCCCAAGGTAACCTTGAAAAGCTGCGCTGTTTCCTCGTTTGCAGCAGGGGGAATCACGGCGGCGGAGAGCACAAGGTAATCGGCGTCTATAGCCAGCTTCTGGTCCAAAATGGGATCGTTTACACTGACCCTTAAGACGGGCCGGCCCCCTTCTTCAACCGCCTCCGCCTCGGGCTTATCCTCCGGCTCGTAACGGATGAACTTTACCTCTCTCTCCGACGCCTCCCGGTAATAGTCCTCCAAAAACCCGTAGGTTCTCATATCCCGAAAGAGGATATAGATATCCACCTCGGGATTTATCTCTTTGAGCTTCAAGGCGTTCTTTATGGCGTGGCTGCAACACACCCGGGCACAGTACTCTCTGTCTTCGTTTCGGCAGCCCACACATTGTATCATGACCAGGTTCCGGCAGTTCATGAGCTTCTCGTCCGACCGGGCTATCTTTTCCTCCAACTCCAGCTGGGTCGCGACCCTATCGTCTTGGCCATAGAGGTATTCCGTGGGTTTGTATTCATCAGCCCCTATAGCGATCACGGCCGCCCCGTGTTTTATTTCCGCCGGCCCCCTCTCTGAACTTACCTTGGTGACGAAATTTCCCACATACCCGGTGGCCTCTTTGATGGTGGCATCCGTATAGACATGGATTAAGGGGTGCTCATAAACCTTTCGCATAAGATCACGTAAATAGGCCTGCACATCCAGCCCTTCCAGGGTGTAATGGATTCTCCGCGCTATTCCTCCCAGGTCTTTATCCTTTTCAACCAGGTAGACCTCATGGCCCTGTTTTGCAATGGACAGAGCGCACGTCATGCCTGCAATACCGCCACCCACCACCAGACCCGCCTTGTTGACGGGCAGGTCAATTTCCTGTAACGGCTCCAGATGGCAGGCCCGCGCCACAGACATCCGGATGATGTCCTTGGCCTTCTTGGTGGCGTCTTCCGGCTCCTTGGAGTGCACCCAGGAGTTATGCTCCCTGATATTGGCCATGTCAAAGAAATACTGATTCAGCCCCGCCTCCCGGAGGGTATCCCAGAACAGGGGCTCGAGGGTCCTGGGTGAGCACGCGGCGACGACCACACGATTAAGGCCCTTTTCCTTGATCATGTCTGTTATTTCCTGGGCGGAGTTGGTGGCGCATGAAAAGAGCTGTTCCTGCGCGTAGACCACATTGGGTAAGGTCTGGGCATATTCAACCGTAGAAGGGACATCGACCACCCTCCCGATATTGGCGCCGCAATGACACACAAAGACGCCGATCCGTGGCTCCTCTGTGGAGACATCCTTTTCCGGTGGATATACCCTTGCTTTGGTCAGCTTATCTCGCCTGTATTGGAGGAGCTCACCACACTGGGATCCGGCCCCGCTGGCCCCAAAAACAGACTCGGGGATATCTACAGGGCCCTGGAAGGCCCCACTTACGAAGATCCCCTCTCTGGTCGTCTCCATAAGATTGGTGGGGGTGGCTTTACAAAATCCGTGGGCATTGAGCTCGATTCCGAATTTCTTCGCCAGATCCTCATAATCGGCAGGGGGGTTCAAGCCAACGGAGAGGACAACCATTTCGAATTCTTCTTCTTTTACCCCTTCATCCGGTGTGGCATATCGGACAACGACATTCTTGGTTTCCGGGATCTCTCCGACCACTGATACATAGCTCCTTATAAACCGAATCCCGGGAAGCTCCGTAGTTCTTTTGTAGTAAAGCTCAAAATCCTTGCCGTAGGAACGGATGTCATTATGGAATATGGTACACTGCGCCTCCGGGTCATGATCCTTTGTCAAGATCACCTGTTTCTGGGTATAGGTACAGCATACGGCTGAACAATAGCTGTTGTCGCCCGGGGTCACACGCCGGGAACCCACGCATTGGATCCACGCCAATTTGTGGGGGTGTTGCTTGTCGGAAGCCCGAAGGATCTCACCCTCATAGGGGCCGGTGGCACACAGAAGCCGTTCAAAGTCCAGGCTGGTCACCACGTTCTCAAATTGTCCATACCCATAGTCTCCCTTGACCTTGGGGTCGAATATGTCATAGCCCGGAGACAAAATGACGGCGCCCACCTTGACTTTCAGCTTCTCCGGCCTCTGATGGAGGTCTATGGCATCATTCTCACAGACGCCCTCGCAAATCCGGCATTTTTCTTCTTTAAGGAAAAGGCAGTTTTCGTCTATATAGGTGATCAGAGGTACGGCTTGAGAGAAGTAGATGTGAATGGCCTTATTTGACGATAAGTCTTGATTATACGCATCAGGGACCATGACCGGGCAGTATTCTACGCAGGTGGTACAACCCGTGCATTTATCTTCTATGATGTACCTGGGTTTCTTGGTCAGGGTTACCTGAAAGTCCCCTCCTTCCCCTTCAACATGCTCAACCTCGGTATACGTCAACACCTCTATGTTGGGATGCCGGCCGACCTCGACCAGTTTGGGAGCGAGAATTCACATGGAGCAGTCATTGGTGGGATAGGTCTTGTCAAGCTGCGCCATATGGCCGCCGATGGCAGGGGCCTTTTCAACAAGGTAGACCTTAAAGCCCGCGGTGGCAAGATCAAGAGAGGCTTGAATACCGC
>CAZNLL010000123.1:0-10903 GCA_964573885.1 uncultured Desulfobacteraceae bacterium | reverse complement strand
TTCTGTATCCACAATATCTCTCCCCCTTGTCATTCCACAATTAGTGCATACTCGTTCCCCATTTTTTATAGTGATCTTAGGATTATCACAGCATGGCCCATTTCTATCCTTAATCTGAAAATTCTTATTATTACTTTTTAATTTATATTCATTTCTTCTATTCATAATCATGATTTCTTCTATTACAAAGTTAGTTTTTATTTTTAGATTCTCATCTTTTTAATTTCATTAAAAATTTACATGTAAAAAACATTGACAAAAGAAATCCTGTGAAATCAAGCAAATAGGCTGTTTCATTTTCCGTATCTGTAAAGGGACGGCCTTTGAAGGGGCGGGGATACCCGCCTTTTTTGGGGTAACTCTTTGTTATGTTTACCTTAAACTGTGGATTGACTCCTTTGGCGTGATCCTTGCAAAATAAGATAATAGCCATTAAACCGGGCCAAAGGAAAAGGGTCATTGCCTTGGGCCGGGTATCCATTTAGGATAGAGAAGGCCTGCTTTTTCAAGAAAAGCTGTTTCGCTTGAATAGGCCGGCCCGTACATGTTTTGTTTCCCTTTTTGAGGCAATTTCTTACCAAAGGAGAGTAAAAAAATGGCTTTAATGACAGGACAGCAATACAAAGACAGCATCAAGGACCTTAAGATCAATGCCTATCTTTTTGGGGAGAAGCTGGAGAATCAACTGGAAAACCCCATCACCGCCCCGGCCATTGAGGCCGTGGCCATGACCTATGACCTCGCCCATGACCCGGAGTATCAGGACAAGATCACGGCCACTTCCCATATCACCGGGGAGCGGGTCAACTACTTTACCCACCTGTATCAGGGTCCTGATGATTTTGTGAAAAGACTTGATATGATGCGGGACCTGGCCCGCCGTCATGGTATGTGCGCCGGGGCCCGTTGCGTTTCCGGCAATATCGCCAACGGCCTTGATTCCATTACCTATGAAATGGATAAGAAATTAGGGACCGGGTACCAGGAAAGATTTCGGACCTACTGGGAAAAGGTGCAGAGGGAAGACCTCGCCGTGGGCGGGTATATTACAGACCCCAAAGGGGACCGGAGCAAGCGGCCGGGACAGCAGCCTGATCCGGATATGTATATCCGCATCGTTGATGAAAAGAAAGATGGAATCGTGGTGAGGGGGGCCAAGGTGCTTATATCCGGCGCCTCCATCGCCCATGAGGCCCTGGTGATGCCCACGCGCGGTCTGGGGGAGGACGAGAAGGCCTATGCCGTGGCCTTTGCCGTTCCCACGGATACCCCCGGGCTCACCCTGCTTCATCAGCTTCCCACCCCGGATTTCCGCCGTGTGGCCCCCGGTGCGAAGGGGATGGATTTCGGCAACGAACGTTACGGCGTGTACAACCTCTGCCAGATATTTTTTGATGATGTCTTCGTGCCCTGGGAACGGGTTTTTATGTGCGGTGAACATGAATTTACCGGGTCCCTGGTGGGCCGGGTGTCCCCCACATTTCGTTGCGTGACCTCGGCGTGTAAGTGCGGGCATCGGGACCTGCTCCTGGGCGGTTCAGCGGTGATCGCGGATTACAACGGCGTGGGCAGGGCCGGCCATATCCGGGAAAAACTCTCTGAGATGAGTTTTGAAAGTGAGCTCTCCTACGGTTGCCTCCTGGGGGCCACCCAAAGGGGATATGTGACCGATTCGGGCAACTTCTTCCCCAATCCCCTTTATGCCAATGTGGGCAAATACCAGGCCAGCAAGGCCCTGTGGTTTTGTGCCCGCATGGGTGTAGACATGTCAGGAGGGTTGGTGATGAGCATGCACACGGAAAAGGATATGGAGCATCCCGAACTGGGTCCCCTCATCGACAAGTATTTCAAGGCCAATCCCGAGGTTTCCACCCGCAACAGGATGAAAATGATGCGGTTGATGGAATACCTCACCGGTATCGGCAATATACTGGTGGCGGAATCATCCCAGGGCGGGGCCCCCACGGCCAACCAGCAGTTGGTGGTGAATGCAGAGATGAGGAAACTCATCGAAGAGGCCAAGGTCAGGGTCCTTGAGCTGGCCGACATTGAGGATAAGTGATGAAAAAGGGTTACCTTTAATCCGCTTGTGCCTTCGGCGGCGCAAAGAGAAAGAAAGGGGAGTAATCATGCTTAAAAAGATCGATCACATCGCTATTGCCGTTAAGGACTTGGATGAGGCTTCCAAATACTTCAAGGACAAGTACGGGTTGGAGACCACCTCCCGGGATACAGTGGGAGATACCAACGCCGCCTTTATTCCCATCGGGGATACCCGGCTGGAGCTGGTAGCCTCCGCCACCCCGGACGGGGTATTGACCAAATTCATCGAGAAAAAGGGTGAGGGCATTCATCATATCGCCTTTGAGGTGGACGACGTGGGTGCCACTTTAGAGAACCTCAAGGCCGAGGGTGTGGCCTGCATTGACAAGGAGCCCCGACCAGGCGCCCACGATACCAGGGTGGCCTTTACCCACCCGAAAAGCAATTACGGCATCCTGGTAGAATTGGTGGAGCATAAGTCAAAATAGCCTTTTTTCGAAGGCAAGGGAAAGTGCAGAAAAATGAACGTCGGAGATTGGATCAGGAAAAGGGGTCAGATTTCGTCTGACGTGACGGCAGTCGTATTTGAAGACAACCGAAGGGAAGGCAATCCTACCTGCCGGTTTACCTATAAGCAGCTCAATGAACGGGTGAACAGGCTCGCCCATGTCTTGCTGGAAAAGGGGATCACCAAAGGAGATAGGGTTGCCGCCTTTTGTTATAATTGCAACCAGATGCTCGAGGCCTATTTCGCCGTATCCAAGATCGGGGGGATTATTGTCCCCCTCAATTTTCGGCTTGAGGCCCCTGAGACGACCTTTATGCTGCGGGACAGCGGGAGCAAGGCCCTTATTTTTCAGGACCATTTTTCTGAGATGATCCGGTCTCTTCAACCGGCGGTCAATATCCCTTCTGAGAACCTGATCTGCATCGGAGAAAAGGACGGGAGTTGGGAAAATTACGAAGCCCTTCTGGAGGCCGGTTCCCCTGAGGAGCCCGAAAAAGGGGAAGAGGTGGAGGCAGACGATCCCCAGATGATCATGTACACCTCGGGGACCACGGGGGTCCCCAAAGGGGCGCTTATGTCCCACAGAAAGACCTTTTACAACACCTTTAACGCCCAGATCTATTTTGACCTGACCTCAAGAGATGTGATGCTTGTGGTGATGCCCCTTTTTCACTCGGGGGGACTTAATATTTGCGCCATACCCATCCTCTACCAAGGCGGGACCGCGGTATTGCAGTCCGCCTTCGACCCCCGTGAGACCCTGGCTCTGATTGAGAAGCACCGAATCACCGTAGGCCTGGTGGTTCCCACCATGCTCAATTTTTTTCTCAAGAAGGGGGGTATTGATGATTTTGATCTCTCTTCACTGCGATTACTCGTCATCGGCGGGGAGCCCCTCCCCGTGGCCTTGATAGAGGCATACGAAAGCCGTGACATCGCCATAAGACAAGTCTTCGGGCAGACCGAAACCTCCATCCAGCTCTGCCAAATGCCCAATGAGAAAGACGGAAAGAAGATCGGCTCTGTGGGCAGGTCTGTTTTTCACGCGGAGATCCGTATTGTGGACGAACAAGGAAGGGATGTGCCGCCAGGCGAAGTGGGAGAGTTGATCCTCAAAGGGCCGACCCAGATGCTCGGGTATTGGAACAACCCCGAGGAAACGGCAAAGACCATAAGGAACGGGTGGCTTTACACAGGGGACCTGGCCAGGATGGATGAGGAGGGTTATGTATATATCGTGGACCGGGCCAGGGACGTCATCATCAGCGGCGGGGAAAACATCTATCCCGCCGAGATTGAGAGGGTCTATGCGAGTCATCCCAAGATCCTGGAGGCGGCGGTGGTGGGGGTGCCGGACGGAAAGTGGGGTGAGGTGGGCAAGGCCCTTATTGTGCTGAAAGATGGAGAGGACATGACCCCGGAGGAGGCCTTGGGATTTTTGAGGGGAAAGCTGGCCAAGTATAAGATCCCCAAGCAGGTGGAATTTACAGGCGAGTTCCCAAAGACGGCAAGCGGGAAGATCAGAAAGGCGGAACTCAAAAGGAGATATGCCAATCCCGGCCAGGGGTAAAAGGAAAAATGCAAAGCTCAAAATAGAGGGTGTGCAATATGACGGCAAAAGAAAAGGAAATACGCGAAGCAAGGAAACGCTGGGAGGATAAGGTGCTGAGCAAGAGACGGTTCAGCACCCACAAGACAGAGTGGGGGGAACCCGTAAAATCCCTGTACGGCCCTGATGATATTTCCGACGTCGATTATCTGTCGGAGACCGGCTTTCCAGGAGAATTCCCCTATGTACGGGGCATCCATCCGGATATGTACCTGGGCCGGCCCTGGACCATGCGACAGTATTCGGGGTTCGCTACGGCCGAGGAATGCAACCGGCGGTATAAATTCTTGCTGGAGACAGGGCAGACCGGGCTTTCTGTGGCCTTTGATCTCCCCACCCAGATCGGGTACAACTCCGACCACCCCCTGAGCCAGGGAGAGGTGGGGAAGGCGGGAGTGGCCGTGGATTCCTTGAAGGACATGGAGTTGATTTTCGACGGTATTCCCCTGGACCAGGTATCCACCGCCATGACCATCAATGCCCCTGCGGCCATTCTCCTGGCCATGTATGTGGCCCTGGGCGAGCAGCAGGGTATCCCCTCCAGTGAACTGAAAGGAACCAGCCAGAATGACATTCTGAAAGAATATACGGTGCGAGGGACTTTTATATTTCCCCCCAAGCCTGCGGTCCGGCTCATTGCCGATATGTTCGCCTATTGTCATGAGCATGTACCCAAGTGGAATACCATCAGCGTAGCAGGCTATCATATGCGTGAGGCCGGATGTTCGGCCATTGAGGAAATCGCCTTTACTTTTGCCAACGCGGCGGCCTACGTGGAGGCCGGGCTGGAGGCCGGGCTGGAGGTGGACGATTTCGCTCCCCGCATGAGTTTCCTTTTTGACACGCACAACAAGTTCTTTGAGGAGGTGGCCAAATACCGCGCCGCCAGACGAATCTGGGCCGAATTGATGCGGGATAGATTCGGCGCCAAGAACCCCAAATCCATGATGCTTCGCTATCACACGCAGACGGCGGGAGTCAGCTTGACGGCCCAGCAACCGGAAAACAACATTGTCCGCGTGGCCTTTCAGGCCTTGGCAGCCGTGCTTGGAGGGCCCCAGTCCCTGGCGGCCTGCTCCTTTGATGAGGCCCTGGCCTTGCCTACAGAGAAGGCCGTTCGACTCAGCCTCAGGACCCAGCAACTCATTTTGGAGGAGACAGGCGTGACGGACACGGTGGATCCCCTGGGGGGGTCCTATTATGTGGAGCATTTAACCAAGGATATGTACAACAGGATCAAGGCCCTCATGGCCAAGATCGATGAACTGGGGGGGGCCGTGGCCGCCACGGAGACCGGCTATATCCAAAAACAGATCGAGGAAAGCGCCAGAAGGTACCAGAGGGAAGTCGAGTCCGGGGAAAAGGTGGTGGTGGGGGTCAACAAGTATCAGATTGAAGAACACGTTGATGCAGAGATCTTCAAATTCAATCCCGATGTGGCACGGCTTCAAAAGGAAAAGCTCGACCGGCTCCGCAAAGAGCGCGACAATGAGGCGGTGGCCTCCACCTTGCAAGGAGTGCGCCGTGCCGCCCAAGGTGATGAAAACCTCATTCCTTACTTTCTGGATGCGGTTAAGGCCTATGCCACCATTGGCGAGATCTGCGATGTGTTAAGAGAGGTCTTCGGGGAATACGACCAGGTGAAGACCCTTTGATCCCTCCCCCATATCCCTTAGCCTCTCTTGTTCGGGACCGCCCCCTTAAAACCCACCAACGCTCCCGGGGAGTGGGTGTGGCTAACCTTTTGCCGGTGGGAGAGCCTATGCGCTCTGTAAAAGAGGTCATGGATTCCAGGAATATGGCCGTGTTCGGGGCCTCCAGGGACCCCCTGAAGGCGGGGTCCGTCCTTCTGGAACTCTTGAGAAAGACCCGGTTCCTGGGGAGGTTGGCCGGGATCAATCCCGGGGGTGGAGAGGTGAACGGCTTCACCCTGTATAAACACCTTGATGATGTTCCTTTTGAGGTGGATCTTGGGGTCATGCTCATCCCCCCTCATGCCGTCCCGGATGCCCTGCGGGCCTGTGCCCGGAAAGGCGTGAAGGGTGTGGTGATTTCATCCGAAGGCTTTGCCGAGGCAGGGGGTGAGGGTGGGTCCTACCAGGAGGAGGCGCACAAGATTTTTTGCGCTTCCGGGATGCGGGGCTTTGGACCCAATACCCTGGGAGTCGTGAACACCTCCACGGGCATGACCACTTCTTATATCGCCGATGCCCGGGCCCTCAGGCCCGGTTCTGTGGGAATGGTGGCCCAGTCCGGCATATTCGTGGGGGCCTTGCTTCGCTATATCAGTTCCGTGGAGGGCCTTCAACTGTCCAAGGGCTTGGGCCTGGGGAACAAGGTGGACGTGGATGAATCTGACGCCCTGGCCTATTTAGCTCAAGATGATGCCACCAGGATGGTGGGCCTTTATCTGGAGGATATCCGGGACGGGCGGCGCTTCCTGGAAGTCGCCCGGGAATGCGTACAAAAAAAACCGGTTCTTCTCCTCAAAGGGGGGGTTACGGAAAGGGGTGCCCAGGCCACGGCCACCCATACAGCCAGCCTGGCCATGAATGATGTCATCCTGGACGGGGCCCTTCGACAGGCAGGGGTCATACGGGTAGGGAGTGTGGATGAACTGGTGAGTACCCTTTTGGGTTTTTCTTTGACCCCCCTGCCCCGGGGGGATCGTATCGCCGTGGTTACTTACAGCGGCGCCCAGGCCGTCATGAGCATAGATGAGGCGACCAAAGAGGGCCTCCTTTTGGCTGATCTGGGGACCCGGACCCGGGAGATGCTCTCCCAGGTCATCAAGAATTCGGCCAAGGCCTCAAATCCTGTGGATATGTTTCCGGACATGATGAGCCAAGGCTTTGAGAAGACCAACACCCAAATCCTTCGGGCCCTGCTTATGGACCCGGGGGTGCACGGTGTTGTTTTCATCAGTTTCGCCCGTTCAGACATCCAGAGCTTTCTTCCCCTGGTGGAGGTGGTTAAAGAAAAAGGGAACAAGCCCGTGTTCTTTTCCCTCCTTGGAACCAGAGAGGACGTGGAAGGGGATCGTGACTTTCTGGAGAAACACGGGATCCCCTTTTATTCCTTCCCGGAGACGGCCGTCCGTGTCTTCGCCCGCATGTGGCGATATGCCCGCAAGGCCAAGGAATCCTGAAACCACTATCTCTTGTTTAGCGCCTCTTCCACCACACAGCGGAGCCCCTCGCCGGCCATTAAAGGCCCCCAGCACTTTCCATCGGAAAGACAGGTGGCCTTGGCCAGGTCACCCGACTTCCACCGATTGATCAGGTCCGGCTCCCGGATAAAGGGCCTGCTCATGGAGATATAGTCTGCATAGTCTTTCTGGACCAGGCTTTCGGCAACCTCAAAAGAGCGAATCCCCCCCACCAGCATCAAAGGGACCTGAAGCCTTTGTTTGAAGGCCTTGGCGTTTTCACGAAAATAGGCCTCCTTGTCCTCGGAAAGGATCCCAGCCCGTGAGGGACTGAGCTTGCCCGAGACAATGGTCCCTCCGCTCACCTCAATGGCGTCGATTCCGCCCTCCTGGAGCATGGTCCCCACCTCAAGGGCGTCTTCAAGCACAAGACCGTTCTCCACGAAATCCTGAGAATTCAGTTTGACCAGGACCGGAAAATCCGGCCCCACCGCCTCCCTGACCCGGGCGGTCACCTCAATGAGGGCCCTGGCCCGGTTTTCCACAGGGCCCCCGTATCGATCTGTACGCCGGTTAAAGGCCGGGGAAAGAAACTGGCTTAAGAGGTAGCCGTGGGCCCCGTGGATCTGTACAGCGTCACAGCCGGCCTCTTTTGCGCGGCGTGCCGCCTCCCCAAAGGCCTGTACCAGGCCCTGGATGTCTTCAAGGGTCATCTCCTTGCGAACTGTTTTTGACGGCCCTTGCTTTACAGACACGGCCAGGGGGGTGAGCCCCGTGATTGTGGCCGGGGCAAAGTATCCCGCATGGGAAACCTGGGCGGCAATAGGACAATCCTGTTCATGCACGGCCCGGACCATCTGCTCGAACCCTTCCACCAGGTCATCTTTATAGAGTCCCAGTTGCCCGGGTCCGGCCTGCCCCTCGGGGCGCACAAAGACATGACTGGTGATGATAAGCCCAACCCCTCCTCTGGCGAGGCGGACCATAAGATCTGTGAGGGCCGGTGTAGTGGACCCATCCTGTGCGGCCATGTTCTCGTAAGTGGCGGAACGGACAAACCGGTTCTTCAATTCCATTCCCCGGATGTGGGTGGGTTCAAAGAGAACGCTCGTTTTCTTATTCATGTTTACCCCCTTATATGTAATGACTTCCGAAACCCTTTCAATACCCCTGGAAACAGGGTCGATCTTATTCAGGCAAAGGGTTCCGGGGATTTCTTGAGACCCTCCCAGATGTGCGGGTCATGGGAGGGGATGATGCGGGCGTCCAGCAACGTGGACAGGTGCTCAAGGCGGTGGAGGCTGTCCATGGCCTGCTGGTTGTTCCAGTTGTTGCTGGAGGGTATCTTGAGGCGAAGATTGTCCATCAGGCATATGGCGTCACCGGGAAAGATATAGGACCCCCCTTGATCCAGGCGCACCAGTATGGACTGGTGCCCCGGGGTATGACCCGGGGTCTTGATAAGAGAAAGCCCGGGAAGGGGCATGCAATCCCCTTCCACAAGCTGGTAATTCAATGTGAAAGCAAAGTGATTTTCCATATATTGCGCTGAAACGAAGGCGTCGGGATGTAAGGCGAAACGGTATTCGGATTTCTGGACGATGATGGGAGCCGTCTTAAAGAAACGCAGGCTCCCGGTGTGGTCCCAGTGGAGATGGGTCAGGATGACCATCTTGATATCTGAAAGGGCCAGGCCCAGTTGCTTGAGCCGGCTTTGCAACGTATCTTCCTTTGCGAGCGAAGGTTTGATGACCTTTGCCCTGGGTCCCCACGCCTGCCCGGGGTCTTTGAGCCCCTCCGGGTTCAAACCTGCATCGATCAGTATGGGACCCTCATCGTGGATAATCAGGATGGAGTATACGGGGGCCTTCAGTTTTTGCCCCAAATCCATGCCTGTTAAGAACACGGACCGGTCGATTTCAATGGATCCCCCGGGTAACAAGTAGATCTCTTTGGCGCCCAAGACTTTTCTCCTTGTCCTTATATTATTTTTGCCATGTATTGCTGGCGAAGTAGGGTCTTCTCCACCTTGCCCATGCTATTCCTGGGAAGGGTTTCCAGGAAATAGATCTCCTTCGGCTTCTTATAACTGGCCAGGCGCTCCTTGCAGATATCCTGGATGGCTTCAAGGGAGGGAGGGTCCTTTGGATCCTCCAGGACCATGTAGGCCACCACCCTCTCTCCAAAATACTTGTCCGGGACCCCGATAACCGCGGATTCGGAGACACCGGGGTGGGTGTTGATGACCTGCTCAACCTCAAAAGGAGAGATGTTCAATCCCCCGGAGATGATGAGGTCTTTCACCCTGCCAACGATACTGAAACGGGCCTGGTCGTCAACCTCGGCCATATCCCCGGTCTTAAACCACCCGTCCGGGGTAAAGCTCTCCTGGGTCTCCCTGGGCTTTTTCCAGTAACCGGAAAAGACATTGGGCCCCTTCACTTCCAGTTCTCCCTGCCTGCCCGGGGGCAGGGGGGTCCCCTTTTCCAGGTCAACCACCCTGGCAGAGGTCCCTGGAAGGGGAAAGCCCACCTTTCCCGGGAGGCGCTCCCCTTTCAGGGGGTTGGAGAGATGGATGCCGATCTCAGTCATGCCATAGCGTTCCAATACGCGATGTCCATAGCGCTCATGAAAGCGCGTAAACAGCCCTTCAGGCAAGGGCGCAGAGCCTGAGATAAAGAGCCTCATGGAGGAAAGATCAAAAGAGTTTTTACCATGGATTTGAATAAAGCGGTGATAATGGGTAGGGACGCCCATGAACAGGGTAAGGCGGTGGTTTGCCATATCCTGAAGCACGGCTTGGGGATCGAAGCGTTCTTTCATGACCATAAGGCAACCTGCAAGCAGACATCCGGTGAAGGCCACGTAAAGCCCATGGCCGTGATTCAGGGGCAGCACATGCATAAGCCGGTCGTCTCCCGTGATGCCCCATGCCCGGTGAAGGGTCTTGAGATTGATGACGGTACTCTCTTGGGACATGATGCAGCCCTTCGGCGGACCCGTGGTGCCTGAGGTATAGAGCATGATGGCACCGTCCCGGGGCCCAACAGGCAAGGGAAGGTCAAAAGGGGACTCAGGTTCACGGCCCATCCAGGGTCCGCCTGAAGGGTCCACGTAAAGGATTTGTTCCAGGTGGGGCATCTCATCCCTTAAAGGATCTGTTTCCCGGCGAGTGGCAGGATCGGCAATGAGAAGACTTGCCTGGGAATCGGAGAGGAAGTACCTCACTTCATCCAGGGTATACAAAGGGTTTAAAGGAAGCATAACCACCCCCAACCTCAAACAGGCCAGGTACACAAACACGATGGCCATGCCCTTTTCCAGCCTCACAGCGACCCGGTCTCCGCGGCCCAGGCCCCTGTCTGACAGGTCGTGGGCAACCCACGCTGAAATCCGGTCCAGGTCTTTGTAATTAAACCGATCGTTCCCAAAAACGATGGCCCTTTTATCCTTGTAACGCAAAAAGGCCTGCTCCAGCGCCTCGGTCAGTGTTGTTTCGTCCATCTCTTCATCCTTGTGTTCGCCTGCCCGGAAAACCCCTTCCGGTTTCACCCACGAGGTATCTTGGTGTGCTGAACTCCTGTAACAAATTCAC
>CAZNLL010000122.1:0-10915 GCA_964573885.1 uncultured Desulfobacteraceae bacterium | reverse complement strand
TTCCGAAATGAATATTTGAGAGAGATTTCCAATGCCCCAATTTAGAGGAAGAAATGGCCAAGACTGCAGTATCCGTAATCATCCCGGCATACAATGAATCCCAAAGTATCGGTCCTTTGATCGAGAGGATTCGGGAACTTTACCCCGACTTCGAAGTCATCGTCATCAATGACGGATCAACGGACAGCACCGGGGAGGCGGCCAAGGACGCAGGCGCCATTGTTTACAGCCACCCCTATAATATCGGTAACGGTGCGGCGGTAAAGAGCGGCATCAGGATCGCCTCGGGTGATGTCCTGGTCTTTATGGACGGGGACAATCAGCACGCCCCGGAAGAGATAGAAGATCTGGTCCAGTACTTTCCTGAATATGACATGGTGGTAGGGGCCAGGCCCAAGGGGGGGCATTCATCCTTTGGTCGGGCCCTGGCCAACAGGATATACAATGGCTTTGCGTCGTACGTGGCCAAATTCCCTGTGCAGGATTTGACCTCAGGGTTCCGGGCCATCAAATCAGATATCGCCCATTCCCTGCTCTATCTCCTTCCCAACACCTATTCCTATCCCACCACGCTGACCCTGGGGGTATTGAGAAACGGAAGGAGCGTCAAGTACATCCCCATCAGTATTCAAAGGCGCAAGTCGGGGAAGAGCAAAATAAAGTTGCTCAGAGACGGTGTGAGGTTCTTTATGATTATTACCAAGATCTGCGCCCTTTATTCTCCTTTGCGTATTTTTCTCCCAGTCAGCTTCGCTACCTTTCTTACGGGCTTGGGCTACTATTTGTATACCTATACCCTTTGGAGCCGGTTCACAAACATGAGCGCCCTCCTATTTACCACATCCATTATCATCTTTATGATGGGGCTAATCTCGGAACAGGTGACCCAGATGAGATTCGAAAGGAGTGAAGGGGATCGATTTTTTTGATACCGTGGATGAAACGACACCTGTCTGATTGGGCCGGAAGCCGATGCAATGCAGAATGTAAGAGATGCAAAAGACCTGTTCAATTCCACCCTTTTCTGGGATGCGAGGGACATCGACCTCGACCGGCATGCGGCGTACGTCATTGCGCGGGTTCTTGATTTCGGGGATGAAAAGGATTTAAAGAAACTGCGGGAGATATATTCCGATACCCAGTTGATCGCCGTAGTCAAAAAGAGCCGGGGCCTTTTACCCATAACCAGACGATTTTGGTCTGTGTACTTTGGGATACAGGAGCAAAAGGAATAGCATATTTGAAGCGGCAGTCTCAGAGAACACCCTGGACTTGATCCGAAAAATTGGTGATCGGATCAGCGGGTTTTATCTGGCGGGCGGAACCGGGCTTGCACTTCAATTGGGACACAGGTTATCTGAAGATCTGGCTTTTTTCACAGATGAACCGCTCGATGTGGTGACAATGGAGGCGCTGATCAAGCCGGACAAGGTTATTTCCTCGAGGCCGCAGACACTCCACTGCCTGAAACAAGGGGTCATACTTTCATTCCTCTTTTACGATGTTCCCCTTTGTTATCCTTTCCATCTCTGGCAGGGGATTCATGTGGCCGCTTGGCAGGATATTGTGGCGGAAAAGATGAAGACCCTGTCTCAACGGGGGGCAAAAAAGGATTTTTGGGATGTTTATGCGGTCATTCAATCACGATCCAGTATTCAGCAAGTGGGATCCCTGTTTTTGGATAGGTTCCGGAATGCTGGAATAAACCGGTACCATGTATTGAAGAGTCTGGCCTATTTTGAAGATGCGGAGAACGATCCGGATCCGATCCCGGTGTCAGATGACAAGGGCGCTGACTGGAACCAGATCAAGCAGTTCTTTATGGCTCATATTAAGGAGTTTGAAAGGGCCCTGCTGGGATAAACGGCCTGGGCCGGCACCGTTGAATCAAGGAGAATCACACCCTTTTCAGACCTTGAAAGGGCTTCATCAATCATGATGCGTCCCATCTCCTCCTTTATTAGCCGGAACCATCCGCCCAAGGTGGACGGCCTGGGGCCATAGAGTTCCTGTTTCAAGTCATTCTCAAATATGAAACTATCTGTTATCATCCCGGCCTATAACGCCCAGAAAGAATTGCCCGCGCTTCTCGATTCCCTGGCGAATCAACGTTGCAAAGACTTGGAAGTGATTGTAGTAGACGACTGCTCTCAAGACAAGACCTGCCAGATTGCAGCTTCATACGAGTGTATATCGGTTCGCTTGGACAGGAATCGAGGGCCCGCAACCTGCCGGAATATCGGTGCGAAAAGGGCTACAGGAGATGTCTTGGCATTTACAGACAGCGATTGTACCGTCGAAGGGAACTGGTCGAAGCGGATTCAGGAGCATTTTTTAAAAAATGATATTGATGCGGTTATGGGAAGAATTGTCTTGACGGCCTCAACGTATCTTGGAGATTCGATCTCAGCCCTTGGGTTCCCGGCCGGCGGGGCAATCGGCTTTGACAAAATTTGGAAAGTAGACCCCAACGGGTTTACGAAGACACTAAGTACTTGCAACTGTGCAATTCGGAAGAACGCTTTTGAGAAGAGCGGACGCTTTGATGAATCATTTCCTTTTCCCGGCGGAGAAGACAGCCTCTTGGCCTACAATTTGGGAAGATACAATTGCAGAATAAGATATTGTCCGGATGTTGTCGTTTATCATGGTCCTCGTAATTCTTTTTCGGAATTTGTGAGATGGCAGTTTCGAAGAGGCGTAAGCAGCTTTATTTTCTCCACCAAGGTAGCGGAAAAAGGTCATTTTGTATCCCTAAGGATCTGGTCCACAAAGAATGTGCTCAAGACCTATTGGAGAGACAAAAAATTTCCTCTTATCGCGGTGTTACTCGTGACAAGCCTCTTGGTCCAACTGACAGGATTTTTTGTGGGGGCCCAAAATAGATCCCGGTTTTTGACGAACGACAGTTCTAAGGTTCAGCGGAAAACGTGATGAAAGTCCTTATTATCAATCCACCGTGGCCGGGGAAGGGCTTCGGGACACGATCACAGAACAGGATCATAAAACACAGGAGCGACAAGTTCCTTCAGTACCCTATTTTTTTGGCCTACAGTGCTGCACAGCTTAAAGAAGGGGGACATGAAGTCGCTTATATCGATTCTGTCATTCGGGATCTCAATATGGACCAGACACTGGCCGAAGTGAAAAGGGCGGAACCGGATGTGATATTCATGGAGACCACCACCCCTTCTATTGAAGCAGATTACGAGTGTCTCACCTTGTTAAAAGAGGCCACAGGCGCCTGGATGATCACCGGGGGGCCCCATGCAAGCTATTTCCACAGGGAAATCCTGGAGGAGTGCCCTGCCATAGACGTGGTGGTGCGACACGAATTCGACACCAAGATTTCCGCAGTGGTGTCCCATTTAAAGGATTTAACCGTACTTCAGGGGATCACCTATCGGGATGACCGCTGCATCGTGGACAAAGGGGATGGGGAACTGACCCGGGATCTGGACCGGGTCCCTTTTCCTGACCGGGAAGTGGTCCCCTGGCAGTGGTATTTGGAGGCCTGGTATTCGAAGCGGCCCTTCATGAATATTATGACTTCCCGGGGGTGTCCATATCACTGTGCCTTCTGCCTGTGGCCCCAGATCATGTATGGACATGTACAGAGGTTTCGGAGTCTGGATAATGTCTTTGAGGAGATTCAATATTTGGTACGTCGGTACGGACTCAAGGAGATCAATGTTGATGACGGGACCTTTACCACCAAAAGGGAGCGGGTGATGGAGTTCTGCCGCCGCATGCGGCGGCAGACGCCCGGCCTCATTTGGACCTGTAACGGCCGCGTGGACAACCTGGACCCGGAGATGCTCAAGGAAATGAAAAGGGCCGGTTGCAAGATGATTCGGCTGGGGGTGGAGAGCGGTTCCCAGGAGGTCCTGGACAAGATCAGGAAGGGGCTCACCTTGAGACAGATCGAGGAGGGCGTTAAAATGGTCAAGCAGGCCGGGATTCAGGCCCTGGGAGGCTTCATGTTTGGATTTCCCTTTGATTCAAGGGAATCCGTGGAGCAGACCCTTCAATTGGCCAAGAAACTCTCACCCGACCAGGTCCAGTTCTCTATTTGCATGTGCTATCCCGGGACCTCCCTGTATGACTATGCCAGGGAACATGATCTCTTCCTGTTTCAGAGTTTTAAAGAGTTTGATATGACCTATGGCCCGGTGGTCAAGACCCTGGATCTGGAGAGGGAAGAGCTGGTTCATATTCTGTCCAGGGCATACAGGGAATTCTACTTCCGGCCCAGGTATATCGTCCAGACCTTGCTTCATATGAAGGATATGGATGAGATCAAACGGGTCCTTCGCTCCCTCAAAAGCGTGGTCAAGACGATCCATCTGCATCATTGATCCTCGAATCCTGTTTTAGAGTAATTTGGGCAGAGGTCGCACATCACACATCGCACCTGGGGCGGCTACGCCATCAGCAGGGCGGGTAACCGCACCCGGCCGATGGGCAGTCCTTGAAAACGTGCAAAGGCGCCACAGGCATAGCCAACGGGGGTAACCGGGGAGGAGGTAGAAAGCCCCTTGAAAATCCTTCACTTTGTCTACGATCATCCCCGTAATCCTTGGTGCGGAGGGGGAGGTGCGGGCCGGACCTGGGCCGTGAATCATATCCTCTCCCAAAGACATGACATTACGGTTCTCTGCGGCCCTTTCCCAGGGGCGGCGACCCAGGAAGATCCCTTCAAGGTTCGATTTTTGGGGAAAGCCGAAAGGTATGCGGAAAGTCGGTTGCGGTTCATGCTGGAGAGCAGGAAAGTGAATATCAGGCCGTACGATCTGGTTGTGGAGGAGTTTTCCTATTATGCCCCGCTCCTCTCACGATTATCCGGGCGGCCCCTTGTGACCATCTTACAAGGCCGTCACGGTCTAAGCGCATTGCGATATCGGGGGGGTTACGGTCTACTTTCCCTGATGAGTGAATACCTCATCCTTCCCCGCCGGCGCTTTGTCATTGTCGTTTCCGAACACCTCAGAGCGGCTGTCCATCCCAAGGCCAGGGTAGCGGTCATTGGACAGGGGGCGGACATACCCCGAGGACTTCCTCCCTCAAAGGAGGATTATGTGCTTTTTCTGGGAAGGCTGGATGTATGGCACAAGGGCCTGGATACGTTGATCCAGGCCTGGACCGGTCTAGGCCCCAATAACCGCCCAATGCCCCTTGTCATCGCAGGGGGTGGTGATCAGGAACGGGTTGAATCTATGATCAGGGGCGCCGGCGGCGCGGATATTCAGCTCCTGGGCCGCCTGGATCATGACCAGGCCATGGGTGTGCTCAATCATGCCGCCTTTGTGTGTATGCCATCCCGCATGGAGGGTTCACCCCTGGTCCTCTATGAGGCCTTTACCCTGGGAAAGCCGGTCATAGGGAGCTCAATACCGGCCCTGAGCCCCCTGATTGAAGAGGGCGTGACAGGAATTCAGGTTCCGCCTGAGAATCCTTCGGCCCTGGCCCATGCCATCCGGACCCTGCTCGGGGACCATGAATTGAGAAAGAGGATGTCGGAAGCGGCCCTGGTGAGGGCAAGGGATTTCCACTGGGAAGAAGTGGCACGACGGCAGGAGGATTTCTACCGAGAGGCGGTGCTCTCCTTTTCACCTTAATCAATGTTTCGGGCCCCTTCGGATAGATTTGTAAACAGCCTGCAACAGGGCCCGTAGGTAAACCAGGCTCCAGACCCAGGAAAAACGCGGCAGCCCGTGTATCCGTCTGGCACGGGCGATCTCCCGGCATGTCAAGAGCTTGTCTGTATCGCTCATACCTCCCTCGCGATGAGCGACTGTGCAAACGCCTTCCGCAAACAATGCCCTTGCCGTCTTGAGCTCCCTTAAAAGGCATTCGTAGTCTCCTGCGATACGAAAGGATTCATCAAAGGCCCCGTGGTCCTGAAAGAGACTGCTGTGATGCATGATACCTGCATGGACCAGAGGCATTCCGTGGGCCATGAGCCAGCGGATCTTGCCCCAGGGCTTGCCATGAAGCCGGATCAACCGGCCGTCTTTGCGTACCCGGCCTACCCGGCCGTAGACAATCCGCAGTCCTTTCAGGGTGGCCCTTTCGAGGTGGGGGATTAGGTTTTCCAGTACATGCTCATTCCAAAAATAGTCATCCGCGCCCAAAAAACAGATCCAATTCCCCCGGGCCTGTGCCAGGGCCTTGTTCCAGGCATGATATACCCCCCGGTCAGGCTTCGATTCCCAGTAGGCGATGTGGCGGGCATTTGCTTCAAGGATGGAAAGAGATCCGTCGGTGGAACCCCCATCCATGACAATGAGTTCCTTATGGGTGTACGTTTGGCTGACCACACTCTGGATGCATTGCTCCAACACACCGGCCTGGTTGAGAACCGCCACAATAACAGAAAAAATGTTCCCTTCATCGGGCATGACGAACAATCACCGCAAGTTGGCCAGATGCCGGTTTTTGAAGATCCGCAAAGTGTCCAAAACCGTTCCCGGAAGCAGGCTGCGCATGGCCATTTGGTAGAAGAATAGCTGTGTGGGACGCTCCTTGAGGGCTCTCAAGGTGTAGGCCATGGCCTTCCAGCGCTGTCCGGTTTCCAGCGCACTTGCTGCCTTCAAGGACAAAATTTCTGATCGCAGGGTCTTAAGAATTTGGTTCACCTCTTTTTCTGGCATCCCCTTTAAAAGGGGGAGGACATTGTGAAAGATCCTTTTCACCGCCCTCACATGCGCTGTTTTCTCTGTGCTGCAGAGGCCGCCCCTGTGCTGTCGGTACTCATACAAAGGGATTGGACAATAAGTCCCTCTAAAATTTTTGGCAAGCCTGATGGCAAAATCCCAGTCTTCAAAGACTTCCAGGGTTCCATCAAAAAGGCCCACCTGTTCCAGTACGGATCTGTCCATGAGCTGATAGGCGGGCTCTCTGCCGATCTGACACACGACGTCTTTAAAGGTGTAGGGCCTTTTTCGAAATCTCCCTCTGTAGCGAACAACCCCTGTTCTTTCACCGGAGCCGTCAATATAGAGGACCTGTGAATAAACCCACTTGGCCCCGGGATGGTCCCGGAGCGTTTTGATTTCCATTTCCAGTTTCCGGGGTAGAAGTCTGTCGTCCCCGTTTGCCCAAGTGATATAGTCTCCCGTGGCCCTTTGGAATCCATCGCTTCGGTTGATGGATACCCCGCGGTTTCTCTCCTGGAACAGGGGGTTCACAAGGCTTGGATAACGCCTGGCATATACGGATATCATTTCAACGGACCCATCCGTTGAACAGTCATCGGCGACGATGATTTCGTGGGGGGAAAATGTCTGCCCGAGGGCGCTTTCCAGGGTTTCTACAAGTAAGTCCTTCTGATTGTATGATGTGATGATCAAACTGATTTTTTCACTACGAATCACGGTTGAATTTCCTTTCCTGGGTCAAAACAACTCCTCCATCATGTTTTGGTATGCATTCGGCTTCTGGAGATTGGAAAAAGAGTGCAGAGCAGACAAACCGAATTGGGTGCACCAGGTATACATGATATTGGATCTTATAGTCTTTCCTGGAATACGACAACAGTCGTAATAGAAGCCACCCCGTAAGCGGGGATCCTTTGAATATATATCCTGCATGGTGAGAAGAAACCTCGCGCCTTTTTCCGCAGCCTTTCCGTACCGTTCTTTCTTTGTGATTGAATAAAGAATCAACCATATCCTCACTGCCTGGCCTGTAGCATCAGCGGCCTTTTTGGGAATGAGGAGGTCCCTGATTGTACTCATTGGAGAAAGACGGTTTCTATGCCTCTTATAAAGGGAGCCGTCTTCGTTCTGAAGCCTGATCAAGGCGTCTGCAGCCCGCTCGCAAACATGGAGATACGTGGAATCAAAAAAGAAGCGATGGGCGAACAGGTATCCTTCAACCGCATAACAATGGGCATGAGTAAAAACATATTTCTTCATTGGGTTCGCCCAGAAGATGCCTTCCGAATCCTCAAGGGTGAGTCCCCATTCGCAGACCCTGCGCGCCGACTGCAGGTATTTTTGGTCACCACTCAAGGCTGCCAATGATAAAAGACCAAGAACGTTTTTCACGTGGAGGCAGCCACCGTCTTCATAAAAGAGTGCACCCTGGTGACGGCTGATACAGGTTTTGGCGTCATAGCGTGACAGAAATGATCCATCCTCCAACTGCATGCTCAACAGCCAGTCACCCGCCGAAGAGGCCGCACGGGCGAATCTTTTTTCTTTGGTGAAGGAAGAGAATTTACACAATCCGTGGAGAATCATTGCGTTGTCAAAGGACCAGTACGTCTTTATCATGGCCGGGTGGCGGGTTGTCATACCGTGAGGTACGGCCCCAAACTCAGGTCTGCCGGGTTCCGGGGCCTGTATCCTCAGGAGATAGTCGGCCGCCTCCTGGGCATATCGAAGATATACCTTGTCCTGGGTCCACTTGTACATGTTCAGGAAGGTGCTGATTCCATAACCGGTGATTTCGCTGTAGACAAAGGCGTATGATTGTTTCTTGCTGTTATAGCCGGCGTTCAATCCTCCACGGCTCGCATCCTCCTGGCTGGCGTTTCGCATTTCGGGGTGACTGAGCCAGTCCATAGCCAGTTGTATAGAAGCATTCAGATTGTTTTGACTCTCCCTCCTGGGGGTTTGACCCATCCTCTGCGAATTCAAGGCGTTCCGCTTCGAGTGGGTCGTGACGAGTGTATCCCTGCTGCCGCTGGAAGCCGTAAACCATTTAAGGGCTTCGGCCTGTACTACAAGTTCACATCCCCGGGCCTCCCTGTGGTCAAACCTGTCCAACCAGGCCAAAGGGTACAGAATCAAAAAGAGGAGTTTTTCCAAAATGGGATGAAAGGTGGTTATGGTTTGCACATACAATTGGATTTCGTACAGAAGGGAGCCCAGTCTTTTCGGGCTGTGTTCCACGCGCTGAGCCAAAAAATGATTTCGAGTTAACAACTCAACGAGTTGGGAACGGGTATAGTATCCTCTGGCCGCGCCAAAGCGCTGGTTCAGTTCCCCCCTGCGCCGATTCAGGCCGGTTGCATAGATATACCCTTCAGGGACCGAAAGAACAATCGTCCCCCCCGGTCTGAGGACCCGACGGCATTCGCGAAGCAAGGCCTGTTCATCTTCCACCATTTGAAGGACACTTGAGAGAAGGACCTTGTCAAAAGTAGATGAGGGGAACGGTATTTCTTGAACGTCTGCTTTAGCGAAAAAAACCGTTTTCCTCCCTAACTGGGAGGATTGTGATATGCGGGGAAGGGCTCTGTCAATGCCTATACACCGCACTCTTTTGCCAATTTCGTAAGTGAAGAACCCGGCTCCACAACCGAGGTCCAGAATTAGCTCATCGAGATGTGGGGCCAAAAGGTCCATGATCAGCGGGGACTGCAGCCTTCGGATCAGCATGGGATAGCCGATACATTTTGAGACTCTATCCTTCCATAATGTCGGGTTGGGTATGTATCCAAAGGGCATATTGATCCAGCGGCTCCTTAGCCGGTTCGATGCAATCGTGCAAGAAGCCTTTTCAAAAGGAATCCTGTAATATAGGGGGAACGCTTCCCCAACAATGCAAAGAGGACCCGGGCGTTATCCGCCCAAAAAGGACGCCCTGGGCTGAATCCATAGGCCCTTTTTACCCTTTCTTTCGAGAAATCGGTGTGGAGATGGGGATAGTGAACGCCTTCGCCTGTATGCATCACGCCACCCTGGGCTGCAAAGCTCATGACAAAATTTCCTTTCAGTTCGTGATATCCTGTATCAAGGATGCTGGATACGTCCGTCACGGAACGTTCCACGGGATGCTCCAGCGGTCGGGGCGATACATCCAATTTCAGGGTCCCGTCCAAAATATTTCCCAGGTCACGTCCATACCTGTATTTCGCAGGCAGGGATTCGTCCGGGCCGAAGAACTGGGTGGCCGCATCTCCGGTTGAGGTAAGATAGATATAAAACATGCCGTGGTAGGATTTCTTCCCGAGTTCCCAGAACATGGGCCGATTGAGCATGTACCGGATGGTGGCGTCATCGGCGTAGCGGCAGAGGAAGGCCTTTTCCGCTTCAGTGTATGCACCGGGATAACGCCTGTTTCGAAAAACCCCTTCGAAGGCGCGAGGATGAACCAGGAAGTTGTGGTCATGAAAGATGTGAAAGTAGGAGGTGAAGCTTTTCATAAGAGGAGGATACATCACGTAAATCACAGGGCATTCGATCCCATGCTCCCTCAAGAACAAGAGCTTTTTCAGGAACGCATTTATGGTGGTTTCTGTCGGGTGGAAGGAGGCATTGATATTGAATCTTCCTGCCGCGGCAAGAGGATTTTGGACAAGGGGCTCCACGGGTTTGGACAGATTGGTCGTGAGCATGACGTCACAATTCGGCTCAGTGGCAAACATATCCAGCAAATCATAAAAATCCCTGCTGAGCGTGGCCTCTGCATAAGAGAGATAAAAGGTGACACGCTGGCGACCAAGGGCATTTTTGAGTGCGGTGTGCCATTTTGAAGCCGGTCCGTTATAACGATGGGCGCGGGAGGGCAGGATGCGGTCGTAGCAATAAGGGCAATTGTAATTGCAAGGGGCGGCTGCTCCATCAAAGCTCCATAAGATGGTAGTCTTGGTCCTAGGGACGACCATCATCAAGGCATCGCAGAGGAGACTGCGGCCGCGTCTGTTGGGATGATATGGATCGGCGAGACCGAGCCAGGCAGGCTTAATGCTCTCTTGCCATAGGTTGAAGATGTCAGCGATTGTCAAATACTTTTGTTCAGCCGTTTCCTGTATCACGGCGTTGAAATTGCTTATCATGGGGCCTGTTCCTCTGCCCCAACCCTGGTAGGCCGGAATGATCGTCGTCAGGATCACCCGGCACTCTGCATCTTGAAGGCGATCCACTATGGATAATAGATTCGCCCTGAAGGTAGCGGGTTCGAT
>CAZNLL010000121.1:0-10916 GCA_964573885.1 uncultured Desulfobacteraceae bacterium | reverse complement strand
ATGGGACTTATGTGGCTGGAAAAATAGGAGAGTTTTGTTTTCCTGCAAAAGAACAGCATAACTGGCACGTTTCTTGAATGTTCCATGATAATGGCCATTTTATTTTACGCGACTGCCCTTTTGGGCGATTCCAATTAAGGGAGAAAGGGGGTGCTGGTAGAGGAGCCTTAGGTTTGGATTTTGATCATGATCAGAATATCAAATTTTCATCAGAAGTTCAGAATTGAGGAGGAAACAGATGTTGACCAAGCTTACCAATAAGGACGAAAGAGGTTTTACGCTCATTGAGTTGATGATCGTTATTGCCATCATTGGGATCCTGGCGGCCATTGCCATCCCCCAATTTTCGGCTTACAGGACCCGATCATACAACTCCGCGGCCCAGGCCGACATAAGAAATGCGGCCACGGCCCAGGAGGCCTATTATGTGGACAACCAGTCCTATGAGAGCGCACCCACCAACCTGATCGGCGCGACTTACGGATTCTATACCTCTGAAAATGTATCCATCAGCGGCGGTGCCGGTTCGGATCGTTACACCATGACCGCTTACCACTCCTCCGGGGATACCACCTACTATCTGATCGGCCCCGGTGGTACTGTGACCCATTAATGTATTTCGGGTGTGTCTTAGAAGTGAACCGGCTTCTTTGCCGGTTCACTTTTTTGTTTTATACAGGGTCTTGAGAGTGGGCGGGCAAGAACCATCATGCATCCGGGCGATGAAGGGCACATGCCTGAGAAAAAAGGCCTTTCCCATGTCAGAAAAGCCCTCCTGGCCTTCCTGGCCCTGTGTTCCGTTATCTTCCTCATATACGGCAATTCCCTCCACTGTGCCTGGCAGCTTGACGACCGGCCCAACATCACCGAGAATCCCCACATTCATTTAAAAGAGTTTTCCTGGGAAGGGATCAGGGGCTCCTTTTTCTCGGACCTGAGGGATCCGGGCGTCCTTTACAGGCCCGTGGCCGGCCTGAGCTTTGCCCTGAATTACTATTTCGGGGGGCTTAATGTCACCGGGTATCACGTGGTCAACATACTGATCCACCTGGGCGCCGCGTTCTTCCTCTTCCTTTTTATCTATCATACCCTCCGCCTGCCCTTGCTGGCATCCAGATATAAGCACATGGCCTATCGGGTCGCCCTCCTGGGGGCCCTTTTCTGGGCCGTCAACCCGGTCCAGGTTCAGAGTGTGACATACATTGTTCAAAGGATGGCGTCTCTGGCCGGCATGTTCTATGTGCTGACCATGTATCTTTACTTAAAGGCCCGGATCACCCGGCGAGGGACGCGTTTGACCTTCTTTCTCCTCGCTTCGGTGTCCTTTATGCTGGCCCTGGGGTCCAAGGAAAACGCCGTCATCCTCCCCGTAACCCTCTTTTTATATGAACTCATGCTCTTGAAAGGATTTCAGAATGCGACCAGGGGCAGACACAGGAAAAAAATTCTCCTCTTTTCCGGGTTTGCCCTGGCGCTTTTCCTGATGTTTCTGGGGTACAGAGGAGAAGAGCTCTTTTCGTTGATCAGGGAGGGATATACAGGACGGCCCTTTACGCTGGCACAGAGGCTTTTGACCGAACCCCGTGTTATTGTATTGTATGCCTCTCTCCTTCTCTACCCGGTGCCGAGCCGGCTTAATATCGCCCATTCCATGGCCGTTTCAACCTCTCCCTTTGATCCTCCTTCCACCCTCTTTGCCCTTGTCTTTGTCTTGGCGTCCATCACCTTTTTGATCCTCCGGGCCAGGAAATATCCTCTTTTCTCGTTTTGTTACCTTTTTTTCTTCCTCAACCACATCATCGAATCCAGTGTCCTACCCCTGGAACTGGTCTTTGAACACCGAAACTACATCCCCTCCATGCTCTTCTTTGCACCCATTGCAGCGGGGCTGGGGCGCCTCTTAGAGCGGTTCCGAAACAAGATGGGTGTAAGGGTGGCGGTTTCGGTGGTGGTGATGGGGGCCTTGATCGGCCTCGGATATGGCACCTTTGTGCGGAATTTCGACTGGCAGGACCCGAAGACCCTGTGGACGGACGCCGCCCGAAAATCGCCCGATCAGTTCCGGGTCCACCATAATTTAGGCGTTTATTACCACGATCATGGATGCCTGGAAAAGGCCCTCTCGGCCTATAAAAAGGCCTTGGAGAGCCCGGGAATTCAAAAACGGGATGAAAAGATCATCACCTATTATAACCTTGGTCGGTTGTATGAGGCCCGGAACGATCCTGAGAGGGCCATTTCTTTTTATAAAGAGGCCTTACGCCTGGACCCGGACTTTTACTATGCCTTGGGCAACCTGGGAGCCGTGTACGGCAAGGAGGGGAACCAAAAGCTTGCCGGGCATTACTTGAGGGAGGCCGTTCACGCCAATCCCCATGACCCGCATATCAATTTCAACATGGGGCTTCTCTGCTTGAAGAGGGGCAGGCCTGAAGAGGCGATTCTTTACCTGGAAAAGGCCTTGGACCATGAGGGATTGAAGAAGAGGGCCCTCCTGTATCTGGGAGTGGCCTTTAAAGAGGCGGACCGATTGGACCAGGCCGCGGTCTGCTTTAAGGCGTTAACCCGAATGGACCCCAAGAACCTGACCCCTCGCCTGCATCTGGCAGTGGTTTATCTCAGGACCGGCAGCAAGGCTCAAGCCCACGAGCAGGTGGAGGAGATAGCGGACATCATAATCCGGAGACCGGGCCTCTTTAAGGATGTAGAGGCACTTATCTCCAAGACAGGGTATTGGGAAGAGGAATCTTCGGCATGTCTCCTCGGCCACCTCCGCAAAGCGCTGGAGGACCGGGAGGAAGAAAGTGGAAAAAGGAATGGAAAAATAAACGGGCATTAAATAGTATAAGGCCGGTCATATTTAACTTGGGGGCTGTCACGTGATCTCTATTATCCTGCCCACATATAACGAGGCCGAAAATATCCGTATCCTCGTCCCCAGGATCTCTATGATGCTGGACGAGCAAGGATTGGAGGGCGAGATCATCGTGGTTGACGACGATTCCCCTGACGGCACAGCCCACACCGCTGAGGGCCTGGCTGAGGCCTTTCCCTTACGGGTCCATGTGCGCAGGCATGAAAGGGGGCTTGCCAGGGCGGTCATCGAGGGCCTTGAACTGTCCAAGGGGGATGTATGCGTGATCATGGATGCAGACCTGAGCCATCCCGTGGAAAAGGTGCCCGATTTGGTCAGGCCCATTCTCGAGAGACGCTGTGACGTCACGGTGGGGAGTCGATATATGAGGGGGGGAGGTGTAGAGGCCTGGCCTTTGGTCAGGCGGTTAATCAGTAAAGGGGCAGGTCTCCTGGCCAGAGGGCTCAGCCCGCTCTCCGACCCCACAAGCGGCTTTATGGCGGTAAGAAGGAGCCTGGTCGATGGCGTGGACCTGGATCCTTCGGGATGGAAAATCGTACTGGAGATCATGGTGAAGGCGGAACCCCGCTTTATGGAGATCCCCATTGTGTTTTCTGATCGAAAGAGGGGTCAGAGCAAATTGGGACTCAAGGCCCAGATCGACTACCTCCGGCACCTCTTCCGCCTTTACGGCTACCGCTATCCCGGGCTGCGTCAGTTTATGCGATTCTGCATCGTGGGCCTTTCAGGGCTCCTGGTGGATACCCTCGTTCTGGTGGCCTTCGTGGACTTCCTCTTCTTTGATCCCCGCTCCGCGGCGGTCCTTGCCTTCCTGGGCGCTGTGACCTGGAATTATATATGGGATCGGATCTGGACCTTTGAATACGGAAGGCGGGTCAGCATATCCACCAGTTATCTTTCCTTTGTGGGGATCTGCCTCTTCGGTCTGGGTGTCCGGATTGGTATAATGCACCTCCTCATAGAATATGTCCAAATGGGCGAAAGGCCCTGGTATATCCTGGCCAGCCTTTTGGGAATCCTGGCGGCTACTGTCTTCAATTTTCTGGGCAGTAAGTATGTGGCGTTTTCACGATTGATGAACCGGCATAGAGGGCTTCCGTTTTGAAACTGAGTGTGGTCATACCCATTTATAACGAACAAGAGAATTTACCGGAGCTATATGAGAGGCTGGTCAGGGTGTTGGACTCACTCGACCAGGTGAGCTGGCAGGTCATTTACATCAATGACGGAAGTGAAGACGACTCCATGAGGCTCATGCTCGAACAAGCCAGCAGGGATTCGCGGTTTGCCGTGGTTGACCTCTCGCGCAACTTTGGGCATCAGGCGGCCATAGCCGCGGGACTTGCCCATGCCGACGGGGATGCCGTGGTTTTCATGGACGGGGACTTACAAGATCCTCCTGAACTGATTCCCGAACTTCTGGACTGTTGGCGAGGCGGAGTTCACGTGGTCCGGGCCCAACGCCGCAGCAGGAAAGAGAGAGGAATCCGAAGGCTGGGTTTTGAGCTCTTTTACAGGTTTTTTTCCTGGATCAGTGATTTCCCCATCCCCCGGCAGACCGGTATTTTCGGGCTTCTTGACAGGCGGGCCGCAGAACAGCTCAGCAGGTTTGCTGAAAGAAACCGGTTTTTCCCTGGACTGAGGAGTTGGGTGGGCTTTGAACAGGGTGCGGTTTATTACGATCGCCAGGACCGGGCTGCAGGGCGGCCGAAGCAGTCCTTGGGCCGCCTTGTGCGCTACGCCCTGGACGCGGTCTTTAGTTTTTCTTACAAGCCCTTAAGGATCATGACAGGGGCGGGGGTGATGATCAGTGGCGCTGGTTTTGTACTGGCCGCCGTTTTTGTGATCAAGCGCCTTGCCGGGATCGAGATCGCCCAGACTGGGTTTACCACCATGATCACGGTCATCCTTTTCCTGGGCGGGGTGCAGTTGATTGCGGTGGGGTTGTTGGGGGAATACCTGGCCCGGATCTATGATGAAGTGAAACAGAGGCCCCTGTATATCGTCCAGGACCTCTATGGGTTTTCCCCGCCGGACCGGGAGAAAGGTTCTGAGGCAAAGGCCTCGGCGTCCCAAGACCGGTCGGGCCCTTCCGGTGTTCCTCAAGCGTAGAAAAGATCCAGTATTTCTTTGAAATATGTCGAGCCTCACGTAAGGGGCAAAGGTCCTTGAGGCCTCTCTAAAAATCCGGCGGGAGCAACCTCTACTCAGGAAATTTATGGAAGAGGAGGGACTCACTAAGGGGCGGGAATAAATTCCACCTCTTCAAAGGAATGTGATGTGGGATATGAAATATGAGATCTGGGCGGGAAAAGCGCGAAAGGCGAGAAACGTTTAAAGCGTTAAGATCGTTATGATCATTCAAATCACTGGAACCCTCGGATCCTGATCTAGTCCCGAGCCAAGTCGAGGGACCCCAAGTACGGAGATAGATAGCCAGGCATGAATCTTTCAACCTTAAAACAGGGCGTTTTGCCCCTTCTGGCGGTCTGTCTTTTTGGGGTGTACCTGACCACTATCTGTCCCACAGTGTATTTGGGGGACAGCGGTGAGCTGACGGCGGCGGCCTTTTGTCTGGGGGTGCCCCACGGGAGCGGCTATCCCCTGTATGTGGTGCTGGGCAAGCTCTTTTCCCTGCTCCCTGTGGGCAGCATTGCTTTCAGGTTGAACCTCATGTCCACCCTTTTCTGTGTGCTCACGGTGTGGCTGGTGTGGTCCATGATTGTGAGGGAGGCGGGCTCCCGGGTGGGTGGCTTTGTGGGTGCCTTTTCTCTGGCCTTTGTGCCTGTGTTCTGGTTTCAATCGGTTCCTGCCGAGGTCTATGCCCTCCACTGTTTTTTTGTGGCCCTGCTCATGTGGGTGTTGCAGCGATGGGATGAGGAGAGGCGTTTTTTCCTTGTCCTGGTTTTTGCCTTTCTCACGGGGCTGAGTTTCGGCAATCACATGCAGACGGTGATGCTGGCGCCGGCGGTCTTTTTCATCATTTTTTCCGGTGACCGGAAGGCCCTTTTGAGGGTGGGACCGTTGCTTGTTTTAACCCTTTTCTTTGTTTTTGCCCTGACCCTTTATGCCTATCTTCCCATCCGAACGGTGTCCGGTGCGGCCATTCACTGGGGGGATCCGGACAGTGTGGAGCGGTTTTTGGCACACGTCACAGGGCGGTCGCACCGGGCGGGGTATGTGTTGAACAAGGCACCCATGGAATATCTTTCCCGTGCCCGGGAGGTGTTGGGATTTGTGTGGTCTCAATTCGGGGTCCTTTTGGCGGCGGCCCTGTGGGGGTGGTTGAGGCTGAGGTCTGGACGGTGGCGGGTTTTTTTTGTGCTTCTTATTGTTTTTGATCTGGCCTATGCGGTTTTTTTAAACATTATCTCCTTTGAGGTGACGCCCTTTACGCTGCCCACCTGCATTGGGGTGGGAGTGCTGATCGGGGTCGGAGTGGGGGATGCGTTAAGGCGGGTCACGGGGTTTAAAAGGGTGGGTTTGGCAACGGTGAGGGTCCTGAAGGGGGCCTGTTGTGTGATTCCCGTCATACTGTTTTCATCCCATTATTCTCTGTGTGACCAAAGCCTCAACTACACCGCCTACGAGCATGCCACCAATATCTTCAGGACCCTGGGCCAGGGGGATGTCCTGTTCGTGGAGGGGGACAACAATTCCTTCCCCGTCATTTACGGCCGCCTGGCCGAAGGGATGCGAGGGGACCTTTACCTCTACGACAGACAGGATATCCTTTTTAAGATACCTTATGTGGGTGAAGAGCAAGGCCCCTTTCAAGGAACCTGGGAACAATGGAGGGCCTTTCGAGAGAAAACCATACTGGAGACTTTCTCCCCGACCCGCGTCTTTTACGCCCTTAATGCCCTCCACCCCCTATCGCTTCCCCAAGGACACCGCCTGATTCCCTACTGTCTTCTCTACCGGGCCGTGCCCGAGCACGGACTTGAGACGCCCTACCGCGTCGAGAACCTGTGGCCCTACTATTCCAGCGAGAGTTATGAGGTCCCCTTTGAAAGGGACTATCTGACACGACAGGTGTGTGCCCACTTCTATTTCAGGTACGGCCGGCATTTGTTTATGAGTGGAAATCCGGAATTCGGACTCAGGTTTATTCAGAAGGCCTCTGAAATCGGTTACAATGATACGGGGGTACACGCCCTCATAGGCACCTTTCTCACAGATGAAGGCTTGTTTGAAGAGGCCAGAAGGGAACTGGTAAAGGCCGCTTTATATACCCAAGAGGAGGACATCGTCCATACCAACTGGGGGTATTACTATTACAAGACCGGGAACTACCCGAGGGCCGTGGCCTCTTTTCGTAAGGCCCTTGAACTGAATCCGGGAAACTATATCTATTACAACAACCTGGGTTATGCCCTTTCCCGGGCGGGCCGGAAAAGGGATGCCCTTAAGGCCTTTGAGGCCTCTCTAAAAATCCGGCGGGAGCAACCTCTACTCAGGAAATTTATGGAAGAGGAGGGACTCACTAAGGGGCGGGAATAAATTCCACCTCTTCAAAGGAATGTGATGTGGGATATGAAATATGAGATCTGGGCGGGAAAAGCGCGAAAGGCGAGAAACGTTTAAAGCGTTAAGATCGTTATGATCATTCAAATCACTGGAACCCTCGGATCCTGATCTAGTCCCGAGCCAAGTCGAGGGACCCCAAGTACGGAGATAGATAGCCAGGCATGAATCTTTCAACCTTAAAACAGGGCGTTTTGCCCCTTCTGGCGGTCTGTCTTTTTGGGGTGTACCTGACCACTATCTGTCCCACAGTGTATTTGGGGGACAGCGGTGAGCTGACGGCGGCGGCCTTTTGTCTGGGGGTGCCCCACGGGAGCGGCTATCCCCTGTATGTGGTGCTGGGCAAGCTCTTTTCCCTGCTCCCTGTGGGCAGCATTGCTTTCAGGTTGAACCTCATGTCCACCCTTTTCTGTGTGCTCACGGTGTGGCTGGTGTGGTCCATGATTGTGAGGGAGGCGGGCTCCCGGGTGGGTGGCTTTGTGGGTGCCTTTTCTCTGGCCTTTGTGCCTGTGTTCTGGTTTCAATCGGTTCCTGCCGAGGTCTATGCCCTCCACTGTTTTTTTGTGGCCCTGCTCATGTGGGTGTTGCAGCGATGGGATGAGGAGAGGCGTTTTTTCCTTGTCCTGGTTTTTGCCTTTCTCACGGGGCTGAGTTTCGGCAATCACATGCAGACGGTGATGCTGGCGCCGGCGGTCTTTTTCATCATTTTTTCCGGTGACCGGAAGGCCCTTTTGAGGGTGGGACCGTTGCTTGTTTTAACCCTTTTCTTTGTTTTTGCCCTGACCCTTTATGCCTATCTTCCCATCCGAACGGTGTCCGGTGCGGCCATTCACTGGGGGGATCCGGACAGTGTGGAGCGGTTTTTGGCACACGTCACAGGGCGGTCGCACCGGGCGGGGTATGTGTTGAACAAGGCACCCATGGAATATCTTTCCCGTGCCCGGGAGGTGTTGGGATTTGTGTGGTCTCAATTCGGGGTCCTTTTGGCGGCGGCCCTGTGGGGGTGGTTGAGGCTGAGGTCTGGACGGTGGCGGGTTTTTTTTGTGCTTCTTATTGTTTTTGATCTGGCCTATGCGGTTTTTTTAAACATTATCTCCTTTGAGGTGACGCCCTTTACGCTGCCCACCTGCATTGGGGTGGGAGTGCTGATCGGGGTCGGAGTGGGGGATGCGTTAAGGCGGGTCACGGGGTTTAAAAGGGTGGGTTTGGCAACGGTGAGGGTCCTGAAGGGGGCCTGTTGTGTGATTCCCGTCATACTGTTTTCATCCCATTATTCTCTGTGTGACCAAAGCCTCAACTACACCGCCTACGAGCATGCCACCAATATCTTCAGGACCCTGGGCCAGGGGGATACGCTTTTTGTGCGGGGAGACAATTATGTCTTCCCTGTGACTTATGGTCGCTTGGTGGAGAGGATGCGGGAGGATGTGCACCTCTATGACAGGCACAGTATTATATTTCAAATGCCCGGGGTAAGCCCCAGGGAAAAGGTCCCGGGTAAAAAGTGGCAGGAAAAGAGAGACGCCGTTGAAAAGAGCCTCATTGTCCAAAGGGGGGCCGGTCATGTGTTTTACGGGATTTTCGGCCCCTATGCACTGAACCTCCCCGCCGGTCTTGATTTGGCTTCCCTCGGGGTTTTACACGGGGTGATCAAGAGGGGTCAGGGGCTGGACCCGAAGCGGATCCGCGGCGTCTGGGCCCACTATGCCACGGAGAGCTTCCATGATGGTTTTGAAAGGGATTTTATGAACCGCGAGATATGCGCCTATTTCTATTTCAACCGCGCAAAGGCCCTCTTCCAGGTGGGACGAGATGCAGACGGTCTGAAAAACATCCAGCTGGCCTCCCGGATCGGTTACAACGACACCCTGATCCACTCGGATATGGCCGTCTTTTTGACGGACAGAGGATTTTACAGAGAAGCCCTGAGGGAGCTTAAGAAGGCCTTGCGCTATCATGAAGATCTCAGCAGCGTTTATAATAACTGGGGCTATTACTGGCATAAAAGGGGAGACTATGACGCTGCCATATCCTTTTTTCAAAAGGCGGTGGCCCTAAAACCCTTCCGCTACGGGTGCCTAAACAACCTGGGCTTCGCCCTCTATGAGGCCGGCAGACAAAGGGAGGCCCTGATTACCTTCGAGAGATCTCTGTCCATAAACAACAATCAGCCCCGCATACAAAGATTCATCAGGGAGAATCTTAGACATTCCGAGGGTTTTCATTGACAGGCGGAATCACCATGGCTGACGGAAAAGAGCAACAAACCCATCTCACCGGGAAAACGGCCTCCCATAAGAACGACGTGCTCTTCCTGTTCCTTTTGATCGGTCTGGCCTTCATTTTTTTCTTTACTCCCATTGTTTCAGGAAGGCCGCTCTTCGGACTGGATTTCATATACCAGTTTCACCCCTGGAAGAAATTTATTTACGAACACCTCCTGTCCCACGGTTTCCTCCCCTTCTGGAACCCCTACCTCTTTTCTGGAATGCCATTTATAGCCAATATTCAGACCTCCATGTTTTATCCCCTGGGGTTCCTTTACTACCTGCTTCCTCCCGAGAGCGCCTATGGCTATTCCACCGCCCTTCATTGTGTGCTGGGCAGTTTTTTTATGTATGCCTTTATGCGGGCCCTGTCCGTATCCAGGGAGGGGAGCCTTGTTTCGGCGGTGGTTTTCTCCTTTAATGGCTTCTTCATGGGCCATCTTTACGCCGGGCACCTTTCCTTTGTTCAGAACTATATCTGGATCCCCCTCATATTCCACCTTCAATATCGTTTCATCCAGAAGCAACGCCTCAAATACGTTTTTATTTCCGGTCTCGTCTTCGGTGTACAGCTCTTGGGAGGATTTCCCCAAATCGCCTTTTATACTGCCCTGGGGGTCCTGGGGTTCGGCCTTTTTCATGCGGTATGCCTGGTCAAGGACCGTCGGCCGAGGCTCGCCCTGAAACTGGGGACCGGCACCGTTCTCCTTTTAATGACAGGCTTCGCCCTGGCAGCTGTACAGCTGCTTCCCACCCTGGAATTCGCACGACTTTCCACGCGCGGCGGGGGGATCAGCTACGCCTTTGCCACCTATGAGTCTCTCCATCCCAAAGAGCTTCTGGCCTTCCTGCTACCGGATGTCTTTGGAAATCCCATTGATAATACCTACTGGCGAAGTCCGGAAACGTGGCATTTTTGGGAGAGTTGCGGCTATGTGGGCATACTTCCTTTGCTTCTGGCTTTTGTAAGTGCCCGGCATCCATCCCTTAACCGTTTGAGGATCTTCTTTATAATCATGACGTTGATCGCCCTTTTTCTGGCCCTGGGCAAATACAACCCCCTCTATCCCCTGGTATACAAACTGCCGGGCTTCAATCGCTTCCGCATCCCGGCCCAGATCATATTCCTTTACGTATTTGGCGTGTCTCTCCTTGCGGGTATGGGCCTCCATCAAATGAAGCAGGAGGCCTGGAGGTTTAATAAGGGGTTTTTCCCTTTTTTCCTGTTGATCACGCCGGTGTTGATC
>CAZNLL010000120.1:0-11942 GCA_964573885.1 uncultured Desulfobacteraceae bacterium | reverse complement strand
TGGTTGAGGAGGGGGATATGATCGAGATTGACATCCCGGGGAGACGCGTAGAACTCAGGGTGCCGGAAGAGGAACTGGCTGCCCGGATGGCCTCTCTTTCCCATTTTGAACCCAAAGTCAAGACCGGTTACCTGGCCAGGTACGCCGAACGCGTGTCGAGTGCGGATCGAGGCGCTGTGTTTCCAAGGTAACCTTTTTTTCAAAGCCCGCCTTAAAGGGCCTTAGAGCCCATCCTCTATTTGCTCCCATCCATGGATCAATCAGGCCGACCTGAGGGCAGGTCTGCCTTTAGGTCATTTTTGGTTATAATGAGGTATTATTTTTTCTAAAGGGTAAAATTCTTGACATAAAATGCCATAGAAGATAGTAAATCTGGACGAGTAAATGCCTTATTTGGTCCTTGCAGGCCCCGGTGAGGTCCTTGAGATTTTGAGGGTGAAGGGATTGGATCTGTATGAAGTTGAAGGCCTGTTTCATGGTGGTGGGTGTGATTCTCTGGGTGGTCCTGGGGAATGCGCAGGCAGGCCGGGCACAGGGGAGGGCCCTGGAACAGTTACTGGATCTCTTTGAAAAAAAGGGTCTGGTGAGTACCCCTGAAGCGGAAAGGATCAGAAAGGCTCTGGCAGAGGACAGGAAGGAGGCCCTCAAGAAAGAGAAAGAGATCCAGGAAAGAGAAAAGGCCCTGGTTGAGCGGGAACGGGAACTCAGAAAAAGGGAGGACGCCCTTCGTGAACGGGAGGAGGCCCTGTATGCGAAAGAACAGGGTACGCGCCCCGGGACCCGGGAGGCAGCAGAGACGCGAGCCGAAGGGACCGCCAAAGGAGGAAGGGAGGTCAAGGCGCTTCAAAAGGGCCTGCCCCTTGAAACCACTTACGATGACGGTTTTTGCCTCCGTGCCGGGGGAGAGGAGGGGATTTCCCTGTGCCTTGGAGGGCTTCTCCAGGCAGACCATCGGTATTACGATTACCCGGTCCGGGACCCCGATAAGAACAAGTTTGACCTTCGCCGGGTGCGTCTGATCCTGAAAGGGAAGACCGGACCCCGTCTGGACTATAAATTTGAATACGAGTTCCAGGGGGCCGGGAGCCGGCGGCTCCTGGATGCTTACGGGGATCTTCATCTCTTCCCGTTCACCTCCCTTCAGGTGGGCCAGTTCAAGGAGCCCTTTGGCCTGGAGCAGTGTACCAAGGATAAGAACCTGTTTTTCGCCGAACGGTCCATGGCCTATTACATGACCCCCCGGCGTGATGTAGGGGTTATGGCCCATGGGTCCTTCCTGGACGACCGGATCCATTATGGTGTGGGGCTTTTTAATGGTGACGGGCAGGACGATTCTACCGGCGGCGATGAGGATGATCCGCAACTTACAGGCCGTCTGGTTTTGCTCCCGCTGAAGGATCGGGGTCCTGCCCTGGTCGAGAACCTTCAGATAGGCGGGTCCTTTGGATATGCGCGGATAGACCGCAACAACGTGGATATCCACATCAAGACCGCGGGGCTGACCCCTTTTTTTGACGTGGCGTCAAGGGCCAAATTCAACATTATCCGGGAGGCCGAGGCCTACACGGTGGCTGTCAACTGGTACCTTAACGGTCATACGCAGGTGATCCTGGATGCCACCAGGACCCTTTTTGACAAGCCTCTGCTTATTGACCGGGACTCTCTGACCGGGACTTCCATATTCAGTGACAGGGAAGATGTGGTTACGGGTCGCTTCCAGCTGAAATTCTGAGAGGTGTTTCCCGGGTTTTGACAAGAACACCGAAGGGGAGGAAAAGACATGAAAAGGCTGACATGGGTCTTGGGAGTCTTACTGATGGTCGCCCTAACCGCTTCGACGGGGTTGGCGGCCTACCACCACCAGGGGGAGAATGATTCAGACAACTTCCTGGCCGTGTACCCGGACAAGGCGGGAACCAAACTGGATCACTGCGCCCTTTGCCATACCGGGGGAGAATATGAAAAGAAACCGGGCGTTTGGGTCAGCCTGGGTAGCTGCCAGTGGTGCCACTATTCTTACGGCTATGACGGGAGCGGGAATATTCTGGACACCATGAATCAGTACGGCAAGGATTACCATTACAACGGCCGGGATCAGGACGCCCTCAGGGCGATCGAGAACATCGACTCGGACGGGGATACCTACTTGAATATTGATGAAATCCAGGCCATCAGGTATCCGGGCAATGCCGGGGACGACCCCAGTATGGTCCCGGCTCCATCCCGGGTCTTTAGCAAGACGGAGCTGGAGGCCATGCCTCAGCATACCCAGTTTCTCCTCCTGAATACGAGCCGGTCCGGAGATTTCTACGCCCAGTACACTGGGGTCATTCTGTCGGATCTTTTGGCCCACGCGGGAATATTGCCCAACGCCACGGGCGTTACGGTCTTTGCCCCTGACGGGTGGTCCAACTACCATCCCCTGGCGCCGGACCCGGATCCTGAGCTCTATCACGTGAACGGCATTTACCCTGAATCCGTCTATTACTACGATCCCGAGGCGGATGTTGGCCTGAATCCCGACATTGGCTGGTGCGATTACAGCGCCCCTTCATGTGCGGGCAGGAATCATCTGGATCCCATTGTGGTCCCGGGGGGACTGCGGATGATCCTGGCCCACAAGAGGGAAGGGGCCGATCTGATTCCAGGCGTGCTGAATCCGGATAACAAGCTGGACGGCGAGGGGCCCTTCCGGGTGGTTCCACCCCAGAAAGACCCGGGCCCCCCCGACCAGTCTTCCAGGTCTCCCTACCAGGATGTGATCTGGCCTTACGATTACGACTGGGACCACAATGCAGGTTCCGCCAGCCGCACGGCCACCATCATTAGGGTGGAACCCCTCCCCCCGGGGACCACGGATATTGACGTCCTTGAGGCGGGATGGAATTACGTGGACGAAGAGAAGATCGTCATTTACGGCGCCATCAGCGGCGGTAGACCCACCCTGGACATCAAGGCCAACGGCCGGGATGAAAACATTACCATCAGTGCGGGTAACCCGGTTTCTTTGAGTATCAGCGTGTTCCCCGGCCTTATGGCGGGCTTTAATGCGGACTGGTGGGTGGCTGCATCCACCCCCCAGTTCTTCTCTCTTGTCTTTCCGGTGGGCTGGGTTCCGGGCCTTCTCCCTATGGGCCAACTTCCTCTCTTTAAGGTGTGGCCTTTCGAGGTTTTTAACGGGCCTTTGCCGGCGGGCGATTACGCGTTTCACTTTCTTCTGGACGGCAACCCGGACGGCAACCTGGGCCCGGGGCTTCTGGATACGGTACAGGTGCACGTAGAATAAGGTTCGGCCAAGGGCCAAGCCCCATTTGACAAAAGGACCACGGAGACCCCTTCACCATGCGAAATGCGGTCTTCCTGGTCCTTTTGTGTCTTGCAGACTTGGATGTGTATCAGGATAACAATAAGAGCTGTATATTGACTAAAAATGACAGGCATGTTTAAATCCTTGATGTAGCCGCGGCCAAGGCTTATGGGAGCAGGAAAAAGGTGCCGCGGTTTTTCCAGAAACCCATGGCAGAGGAGTAAACGGTTATGGAAGAGCTGAAACCCTTTCTGAGTACCAAAGAGGTGGCCCGCTTCCTAAACATCAATGAGAAAATGGTCTATACCATGATCGCCGAAAAGGGGCTGCCCGCCACAAAGGTGACGGGCAAGTGGCTTTTCCCCCGTCACCTGGTCCAACAGTGGCTGGAAAACGAGACCATCAATTATCCCAGGACGCCGGATCCCCTGCCTCCCTACCACGGTCTTCTCATTGTGACCGGGAGCAACGATATCCTCCTGGACAAGACCCTTTCCCTTTTCAACCGCCTCTATCCCCAGCACGTGGCCGTGTTCGGCAACCTGGGCAGCCTGGGCGGGATCAGGGCACTGAGGCGCAAGCTATGTCACATCGCCTCGAGCCATCTCCTTCAGGAAGACGAAGAGGAATACAATTTCGGGTATGCCAGGGAAGAACTGGGTGAGTTGCCTGCGGTGGTCAACTTTTGCCGGAGGGAACAGGGCTTGTTGCTGGCCAAGGGCAATCCCAAGGGGATCCACAAGGTGGCGGATCTCGGGAAAGAGGGTATAAGCGTTGTTAACCGGCCCCTGGGAACCGGAACCCGGCTCCTTTTGGACAGGGCACTCCAAAAGGCCGGACTGGAAGGGGACCGCATCAAGGGATATCAGAGCACATTCCAGCGCCATCTGGATGTAGGCCTGGAGATCCTCTCCGGGCGAGCGGATGCGGCACCGGGTATCAAGGCCGTGGCCGGGATTTTGGATCTGGACTTCATCTCCCTGCGCTGGGAGCGCTTTGATCTACTTATTCCTAAAGATCGGTTTTTTGAAAAAGGGGTTCAGCTTTTTCTGGGGCTTTTACATGAAACTTCTTATAGGGACCTCGTCAGGGATCTCAAGGGGTACGACCTGAACCTCTGCGGGAAGATGCTCTTTCCCCAGGAAGGCATGAAAAGAAAGGAGGAGTGACCGGTCATGGATCGCTCTATCTTGCGCGGGGCATTTGTCCTTTGTGCGCTTCTGGTTTTAACGTGGTTTTGTGCCGCTCCGGGCAGGGCCGAGCCGGCGGGGAGATGCATCGTTTTTCACGCGGGCAGCCTCACCGTGCCTTTCGCCGCCATGGAAAAGGACTTTGAGAGACAATATCCCCGCGTTGATGTGCTGCGGGAGGCAGGGGGAAGCACCAAAATGGCACGGATGATTTCGGAACTCAACAAGCCGGCGGATATCATGGCCTCGGCCGATTTCGAGGTTATAGATAAGACCTTGATCCCTGGAAAGGCCCGATGGAACATCCGCTTCGCCACCAATCAGCTCGTCCTGTGTTACACGGAAAAGAGTCGTTTCGCTGAGGAGGTCAATGGAGACAACTGGTTTGAGATCCTGGGCCGGGAAGGGGTGAGCTGGGGACACTCGGATCCCAACCTGGACCCTTGTGGTTACCGGAGCCTGATGGCGCTTCAGCTGGCCGAGAGGTATTACAAAAAGCCGGGCCTTTACGAACGTCTCCTGGCCGCAAGGCCCAAGGCCAATATCCGGCCCAAATCCGTAGAATTGGTGGCCTTGCTCAAGACGGGAAATATGGACTATGCCTGGGAATACCTCTCAGTGGCGGTTCAGCACGGCCTAAACTACATCACCTTACCCGATGAGATCAACCTGGGAAACTATCACTATGACGGTTTTTACAAACAGGCCTCGGTCAAGGTCACCGGGAAGAGCCCGGGCACGTGGATCACACGGAGGGGGAAATCATGTACCTATGGTGTCACGCTGATCCAGGACGCCCCCAACCCGGAAGCGGCCATCGCCTTCCTGGCCTTTCTCTTGGATCCTCAAAAAGGGCTTAAGATCCTCGAGGACATGGGCCAACCCCCCTTTGTACCCTGCCGGGTGGCGGGCCAGGAGATGTGGCAGACGCTTCCCCGGGCCCTGCAGGGGTTTGTAGAGGTGAAGGAATGATTACCCCTTTCAATGCGCCTTTAAGGTGATGACCGGGTGGACATGGGAAAGAGGCCGGACTTATTCCGATGGCTGACCGTCTTCTCAGGCTCTGTTATTCTCGCCTTTATTCTTCTTCCCCTGCTGGAGATGATGGCCCAGCCGTCCTTCGAGGGGCTTTGGCAAACGCTGAACCAGGGCAATGTCCGCCGGGCCATCTGGCTAAGCCTTTATGCCTCGGGGCTGGCGGCGCTTATCTCCTTTGTGGTTGGGACCCCCTTCGCCTACCTTATCGCCCGGAAGAACTTCTTGGGGAAGCGGTTTGTTGAGAGCGTGGTGGACCTCCCTATCATGATTCCCCATCCTGTGGTGGGCATTGCCATCCTGAGCCTGGCCGGCAGGGGGCATTGGCTCGGCCAGGTCATGCAGGACCTGGGGATCCGGATCATGGGCAGCGTGACAGGGATCGTGGTGGTCCTCACCTTTGTGGGCATTCCCTTTTACATCAATTCGGCCAAGACAGGCTTTGAGTCCGTCCCCGACCGCCTGGAAAAGGTCTCCAGGAGTCTGGGGGCCTCCATGAGCGGTACCTTTTTGCGCATTACCCTGCCGCTTGCCTGGAGGAGCCTGCTCGCGGGAATGATTATGTGCATGGCCAGGGCCATCAGCGAGTTCGGGGCCGTGGTGATTGTGGCCTACCACCCCATGACAGCCCCGGTCCTTATCTATGAACGATTTACCGCTTACGGCCTGGATTATTCTCAGCCTGTGGCCGTGTGGCTCATTGTGGTCTCCCTCCTCCTGTTTCTTCTCTTGAGGATCATTTCTCTCCCGGGGAGGGCCAAGGCATGATCGAGCTCAAGGGTCTGCGCATAGAGGTGCCCGGTTTCTCAGTCCAGGATGTTGACCTTACCGTGGAAAAGGGGGAGTTTTTCACCCTTCTCGGCCCCACGGGCGCGGGCAAGACCTTGATCCTGGAGGCCATCAGCGGCCTGGCCCCTGTGAGCAAGGGGCGGATCATTTTGGAGGGCAGGGATGTTACACGGCTTTCCCCGGAAGACCGGGGGATCGGCATCGTTTACCAGGACTACGCCCTGTTCCCACACCTCTCGGTGATGGAAAACATTACCTACGGCCTGCGCTATCACAGGCAGGATCCGGACCGCTCCCGCAAGCGGGTCCAAGATCTCATGGCACAAACTGGGGTGGAGCCCCTGGCCCACCGCTCCATCCAGAATCTGAGCGGCGGGGAAAAACAGCGTGTGGCCTTGGTTCGGTCCCTGGCCGTCAATCCTTCCGTCCTGCTCCTTGATGAGCCCCTTTCGGCCCTGGATCCCAATTTCCGGGAGGAGGTCCGGGAGGTGGTGAAAGGCCTCCATGAGGAGCTGGAAATCACTTGCCTTATGGTGACCCACGATTTTGCAGAGGCCCTGTTTTTAGGAGAGAGGACCGCTATTTTGAATGAGGGACGGCTGGAACAGGTGGGGCCTGTGGAAGAAGTCTTTGCACGACCGGCCACCCCTTTTGCGGCCCGGTTTGTGGGGGTGAAGAATGTTTTCCCCGCGGTCTTTGAGGGGGGGAGGGCGGTGGTCCACGACCTGAGATTGGATCTGGAGACCGCTCCAGAGCCCGGAAAGGGCCATGTGGCCATCCGGGGGGAAGATATCGGGCTCAGGCGGGAGGAAATTTCCTATGACAGGGCCAATATTTTTCCTGGAAGGATCATGGGTGCAGCGGACCGGGGGAACGGCTACGAGATATCCGTCAAGACGGGGAAGGTGATTTTTAAGGCCATGGTAGAACGGGGCAAGCTCTTTGACATGGGCCTTCAAAAAAGAAAGAAAGTCTGGATCCACCTGCCCCCCCCTGCCATACGTGTACTCTAGGCCGTCCCCTCTTGGATAAGACGATATTTCAAAAAAATTCATCTATGACCCGATCCGGAATCCCTAAACCCCCTTACTTTTGGGTCCGTGGACGCCGGAATCGGGTCCGGTACCCCCTAGAGCTTTCCGAGTTCATCCAGGAGCTGGATCACCCGCAAGGACTCGGCCGCCCCGGTTGTCCCTCTCATGCTGGTAACCACGGCAATGGTCTCCAGAATTTCCTCCTTGGTGGCCCCTTTTTCAAGGGCGTACATGGTTTGTCCCAAAACGCAGTTACGGCATCCCGCCCCCAGGGCCAGTGCCAGTGCCATGAGTCGTTTCACCTTGGAATCGAGGGCACCGTCTTTGTAAGCCTCATTGGCCTGGGACCCCACCTGTTTGAGCACCTCGGGAAGCAATTCGCCGAACCGGCCCAGGAGTTTCATCCGATTGTCATTGAGTTCTTTTTGAGTCTCCGCCATATTCATCTCCTTTCCTCACCGTATTGATTCAGTTAATCCTTGGAGAAGCCCTTAAGACCCGGCGACCGTGACGATCACGGGCCGGACATCCCTTGCACCAAGGGCCTGTGTCGAGATCCTTGGCGTCCGGTACTAGAAGATATTTTACATGTCTTGTCACCATGCACAAGCCCTTAATGGGCAAAAACCAGGGCCCCTTATACCGTGGAATTGGGTTGATCCAGAGGGTTCCATTTGAGACAATGGCAGGGAGGCAACCCTATGGACAGTATCCCCAGGCGGCGGTTTCTTGAATGGATCCTTCTCACGGGAATGTTTGGGGTCCAGTGCCTGAAACCCTTAAGGGCCTTTTCAGCGCCTTTCAGAAGAAAGGAGATCCCCATGAAGCTCCCCAGACCCGACCATGAAAGCGGGCTCTCTGTGGAAGAGGCGATCAAGCGTCGCAGAACGGTCCGTTCTTATAGGGCGAAATCTCTTAAAAAGGAAGCCCTTTCTCAACTGTTGTATGCGGCCCAGGGGGTAACCCAGGACGGCGGTTTCAAGAGGGCGGCCCCATCGGCCGGTGCCCTGTATCCCCTGGATGTGTATGCCGTGGTAGGGGAGAGGGGCGTAGAAGGGCTGGAGGCGGGAGTGTACCACTATGTTTCTTCAGAGCACCGCATTGAAGGGGTGAACACGGGTGATAAAAGGGCGTCCCTCGCGCAGGCCTCCCTCCACCAGATGTGGATGGCGGAGGCCCCTCTCAACCTTGTAATCACCGCTGAATACGCCCGCATTTGCTCCAAATACGGAGAAAGAGGGGTCAGGTACGCCATGATTGAGACAGGCCATGTGGGACAAAACATCTTCCTTCAGGCGGAGGCCCTGGGCTTGAAGGCGGGTATCGTGGGGGCCTTTGATGATACCAAAGTCATCAGTGTACTGGACATTTCCAAAAGGGATGAGCCTCTCCTGATCATGCCCGTGGGTTACGGGGTCTGATCTTTTTATCCCATGTGAGACGGGGCGGCCTGACCGCCAGTTTCTTGTTTGAATCGACGCCCTTATTTGTCGATCCATTCTATTTCGACAAGGGGTTCAACTTTTTTGAACTCCGGATCACCTGTGAGAATAACGGCGTTATTCTTGCGTGCTGTGGCGACGGCAAAACAGTCGGCAAAGGGAAGGGCATGCCCTGCCTTTATTCTGGCGGCGGCAACCACGTCCGCCTACATGCGCCTTGACACCCAGGGCCGTTTTTCCCATACTGCCTTTACATAACATAAATCCGGTGCAGGAGGAGATTTGTAATGGACTATGTGCGGTATATCGATAAGACCCACGAATACTACCGGAATCAGGGCTATGAGAAGACGTACAACTACGCCTATAACGAAGAGATTCCTTTCACCCCTTTAAGGAAGCCCCTTTCGGAGTGCCGGGTCACCTTGGTGACCACGAGCTCCTTCATCCTTTTGGATGAGGAGGGGCGGCCTCTGGAGGAACCGGGGTTCATCGGTACCAAAGAACCGGAGGTCCGGACGGTTCCCAACGACTGGCCGAAAGACCGCATTCTGTGCACCAGTCAAGATCATGACCGCTACCAGACGGACATGGAGGATCTCAATGCCTATTTCCCCATGACACGGATGCAGGAATTTTTTAAAGAAGGCCTGTTCGGAAGCCTGAGCAAGAACTACTATCGGACACTGCCCAATTACAGCCACCGCAAGCCGGTTGACGCGGACGGACCGGAAATCCTGCGCCAATGTCGGGAAGACGGTGTGGATGTCGCGTTGATGACGCCGGTCTGACCCATCTGTCATCAGACCGTGAGTCTGATCAGCCGCGTGCTGGAAGCAGGAGGTATCCCCACCGTCACCTATACCAATGCCCGGGACATCTGTGCCAGGGCCGGCACCCCCAGGCAGGTCTTTCTCAACTACCCTCTGGGTAATCCCGTGGGCCGGCCCCGGGACCCCGAAAACCAGCGCGAGGTCCTTCGGGCCGGCCTCAAGCTGCTCCAAGAGGCGGACAAGCCGGGGATCATTTTGGATCTGCCTTATCTATGGTCTGGCAACCAGGAATGGATGGAAAAATTCATGACCGATGAGCAGCCTTTTCTTTCCGATGAGGCGGAGGCCAGGCGGCAGGAACTGCTCAAGAAGGCCCGTGAACAAAAGGCGGGACAAGGCACCAGCTGATGAGTAACCTCTCAACACCGAAATGAGGACATTACATGGGAGACCTTAGAATCACCGTTTATACGCAACCCTTCTGCGGCCCTTGCTCGGCAATGGCGGAGTATTTGACCAGCAAAGGAGTACCATTTATTAAGAAAGATGTCATGATAGACGAAGAGGCGCGGGAGGAGATGTTCCAATTGGGTGTTCGCTCGGCACCTGCCCTGGTGGTGGGCGAGGAGGTGGTGATCGGGTTCGACAGGGAGCGGATCGACGCCCTGTTGAACCTCTAGACCAAGGTGAAAGCAAGAGCGCAGGATTATTACATATGCACAACTCCTTCCCCAGGGGAAATAAAGGGCCATGAAGCCTCTTTTTTCCTGTGTTTACAAAAAATCCTTTCGTTGTGCCTTCAGGGAACTGGAAGGCACATTTTTTATTGTCCCCACAGGCGATATGAAGCCCGGGGACCAGGCTGTTTTCTATACATTGAATGAAGTGGGGAGAGACATCTGGAAAAGGCTTGACGGCCATAAGTCGCTGGGAGAGATAGCCTCAGAGTTGCTTGAGTTATACGATGTTGATCCAGAACAACTCCTCATGGATGTGGAGGATTTTATATCGGATATGGAAGCCAAAGCCGTTGTCGAAAGGGTGGACATTTCCGGGGGATAGAGTGAGAGATTTTTCCGCGGTCAGAATAAACCATGGCGTTTTTTGTTATGAAGGAACTCCGCCGCTGATCCTTAACCTCAACGGCAAAAGATCCTGCAAGCTTCAATTGGCTGATCCCGACGATCTTCGACTTCTCTCCTTTATTTTTCAAAAGGGTTCTATAGACGAAGAAGGGCATCTCCCCAACCCGACGGACAATGAGAGGATTCACATGTGGGCGGATCAAAATATTCTTTCGAGAGATGGTCCGGATAAGGAAGAAAACAAGGGCAGTCAACCCCTGCTTTTTCCCCTCTTTCGTGAGTATTGGTCGTCACGCTGGGTGACCGGGCATGAACACGATCTCTCCCATTATCATCGTAAGATAATCTCCGACCCGAAGGAACAATTTGAGGATCAAGAGATCACCCTCTCCCATATGTATCGTTTCTCCCATCCCGCCCTCGGAGACCTGAGTTACGGTCAAAGGTTTGCCTGTGTGTGTCACCACAAAGGGATCTTGAAACCTGGTGCAAGGATCTTGGAGGTGGGCGGGGGCACAGGCTGTTTCGGGGCTGACTTCCTTTCCTATGTTAAGGAAAACTATCCTGACATATACGGCACCCTCCATTATACCTTTTTTGATCTTTCACCGGTCCTGCTCCAAGCCCAGAGAGAAAGGACCCAAGCCCATGAGGACGTTACCTCCTTTACGGAAGGAGACATTGAGGCCTTTGATTTTGACGGCTCCCAATTCGATCTTGTGATTTTAAACGAGATGATCGCAGATCTCAGGGTGGAGAAGCTGAAGAAGTCCTATTTCTTTTTCCATGAGAGACCCCCCGAAGAACAGAGAGGAACCTTTGAGTTTTGTAAGGCCTGCGGGCTTAATTTTGAAGACGCCTTTGAGGAGTTTTTGATTAATATAGGGGCCTTTAGGCTTTTATATAAACTCGTGGAAATCATGGCCTCCGGGGGTGCCGCTGTTGTGGTGGAATACGGAGATATGAATATCTACCCCACCGCGGCGGTACTGAAGAGCCATACCGAGTTTTCTATACACTTCGGCCATTTGAAACATGTTGCTCAGTGGTCGGGATTTGGGACGGAATTTTCTGATATGCTTCACTTTCTCGGGTTTAGAAAGGATGTGGAAATCCTGGACGCCTTTTCCTTTACAGCCCTGAGGGAACATTTCATGCCCTTTTTTGGTCGGGATCTCTCCCGTTTCGCCCACACCAGGGAGAGTCTGATCCAGGAGGTGGGGGAGGATATGCTGTCCAATATTCAGGGTCTCCGGTTCGCCCCCATTACCAAGGCCTCACCCACCA
>CAZNLL010000119.1:0-12003 GCA_964573885.1 uncultured Desulfobacteraceae bacterium | reverse complement strand
CAGTGTCACCCTTTTCAGTCATGCCGTCGCCGTCACACCCCAAAACTGGCTCGCCGAACATAATCTGGGTCTCGGGCGGGTGGAAGAGGGGCGGGTGGAAGAGGCCATAGCCCATTATTTGGAGGCCTTGCGGATCAAGCCTGATTTCGCCGATGGGCACAACACCCTTGGCCTGGCCCTCATGCAGCAGGGAAAGGACGGTGAAGCAATCCCCCATTTTCGCCGGGCCATTGCACTCAACCCCGATTTCGCCGATGCCTATACTAATCTGGGGACAGCTCTTCTGCACCAGGGAAACCTGAAGGCGGCCATAAGACGCTATGCCCAGGCCCTGCGAATCAATTCGGACCTTGCCGAAGCCCACTACAACCTGGGAGAGGCCCTGGCCCGTGCCGGAGACCTCAATGAGGCCGCAGCCCATTATTTGGAGGCCTTGCGGATCAAGCCCCTGTATGCAGAGGCCCATAATAATCTGGGCAGCGTGCTCATGCTCAAGGGCAACATGGTTGAGGCCCTCAAGCATTTCATGGAAGCCCTTCGCATTGACCCGGATCTCCTGGAGGCCCGCTGTAACCTGGGGGACCTTCTCTCTCAACAGGGCAAAATCCGGGAAGCCATCCAGGAATACACCGAGGCGGCAAGGATCGCGCCTGATGCGGCAGGCGTCCATTACAAGCTCGGGAAGCTTTTCTCGGAACAAGGGAGGCTCGATGAGGCCATCAGCCAATTCTCTCAGGTTTTACGCATCGAGCCGGGCCACCATCAAGCCCACAACAGCCTGGCCGGGGTCTTAATGAAAAAAGGCCAGACGGCGGAGGCCCGCAGTCATTTCTTCGAGGCCCTCCGCGTCAACCCGGACTATGCCGAGGCCCATTACAATCTGGGGAACCTCTTAATAAAGACAGGGAAGCCCCAAGAGGCCATCCATCATTTCTCTGAGGCCGTGCGGATCAACCCGGACTATGCTGAGGCCCATTACAACCTGGGCATTCTTCTGGCCGGAACCGGTAAACTTGATCAGGCCGTGAATCATGTATTGGAGGCCTTACGGATCAAGCCAGATTATGCGGACGGTCAATACAGCGCAGGGATTTTACTGGCCCGCAGCGGCAGGCTTCAGGAAGCGGTGGAGCATTTTGCCGAGGCCTTACGCATCAACCCGGGCCATGAGAAGGCCCGTAACGCCCTCGACCTGGCCTCAAAGCTCATGAAAGAATCAGGGGGCGAAAAAACGCCTTAGGGTCTTTTATAACATCGAATGATGTCGTCCTTGACTTCAAAGACATGCCCCCGGTACCTGGCCAGCAACCGCCTTTCTAATTCCGCCAGGGCCGGGTAATCCCTCTCACCCGTGAAAAGCCGCGCGTCATCGATGAGGATCAGGTGGTCTTCTCGGGGATGAGACAGGATCTGGTCCAGTTCCTCGGTGATGGGTGTTTCCTTTTCACCCCTGGCCGTAGCCCCTTCCGAGAAGTGACTGTCGAGCCAGAAAAGACAAGGCTCGTGGATTTCATCCAGGATCCGCCCCAGGAGCGCTGAACTGTCCCCCCTGAGAAGATGAATACGGGGGTCCCTGGCAAACCGCTCTCTGGCCTTTTCGTAAAGCTCCTCGCTGAGTTCCACCGAGTAGATGGTGTGAAAGAGGCCCCTCGCGGCGGCCACCATATCCCCCAGATAGGTTCCCGTTTCAATGAATACGCGTATCCCATGGCTCAGGGCAAACTCCCTTATGATCATCTCCTTCACCGCATGCGGGGTGGGAACGGGCCTCCCCGCCCGGACCCACTTTCGATAGGCCCCCTTGTTGAAGAAGGCCCGGTATATGGCCTTGAGCCTCTGGAGCATATAAGGCCCCTAAATCCTCAGCCGCTTGCGGCAGGAGCACCACAGCCGTCTTAACCGTGAAGACCGTAGTCCCGGAAACACCCGGCAGGCCCTGGGCAGGACCTGCAACCGCTCAGGGTCCATCTCTTTTCCGTGCCAGAGCAGTTTGAGATTGCCCGTCCAGACCAGCGTTCCATCGTAGAGCTGGAATACCTGGGTAATGTATTTTCGGTTGTCATTTATGGCCTCGGGGCGGTTGTCCTTGATACCAAAGAGGGGGAAGTAGGGGGCATCTACGAAAAATGCCGTGAAATCCGTTACCGCCACCAGTTCATACTCCTTGCTTTTTGCGAGCCTGTACAGGGAAAGGAGGGAACTGCCCTGGTTGACCTTGAAATCCGCTTTTTGCACAAACGCCACATTGTTGGGGATGGAATTATTGAATTCAATGATGACCACCTTGGGCCTGTACCGGACAAGGGATTTCCAGATGTGGTAATCATTGCCGTCCACGTCAATGGAGAGGAGGTCGAAATGCTCGGGGATGGGGGTCTGGGAAAGAATTTGGTCCAGTGTATTTCGTCCTTCAAAGGAAACCATTTCATGGATGCACAGGGCCCGGTTATTGTGCTCATAGGTCCGGCACAGGTCCATGAATTTGTCGGGGTCGGCCTCGATCAGGACCCCGGACCATCCCTTTTGAGACAAGAGATAATGGGTGTTACTCAAGTACTTCCCGTCCCATGCCCCGAATTCGACACACCACTTTGAAACATCCGGCAACAAGGAGAGCACTTTCTCTATGATTCCGTCTTCCCCAAACTGGGAGAAGTGGTTTCGCGCGTGTTTTATAAGCCAGTTTGCCGAATGGGAAGCCTGGTCTTTATCCCTGCTCTCTAGTTCCATAACCCCTTCCCTGTTGGTCCACTCAAATCAGGCCCATAATTCTAAATATCTGTTCAAACCTCATCTCCCAGGTATGGTCCTTCCGGGCGCGTCGGGCCCCCTTTTCCCTGATTCGCTCGGCTTCTTCAGGATGGGACAGGAGGTGCCGTATTATTTTGACAAGGTCCTCGAATCCCCTGTAAACCACCACTTCCTCACCCAAAACATAGCATTTCTCCAGTTCGGGCTGGTACTCGGTCAAATAAAGGCCCCCGCTCATGGGGATTTCAAAATCCCTTCCCTTCAGGCAATAGGTGTCCTTGTGTCCGGCAACCCCGCCGAAACCCAGATTTATCCTGCTTCGTGAGTACATGCGGACCATTTCCTGGGTCGGAAGGGGACCATTGGGCCAGCCGTAGCCGTAGGTAACCACGGAAATCCCCCGATCTTTGAGCCCCCGAATAATTTCCGGGCGGTTGCCGTAACACTGTCCAACAAAAGACACATCCACGGTCTTCTCTTCCCCATAAGGCCGGTGAACTTCAGGGTTGGCCCCTTCAGGCGAATAAAAAGGAATCGCTCCTTCAACACAATACTTCTCCACCGCATCCTTGGTGCTGGTCCAGCAGAGATCAAAGTGGGGGCAGATATCCCTGACGCCCATTGATCGGCCGTTCTTGAGCTTTCCCACAAACCCCTCCTTGTCGTTGAGAGAGATATTGACCAGGGGGATTCCCAGTCCGCGGAGCCGCCCCATGGTCTCTGGGGTGACGATTTCGCCGGTGAGGTAGGTAAAAATGACGTCTCCCCCCTCTCCGGCCCAGTCAGCCGCCTGATTCAGAAGGGCCTCATTCATTCTCGGCCTCAACTTCGGCCAGTCCTTGCCTTGGTGATTAAAGGCTTCAAACCAGTCATAAAGGGAAAGGTTCCCGAATTTTTCAAGGGCGGGTCCCAGGGATTCATTCTCCCAATTATAATGGTGATATACCGCCAGGATGCGCAGTTCCCCCTTTGTCTTGGGCTCGCGTCCCGGGTACCTCTCCCTTATTTTTTCTCTGATGGCTTTTTCCCGGGGGACCGAAAGGCCCTTGGAGAGGAAAAGGGAGCGGTAATAGGCCGCCTCCCGCTTCAGCCTCTCCCTGTTTCTCCATGCCCTAAAGCGCCTTCTGTATTTTTTGAAAGGATCGGCCATGCGCCTTGGATGCCCGGCCCCAACCGGGTTATTCTCCTTCAAGTTTCATCCGCCCTTATCCGCACCTCTTTGTGGATGGTGTAGAGCCTGGGGCCACCCGACTTGGCTTCCATGCCGTTCATCATGTTCAACACATGTCCTGCATCAATAGCCGGGATGGAAAGATGTTCAGCCGCATCCACGCATATGAGAAGGGCCCCCACCCCTGCACCCACCAGGCAGATGTCTGTTTCAGGAGGGATGGAGGCCAATACCTCCTCCCTTATAGCCGGCCACTGGGTCGCCATGTAGGAGTCCGGTATGGGTGAAAAAGCCATATGGGGATTGCTCGAGTGCCTCGAAAACCACCGGCCGCAGGCGGCTCCATCAAACTCCGAGTTGACGATACAGATATTTCTTCCATCTACGAGGCGGCTGAACCGCTTGGAAGTCAGATAGGCATAGACCACAAAAAAGGGCAGGAAGTTATTTCCTGTCAAGGCTATACCGCTGCCGGAGAGAAAGTCCAGGAATTTCAGGGCCCCGTCATCGCCTTTTGGCTTTTGAAAAAAGGGAAATCGTCTCTTCTTTCGCTGGATATTTCCAGGATAAATCACAGCGGCAATCTTGCCCTTCCGGCTCAATGTCTTGAGGGCCTTTCTGTGAAAGGGCATGGCCCGCCTGATGGCGGCCTTCGACTCCGCCTGTCGGTAGAGCCCGTTACAGTGAAGGCTTTCCCTGTAGAAAGCGTATTCCCCGTCAGCAAAACGGGCCACCGGCCCGGGGCGTCTTTCCACCATGGCCTGTTCAATGAAATGGTGAAAGATCTCAACATATTCGTCACCACAAGAGACCTCTCCGTGAAAAAGGCTGACTTCCCCTTCCACCATGGCTTCCAGCAGGTTGGTCAAGGGCGTGTTGTCCACGCCCCTGATGACCAGCTTTTCCCACCGGAATTCCCCGCTCTCGGTCAAGCGGTCCAGATAGCTTCCTGCTTTCATAATAACGCCTTTAGCAAAATCCTCGGCCCCTTCTCGTGTCCGCGATCCTTGAAATTACGGCAATGCTGGTGCCGGAGTACATTTTGGCGATGAGACGCGCAAAGGGGCGAAGCAACAGGATGCGGCGGAGCCTGGCCTTGATGAAATCGGAATGATAATCCTTGCGCCGTACCACGGCCAGTCCATGCTGGGCAAGCAGTTCCCTTAAGGCGTGGTCGGTAAAATGCCACAGATGGTAAGGCAAAGACCACCCATCCCACCGATTCCACATTTTTCGGGCATCCGTGCCCTCGTAGTTGGGGACATCAATGACCAGGATACCGTCTTGTTTCAACCAGGACCTGGCCTGGCGCAGCACCAGGTGAGGATCCTGGGCGTGTTCCAGGAAATGCCACATGGTGATGACATCAAAACCACCGCCGGGGAAGACGATGTCTTTGATCTGTCCCAGGGTCACAGGGAGCCCCAGTTCCTCGATGGCATACCGGGCGGCCCATCGGGAGACATCCACACCCTCGACCTCATACCCGTGATTGCGGGAAGCGGCCAGAAAGTATCCATAACCACAGCCGATATCAAGCAGACGGCCCGAGGGCCTTTCTTTGCGGATAAATTTGATGCGGTGCTCTTCCCCCCCGAGCCTCCTCTTATACTCAGGGCTGCCGGGCGGCACACCCTCATCATAACGTTCGGAAAAATAGGCCTCGCGGTAGAGATCTTCCAACTCCTCCTGGGAAGGACGGGGATCCAGAAAACCCAGACCACAGTTGGAGCAACGGTGGACCTTCATGGAATCCTTCTCTATGAGGAGTTCCCTACCTCTTGACCCGCACAATATGCACTTCTCAGGAGCCCTTTCCAATAGAGACCTGTTCCCCTCATGGCCGTCATCTCCCTGCACACCCCTGAGCCCCGGGGCCGTCATTTCCCCTTCTCCCAATAAACACCTGTCCAGTCGATCTCACAAAGGGGGCTGGTTATCCCGTGGTCGGCCCTGTAGTCGCCCACCGCTTTCCTGCACCCCTCCAGGGCATAGTCATCAATAATGCAGAAACCCCCTGGGGACAGCTTGGGATAAAGACAGGTCAGGGACTCTATGGTTGATTGATACATATCTCCGTCCAACCGCATCACCGACAATCTCTCTATGGGGGCCCGCGGCAATGTATCCTTAAACCATCCTTTCAGAAAAACCACCTGGTCATCCAGGAGGCCGTATCGCTCAAACCGGGCTCTGACCTCCTCCTCGGACACGGCCAGAAAATCAGCGCTGTGGTGCTTATCGCCTCTGTCATGGGCATAGGTCTTCTCGTCGGGCCTTGGAAGGCCTTCAAAAGAATCGGCCACGAAAACCCGCCGGTCCGTGACCTCATAGGCGGCCAATATGGCCCTCATGAAGATACAGGCCCCGCCCCGCCATACACCCGTTTCAATCAGATCCCCCTCTATGTGGTCCGCCAGGACCTTTTCCACGCAAAACTGGATGTTATCAAGGCGTTTGAGGCCGATCATGGTATCGGCCTGCATGGGCCATATCATGCCTTTTTGCCTTTGCTCGGCATCATAGTCAACAGGCCTGACCAGCTCCAGGTTGACCCGGCCCAAAACGGCGGACAAGGCCTTTACCAGAAACCGGCTCAGGATGGACCGCCTGTAATTGAAGGTTTCAATGGGAATACCCGGTTCCACCCAAAGGGAGAATGACAGGGCGTTTTTCATAAGCTCCAGGTAACGCAAGGCGTTTTGATCTCTCATTTCCATAAACCCGGCCTTTGTACCGCCTTTCCTGGTGGACCCCAGCGCCGACCCTGGTCCCGGGATAAAAAACACCCTATTTCTCTAACACAATTCCCCCCCCTTTTCCATGCCCTTTGAACCATTGACCTCTCAGGATCCGGATGATATCTTGATTTCTTGAAAGACCTTGGCCCCTCCGGGGAGGCCCCCTTTCCCGGCAAGGGAGCTACATCGGTGTGGAGGTCCCGCCTTTGCCGGCCCCTGAATATCCGAAAATCTCTGTGGTTACTTTCTGTTTGAACAGCGGCAGGTTCCTGAAAAATACCATTGAATCGGTATTGAAACAGTCTTTTACCGATTACGAGCATATTATCATCGACGGCGGTTCCACAGATCAAACCATCGAGATTTTACAGGAGCACCCCCATCTGCGCTGGGTTTCAGAAAAGGAGGAGGGGGAGAACACCGTACTGGATGCCATCTGGAAGGGCTTTACCATGGCCAGAGGCCAATACGTGGTCCTCCTGGCCGTCTCCGATGCCATCCTGGATGAACAATGGTTTGACAAAGCCGTCAAAAGGCTAGACACAGACGGGGAAATCTCTTGCGTGTGGGGGCTTAGCCAGGCCCTGTCCGCAGAGAACGATTACGGCAAGGTCATATGGCCTGAATACCTTGAAAAGCCCCCCCCTCAAAAGATGGATTTCCTCCCCTTCTGGCTCGCAACCGGACACGGCCTGGAGAGCAACGCTGTGTTTCGTCTTAATATCATTAAAGAATGCTTCCCCAAAAACCAGGATAAAGACCCTTACAGGTATTCCCCCACCATTGGGCTCAACTACCGTCTCAACACGAAGGGCTATCTTCCCTTTTTCATTCCCACCATCTCTTTTTTGGGTCGTACCCACACGGGGCAAAGGCTTGAGAGGTACGAAACACTCATTGATAGCGTAACCAAGAGATACGAAAAAGACATCCGTTCTTACAGAAAAGGGCTCTTCACTGGAAAACTCACCCACTCTTACAGGGACGGCTCATCCCGCATTGTCAAACAAATAGGTCCCCAGGAATTAGGTCCCTGTCGGAGAAAATACTGGGAATATCGTATAAGAGGCAAAATCCGGCGAAACCTTCTGAAGCTCCTCGACTATATATAAGGCCTTTGCCTTGAGGCGGGCTTGGAAACGCAGGGGGTTTAGGACCCCAAAAGCTTATTCGCTTTTTGATATCTTTCCGGGGTTCCAATATCAATCACGTGCCCATCCGTGATAAATCCATAGAAGCCCAGCTCCACCACCCGGGGGAACAAATCATATTCCAGGGAAAAGGTCTCTTGCTCCGGCATATTGAGAAACACGGCCCGGTTCATCATGTATATCCCTGCGTTAACCAAGGCCTTCTCCCCGGCCGGGGTCTTTTCCTTGAAACGGGTGATCCTCTGTTCATCGTCTATGGAGACCACCCCGTAATCGGTCCCCGATTGCGCTCTGGCCAAGACGGCCGTCAGCATGCCTCTCTTTCTGCGATGAAAGCCATAGAACCGGGCGAAGTCGGTCTTGCACATGGAATCCCCGTTCATCACCAAAAAGCAGGGGCTTGTGATCAGGCCTTCGGCCTTTTTCACCGCCCCTCCCGTGCCCAAGGGGGAGTCTTCATCCGAGAATTCCACGGCCGGCCCGGTCCCTTCAAAATGCCGCCTCACCTGTGCCTTCAGATGACCCGTACTCAAGATAAACCTCCTGAAGCCCCACCCGGCAAGATCTTCCAGCAAAAGGTCTATAAAGGGTCTCCCCGCCACGGGCATGAGGACCTTCGGACAAGCCCCGCTCACGGGCCTGAGCCTCTCCCCTTTGCCTCCGCACAATATGAGGACGTCTATATCCTTGAGTCGCTCCCCCATGCCCTCCACCAGAGTTGGCTAAAAATTATTCTCCGGGGCGTAATAGATGATCTGGCTACCCAGGTTCTCAAAGGTAAAGGGGACGTGAAGCAGATTATGGAGCCGATCCTTGATGCGCTCCTGATCCTCCGGCCTGGCGAAGAAAAGCATAAACCCGCCGCCGCCGGCCCCCAGAAGCTTCCCCCCAAGGGCGCCCGCTTCCATGCCGGCCGCATAGATCTCATCGATATGGTCATTTGAAATCAAATCCGTCATTTTCCTCTTAATCTTCCACTGCTCATGCAAGAGGGTTCCAAATTCACTCAGCCTGTCCCTGCTGTCGTTGAGAATGCCCAGGACCTCCTCCACCAGCTCCATCATGGTCTCCAGTTCAGCCCGCTTTTCCGGGATTCTTCTGATCTGCTCACCGGCCACCTCTGAGGCCCTTCGTGGAAAACCCGTAAAAAACAGCATGAGGTGTTTTTGAAGCCGATCCAGTCTTTCCGGGCTTATGACCACCGGTCTTACAGCTATCTCCTGAACCCCACCGAATTCTATCTTGTTGAAGCCTCCAAAGGCGGCAATGGTCTGGTCCTGAGACCCCACATTCTCCTTGATTCTTTCCTGCTCCACATGGATGGCATTCAAGGCAAGTTGTCTTTTGGTGGTCATTCTGCCCTTGAGGGCATACAAGGCATTGAGCAAGCCCACTGTAAAGGATGAACTGGAGCCCAGGCCCGACATGGCAGGAAGGTCGCCGTTGTGCTGCATCTCCACACCCCTGTCAAAGCCCATGAAGAAAAGGCACTCCCGCACCGACGGGTGCCTGATCTCTCCGATGGTCTTGGTCTCCTCCCTCTTGGTGTAACGGACCCTGAACTTGTAATCAAAAAATGGGGGGAGGTAGCGCACAATCACGTAACAGTATTTGTTGATGGAGGTGCTGAGGACCGCACCACCGTTCTCGCGGTACCATCCGGGATAATCCGTTCCCCCGCCAAAAAATGAAATCCGAAAGGGCGTCCTGCTTATAATCATATGTTTTTATCCTTAGCCTTTTTCCCAAAAAACGCGCTTACACAAACCGGCCTGAATCATCCCGCCGGGAGAGGATGGGCGCCCTCACGGGCCACCAGATATTCAACCGGGGATTATTCCACTTATAGGTGAACTGCCTGGATGGATCATAGTACGTGCTCTGCTTGTAATGAAATATGGCCCTGTCACTGAGGACCAGGTGCCCGTTTCCGTACTTAGGGGGCACCAGCACCTGATGCCGGTTGTATTCGGAAAGCACGAATGATTGCCACCTGCCGAAGTGCTCCGAGTCCTTATCACAATTGACCACCACCAAATAAAACCTGCCGTAAAGGCAAGTGATCAGTTTCCATGTCACATCATCCCCGTGAATACCCCGGAGTACGAAACGGGATGATATGGAGATATCATCCTGTACAAAGTCCATGTCCATGCCCTGATCCTGGTAGGCCTTCCGGTTAAAGGTCTCAATGTACTGACCTCGATGGTCTTCAAAGGCCTCCAGCTTGATTAATAGCACCCCCTGAAGGGGCGTTTCCTCTGTGATCATGGTGGTCCTTTTCCTATAACACTTTCGATTTTTGAAATAGCTCCGCATCCAGCTGCAAGGGCAACCCTTTGAGGATGAGGGTACCTGTTCAAAGGTGACTGGCGGCCCGCGACGAGCTCAGCCGAGTCGAAGGCCTTCGTCATTTCTCCACTTCCCGCGCTTCATCAAAACGGGCATAGGCCTCGTCCTGATATTTGATAAGATCGTCATCTGAAACCTGGGAGAGGTTAATAGCCACGCTGTCATAATAGTTCAGGGCCTCCATCTGCCCAAAATCGGTGGGGTCCACCAGCCCCTTGCTCACGGCGAGGTCGTACACCCTTGTTCCAGGAAAAGGGGCGAGGATCATGAATTTGGATTGATCCGCATCCAGTTCAAAGGCAAAATCGATGGTCTCTCTTATGGTTTCATGGGTATCCCCGGGAAGTCCGATGATATAGCTGGCGATGACCGGGAGTCCCGCCTCTTTCATCAGCTTGACCGCTCTTCTGAACTGGGCCTTGGTCTCCCGCTTTCCAATCTTTACAAGCATGTTTTCGTTCCCGCTCTCCACCCCGATAGCCGCAAAGGCACAACCCGAGTCCCTGAGGGCGGCCACCAGGGGTTCAGACACGGAATCCGCCCGTATCTGGACTGTATATCTTACATCCAGCTTCTCTTCGATCATCCGACCGCAAAGGGTGACGGCCCTTTTTTTATCCGCTGCAAAGGTATCATCCCAGAACATCAGGTTTCTGATCCCCAGCACATGAACCATATGCCTAAGCTCTTGCATCACGTTTTCTTCAGACCTCAGCCGAAGCTTGCCTTTCCATGTAACCCGGGAGGCGCAGAAGCTGCAGTCATAGGGACAGCCCCTTCCGGAAAAGGTGGCCAGATGGGGGCCTTCAAAATAGATGGGGTCCGTATATTCATCAAAGGTCATAAGATCCCAGGCCGGGAAAGGCAACTCATCCAGGTTCCTTATGAAGGGGCGGGTTTGGTTGACCCGTATGCCTCCGCCCTCCCTGAAAACCAGGTTTTCCAACCCTGAGGGTTCATGCCCGGCTTCCAGGGTATTGAGAAGCTCCAGGAGGGCCTCTTCTCCCTCTCCAATGATCCCGTAGGTGATGGGGTCAAAGAGGGACATTCGGGGAAGCCCTGTCACATGCGGCCCCCCCACAATGGTGATAACCCCCGGGTTCATCTTCTTTATTTCCTCACACATCCTGACCACTGTGGGATATCTTGGGGTCAAGGTGGAAATACACACATACCTCGGATTGTGTTCAAGGACCCTTTCCGCCATTTCTTCGGGAAGGGACACATTAATGATTTCAAAGTCCACCAGGGAACACTCATATCCTCCCCTCTCCCTCAAAAAAGCCGCCATGAGGGCCAGATTCAGGGGACAGCGAATCACGCCCTGCTTCTTCCACTCGCCCGACTTCTGAAGATTCGGGGGTCTTACAAAGGTTACCTTGCCACTCACTTATTCATCCTCTGACAAAACGCTATGTCTTTTTATCTGTTTTGATTTATGGCCGTCATACCATGCCACGGTCTTTTCAATCCCCTCATCCAGGCCCACTTTAGGAAACCACCCGAGCCGTGACTCTGCCTCCTTAATGCTTGTGACCCGGTACTTCTCGCCCGTAGGCTTGGAATTATCCCACTCAATGCCAATTCTTTCACCCCTTCTTTTTTCAGCATGCCTCACCACGGTCTCGGCAACCCTCTTGATGGTGATAGGCTCCCCACTTCCCACATTTAAAGGGGCGGTCTCATTTTTTTCCATCATAAGGATCATGAAATCCGCTACATCGTCGGCATACACAAAATCCCGCACTGTAGAGCCGTCTCCCCATATGTTGAGGGGGTTCTCCCCTTCAAATATCCTGTAAATGAGGGCCGGGATAATGAGGGCGGACACGGGATT
>CAZNLL010000118.1:0-12059 GCA_964573885.1 uncultured Desulfobacteraceae bacterium | reverse complement strand
GCGCAGGGCGTGGAACACCGCGACCGCACCGCGCCCGATGACCAGCCCCATGGCCACGGTCCTGCCGGCCTCTATCCATTGTACATTTCGCTGGCCGGCATATTTCATGGCCTCCGGGCCATTACGTGAAGTGATAGTGAAGCGACAAGAACCCCCTTTTTAGTGGATGAGTGCTATGCCCGGTCCGGCGTATATGAAATCCCGACATATGAGATGATGGCAAGCGATGGCCGGGGCTTTGACTGGCCCGTCAGAGAACGCGCCGGCACCAGTTGGGTCTTGAGCCGGGCACGACGGCCGTTCTAATGAATAGGAATAAAAATCTTGTACAAATATTGTACTAAAATGGAGTTTTCAAGAAAAAAGGGGTTACGATCAATGTGACGTAACCCCTTGAATTCCTTAGTGGAGCTGATCGGGATCGAACCGACGACCTCATGACTGCCAGTCATGCGCTCTCCCATCTGAGCTACAGCCCCTGAAAACAAATTTTGTATATAACAAATCAGAGGAATTTCTGTCAACAGCCTATTGAGAGATATTGACATCTTTCAAATTTATAGATAATTATACTCCATCCCATATGGTGTGCCGGAGTGGTGAAACTGGTAGACGCGCTGGACTCAAAATCCAGTGGTACTTGGTACCGTGTCGGTTCGATTCCGACCTCCGGCACCACAAAATCAGACATGATGAGGGGTTAAAAAGAGGACTTGCAATATTAGCCCTTTTTCTTGGCAGTGGATCTGATCGACTCCACTTTGTCCCGCAGTTTCAGATAGTCCATCCTCAAGCGAGAGTTGGCGGCCCAAACCTCTTCCATATATTTTCTCTCCTTTTCTGTAATCAATCGAAGTGACAGGACTTCGGGGCGATCACGGATAACAGCACCTGCAGGCACTCTGGTAAAGGAATGCAATGTAACCAGTTTCGCAATAGCCCCAATGCCAATCCATACATGGTCTTCCAGAGTGACCTTGTATAGAGAAGCCCCCATAGCCATAAAACACTCTCGCCCAATGGTACACGGCCCATGGATTATCGACCCATGGGCTACAGAAGTCTTGGGACCTATGATGACCGAAGCTCCTGGATCGGTGTGAATAATGACGCCATCCTGAATATTGACCTCCCTATCGATCTGAATAGGTGCGACCTTCCCGTCCGGGCCCCTCTGGTCGGCCCTAATAACGGTCAATGGCCCCACGAAAACATCCCTATCGATTCTTACGTTACCAATGATCTGGGCGGAAGGGTCAATCAACGCCGTGGGATCTATCTGGGGGTAATCGCCTGCCAGGTTGGGTCTTATGTTGTTGTATTGTAGTGACGTCATTCTCTTCCCTCCGTGTTTAGAATTACCTTTTCGGTTGGACAGCCTTCATTTTCGGTTTTGGAATGACCCAACAAATGATTATAGGGTTCCCTGATAACTTCGTGCGAAGATTTTGCTGAAAAAGAGTGCCGGTTGAGGTATCGGTACTTTCTATCATTTATTCACGGTCAAGAATACTTGATCAGAAAGTATCTTCTACCGGTTTCATTTTTTCCCAATATTTTTGGTATCCTAAAGAATAGCCGATTTGACCGAGTTGCGTCAAAACATTTTACAAGCCCACAACCAAAAGAGGTCCGTCATGATGATTTCCGCCCCAATGGCGGTGGAGGTGAAATGATGAAAGGCTTAGGGAGAATATAACCTGAAGTATTTGGAAGTTGTTGAATTTGCCTGGCCTCGCCAGGGACTTGCGGGCCGATCCGCGGTGTGATCAGTGATCAAAATGGAGCTTTATTGCGCAGTGGCCGTCCTTGATTTGGGATGAGATCTGATCGGCATGCTGCCTGACCAAAAAGCCTGATAACCGCATAAAGCCCTCTTCATCGCGCATGAGCTCGGAATCCGAAGGTCGTGCCTCGGGGAAATCCATGAGCCTTCCCCTGTAAGAAAGAACAATGTCGAGGTTGAATTCATCAAAATGGATGTCCGCCTGGACATTCCCGTCAATCAGTCCTGCGGCGGAAGCCGACTCCATAAACTCATTCACCGCTGAGATAGCGCGATGGACAATTTCCTGGCGCATGCCCCATTCCGCTCCCTGGGATTGCATGACTGAGAAGATGTCTTCGGTAAAGTGCTCTTTGGGATCCCATTCCGTGCGCCTGGTCTTGGAAACGCCAAGGCGGAAGATAAAGTTGAGGGCGATGGCGGAGACCGTTCCAAAGGCCAGGGAAGAACTGAAAAGGGGGCTGACCATGGGATGGAGATCAGCATAAAGCTGGGGAAAAAGTTCTGCACTGAGCCCGAAAACCAGGGAAAACCCGATGACAAATGTCTTGCGGGCATCGAGCATCCTGGAGGTCATGATCTGTATGCCTGCTACGATCATGAAGCTTGCCACAAAAATGACGAGGGCACCCATGACCGGCAGGGGCATGATGGCAAAGATGGCGGAGAGTTTGGGTAAAAAGGCCATTAAGAGGAGCAGGGCCCCCACGGCATAGGCGATGCGCCTGCTCGTTGCCCCTGTGGCAATGGAGAGCCCCACGCTTCCCGTCGCCGTTGACTGGCCCATGGCTCCCATCAAGCCGGAAGACACGGTGGTGAGCCCGTCGGCAAAAAGCCCGCCCCCTATGGATTTCAGATCCGGCCGCTTCCAATTGGCGTCGTTTATCTTCTGGCAGGTGGTAATATCCCCCACGGTCTTTAAGGTGGAGCTGAGAGCGGCAACGAGGAAGGGAAGCAGAAGGGCGCCGTCAAATGACCAGCCTATGTGCTTGAAGTCGGGAAATGCAAGCAGGGGCTCCGTGGCAATGCGGGTGAAATCCAGCCCTGTGAGGACCCCAATCCGTAGCTCGCCGCATAGCCTGAAGCCATGGCGATAAGCACGCAAAAGAGCCGGAGGCTCCGCGTTCCCCACACATTCAGGCCTACCATCAACGCCAGGGTTCCCAAACCTACTGCGCACTCACCAAAGGAGGAGACCTGATCCGCGCCGCCCATCCCGAAGAGATGGGATAAGCTTACAGGAATCAGGGAAACGCCCACCATGGTCACCACCACTCCCGTCACTTCTGTGGGAAAAAGGGCACGCAGCCGGTGGATGACGCGGGATATGATCATTTCAAAGGCACCCGAGACGAGGGTCATGCCGTAGATGAGCGATGCTTGGCCTGTATTCGCTGCCAGAAGGGAGGCGGACAAATAAGATGGGCCCGGATGCTGGGGGCAGAGATAAGCGCAACCAATAGGTCCCCTCCTGAGAGCTTGAAGGAGTGTCCCTATGCCTGCGGCGATCAAGGAAATACTGATCATGCTCTGAGCCAGTTGGTGCGGTCCGCCAAGGGCCCTCACAATGACCAGGGGAAATACAAAGGAGCCGGCCATGGTAAAGATATGCTGAAAACCCAAGGCGATACACATGCCTGCAGAGGGCTTTTCATCGACGCCATAGGTAATGTTAGCCGGTTTCTTTCTATCCACGGTCATACGGCCTCGTTTAGCCAATGGTTCCCTTTAGAAATAATCTATGAAGAACTCCTGTGATCACCGTAAAGAAGCACCGGATGATTGGCCAAAAACGATTTGCCTATGAGTCTTGAAGGTTTCACGGCCTTATACGCCGATTTCCTTTGCTGCCATAACCACCCGATTGCCTCCGGCGTTCTTCGCCTCATACATGGCCAGATCGGCCCTGAGCGGAAAACCAGGAAGGACATTATCAAATAGGGTATGGGAATGTAAATACACATGGTCAGGCTTGATTCCCCCTTCCCGCCACCAAAAGATGCCCCTTGCTTTTTCCTGTATTGTATAACCGCAATTCTATTAATCCCTGGCGTCGCTCAATTGGGACAATATGTTTTTATCTATCTTCTAAATAATTGAAAAAAACATAGATTTTAATGGTATAGTCCTTTTTGCTATCTGGCATGAAACTTGCTAATTATGATATGGGAACGACCTGTTCATCCGGGACTTCGACCAGATTCTGGGTGAAATAGAGGGTGGGAAGGGCCGGTTGCAGGAACGAAATGGAGCATCAGAAGTAGCCCTTTGAGAATAATCTTGGACTTTAAACCTTATATCAGAGGAGGTCAGTGACATGCCGCGAGGAGACGGAACAGGCCCGAGTGGCCAGGGACCAGGAACAGGCAGAGGGCTGGGCAGAGGCGGTGGCCCGGGCCGGGGGGGGCGAGGCCAAGGCCGGGGAGGCGGTTTTGCCGCAGGGCCGGGGGGATACTGTGTCTGCCCCAACTGCGGTAAAAAGGTGACACATGAACTGGGGCGGCCCTGCTATGAGCAGCAATGTCCCAGTTGCGGAACGGCCATGACACGAGAATAGCCGGGTGAGACATCCTTCGATCAGGGCGATGACTTAAAAGGCTCCCCCGGTATTGGGGGAGAACGTCTGTTGGACAGGCGCGGTAGGCCCCGGGAATCATGACAGATGAAAAAAGGACAATCGGGGGAATGAACCCGAAGGAGCAAATATGTGTTTGAGCACCGTTTACATGGATTCCGGAAATGAGCAAAAGGAGATCATGAAGGAAGTCGCCAGAATCGAGGCGGAAGGCCAGGGTTTCTGGTTGATAGACCTCTTCGGAGAAAGGACCTTTGTGGAAGGAACCATCCAGACCGTCAACCTCATGGACGGCCATTTTGTGATGCTTAAAGAGCAAAAGACGACCTAACCCTTACCCGTCAAAACCAAACGTCGCCTCCGGCACGGGCGGGCCGGTCTCATGAACATATCTATTCTTAGCGCTGAGTCTCTGGGTGTAAGGGGACTCTGCTGCCATGTGGAGACCAGGGAGAGGAATATTCTCATAGATCCAGGCCTTGCCCTGGGGTATATGAGACATAAACTCTTGCCCCATCCAAGACAGGTACTCGTGGCGGAAAAGGTCCGAAGGAAGATCATCACCCTTTGGGGGGAAGCCACGGATATCGTATTCAGCCATTTTCACGGAGACCATGTCCCCCTTGTTGACGCGAATCCCTATCAACTCCGTGCAGCGGAATTGACAGGACGGGGTGACAAAAAGACCAGGATCTGGTGCAAGAACCAAAACCATCTTTCGCCCTCCGAAGCGGGGCGCATGGAAACACTCAAGGAGACCCTCGGCCTCGATTTTCTGTCCGGAGAAGACATGAGCTGCGGACCCTTGCGCTTTTCCTGCGCTGTTCCTCACGGAGACCCACATGCTACAGGGGACATGGTTATGATGACCCTGGTTGAAGAAGACCGGCGATTCCTCCATGCATCTGACATTCAGCTCCTCAACCATGAGACCGTTTCCAAGGTACTTGCATGGCGTCCGGACATCCTTCTGGCCGGAGGCCCCCCCCTTTATCTATCCAGGCTCAGCGAGAGACAAATCCACGAGGCCTGGGAAAACGCCCTGAGGCTGGCCCGCGGTGTTGGTGTCTTCATCCTCGATCACCACCTGTTGAGATGTAGCGAAGGGATGACCTGGCTTAAGCGGTTGTCCATGGTTGCTGGTAAACCGGTATTGTGTGCAGCGGATTTCATTGGGAAGAAACCCATGCTTCTTGAGGCGGAACGCCAGAGCCTTTACCGCACCTTTCCCGTTTCTCAGGGCTGGCATGAGGATTATGCACAGGGTAAGGCGACCACCGAGAACTATCAATAGGGGCTGGTTTCAGGCCTTCGCCTGGAAAAGAAAGGGCCCGGGTATGATTTTCCGTAAACCCGGGCCCTTTTTTGGCCACTCTTTAGGCTTCAGGAGAACTCGATTCGAGCTCTTCAATCCGCTTGTTTATGGAATCCAGTTCATTCTTTAAGGCACCCGCTTCATCCTTGAGCATATTTACTTCGTCTTCGGGCCTCATGGCATAAGGGGCGTTGTAGGCCGGTCCATACGCGCCTCCGGCAGGGGGATAGGCCCCTCGCCATCCAAACCCTCTCCCGAAGCCGCGGCCCCGGCCGAAGCCTCCTCGAAAACCTCGACCCCTTCCAAAGCCGTACCCCCGGCCATACACAGGACCATAGCCTGCGTAACCCGGATTGCAGTATCCGCGGCCACCACCTGTCATGGGTCCCATTCCAGCAGGACCTGTTCCATCCAATCCTGGCATAATGATCACCTCCTCATTGGGTTGTTAGGTTTCATGGATTGTTCCCGGCATTTGGAGGTTTGTGTCTCTCTCCCTCAACCGGTGTTGTGTGGGGTTACCAACCTCCCCAGGCCGGCCGACGCCAGCCGAAGCCCCTTCCAAAGCCCCGGCCCCAACCAGAACCCGATCCGAAGCCCCGGCCGAAACCCCGGCCTTGTCCGCGCCCCCGACCAAAGCCCCGGCCATATCCCGGAACCCGGTAAGCAGGCCTCGGTGCAGGGCCGTAGGCGCCTTGAGAAGGGTTACAGTAACCTCGTCCCCATCCTGTCATTGGTCCCATTCCAGCAGGACCTGTTCCATCCAATGCGGGCATGAAACATCCCTCCTTTCCCTTACAATCTGCCGCCCCAGCCGTGGCGGCGTCGCCGTCGCCCTCTGGGGGGCATATCAAAATGACCTCCTTCGATCCGGAGTATTTTGCCCATAACCAGGGCATCTGCAACGATGGCTCTTGCCTCGGCCAGAATCCTCCCGAAGGTCTGGCGGGAGACATTCATCATGCTTGCCGCTGTCTCCTGATCGAGGCCCTGAAAATCGCTTAACCGGATGGCCTCAAGCCCCTCGATGGGGAGGATAACCTCCTCTTGCCCCCAGGGGGGCATCCTTTCCGGGACAAAGGCATTAACAATGGGACGCCCCTGTACAAATCTTCGTTTTCGTGGTCTCGGCATGTACCCTCCTGTTATGAGCTTTTGCTCATAATATAGGTTTTATCCAATAAAAGTCAATGCTTTTTTTAAAGTTTATGCTCATTAATGGTGAGAAAACACCTTCTGCCACCGGGTCCGCAGTTGACTCCGGGGCTGGCTGTGCCGTCATTTAGGTGGGACCTTCTTGGTCAGGCCAAATAGTGATGAATGAAGGTTTTCCCTGAGTCCGGGCTCAGGGGGGTCAGAAGAGACGGACTCATGGGTAACCTCCTGATGGGGGGGTAATGTGCCCACGAAATGGATTAACGATAAAACTATAATAACGAGGTGGCCTTCTGTTCCCCTTCCGTACCGGTAGAATCAAGTGGCTGATCAGACTTGATCCTGCCGTTGTAGACAAATTCTTCTACCATCTGAAAGGCCTGGTCGTCTGTAAACTGGCGGGGAGGGCGTTTGCAGAAATAGGCGGACGGCCCTTCAAGAACGCCGCCTACACCGCGCTCAAGGGCCACTTTGGAACAGCGTATGGCGTCAATGGCCACGCCCGCCGAGTTGGGGGAGTCCTCGACGGACAAGCGAAGTTCCAAATCCATGGGAACGTCACCAAAGAGCTTCCCCTCCATCCGAATGTAACAGACCTTATTGTCCTTCTGCCACGGCACGTAATCACTGGGCCCAATATGAATATTGTCACTGTCCAGTTTTTGCGCAGCCACGGACTGGACCGCCTCTGTCTTTGATTTTCTCTTGGACACCAGGCGGTGCTGGTTCAGCATATTTAGAAAATCCGTATTCCCTCCCGTGTTTAACTGATAAGTGCGGTCCAATTTCACGCCTCTTTTCCTGAACAGATCGGTCAGTATACGGTGAGTAATAGTAGCGCCCAGCTGGGACTTGATATCATCACCAATAAGGGGGATATTTCTTTCCTTGAATCGTTTGGCCCACACAGGACTGCTGGCGATGAAAACGGGCATGTTGTTTATAAAGGCCACACCGGCCTCAAGGGCGCAATCCGCATAGAACTGCGTCGCCTCTTCCGAGCCCACAGGCATATAGTTCAACAAAATATCCGCCCCTGATGCCTTGAGGATCTCCACCACGTCTTTTCTTTCGGGCTGTGTCTCATCTGCAGGTAGAAACGTGTATTTCGGGTCATAGTCCTTCATGTGTTCAGAAAAGCCATCCAGGATCCTGCCCATCTTCACGATTACACCGGAGGCAGGAAGGTCCGGGCAGAAAACGGTTGTACAGTTTGGACTGGAAAAGACGGCCTCCGTGACATCTTTCCCCACCTTGCGCCTATCGATATCAAAGGCGGCCACCGCCTCTATGTCGGAGGGGGTATATCCCCCGATTTCCCAGTGCATCAGGCCGATAGAATCCCCGGCGTTTTTGTCCCTGTAATAATGTACACCCTGAATCAAGGAGCTTGCACAATTACCCACGCCAGCCACCGCAATCCTTATTTTGGCTTTCATCCCGCGCTTACCTCCTTCTACTTGGATGCCCCTCTTCAAAGATTCTGAGCTCATTCAGCCTGTTGCAGCAAGTCCGGATCACCGAGCCAGGGACCGTCCGTCGCATGACCGGACGGAATTGCCCAACGGCCGATAGGTCGGCTGAGAGGTTCTCTGCTGTCTTGCGCTTTCCAGGCGCAACAAACCGATTGTGACTGAATAATCTTTCATGAAAAGCTTAATTAAAGAAACATTAAGCTTGAAATATTTATTTTGTTAGAAAAGTGTTAGGTATAAGATTATACAGATTTTCTTTTCTGTCAAGGTTTTGGCTTGTTAGGCGGGGCGATCCCCATGACAAGGAGGGTGTCATTTCCCTAGGGCAACCTCCCGGTTGGGGGCATCTCAGCGGTCTTGGGGAGCCGTTCCTACTTTTCAGCCAGCTTGCGGAGCTCCGAACCAAGGCGCTTCAAGGCCTCGGAGCAGTCCGTCCGGGAGAAGTGGACCTCGACAAATACCATCTGGTGCGGATGGTCTTGGGCCGTTTGCAAGGCCTTTTCCATATCTTCTTCCGTTTTGACCTCCAGGCACAGGACCCCTTCTCCAAAGACATTGGCCAGGCGGTGGTATTTCCACTGCTGGATGTCATTGTAGGGGCCGTCATGGATCATGCGTTCAATGACCAATCCATCATTATTGAGGAGAAATATGATGGGATTACATTCGTAGCGAATGAGTGTGGAGGTTTCCTGGGCGGTCATCTGAAAGGCCCCGTCTCCCTCGAGCAGTACCACACGCTTGTTAGGCCTGGCCAGTGAGACGCCCAGAGCGGCGGGAACCCCGTAACCTATGGATAGATAATAGGCCTGGGCGAGAAAATTTTCTGTCTCTTCGATATAGAGTTCCGGTGCAGCACATATGGCGTCTCCGGTCTCTGCGATGAGAATCATATCATCATCCAGAAAGCGGTTCAGCCGATCGTAAAATCTTTTGATGGTAATGGCCGTATTGGGTTGAGGCGCAAACGTCCCCAGGGGCTGGTGAGGATTCGTGGGGTGCGATGAGCGGTATAGCCGGGGGTTCAAGGCCTTGGAAAGGGCCGCAATAAAATCTCCCATCCATACACTGTCATAATAGTGGTGTCGTATCTGTATCCGGTCGTAATGGGCGCTCACCAGACGGTCGCTCTTAAGGGCCGAGGTAAATCCCCCTGTGGTCATGTCCGTCATCCATACACCCAGGGCGAGGACGCAGTCGGAGGCTTCCACCTGCTTCCGCACCACGTCCCGACTGAGTCCGCCCTGGTACACGCCCATGAATTGAGGATGGAGCTCGGGGATCACGGATTTGCCGTTGATGGTTGTGGCATAGGGGATCTCGATACGTTCCACCAAATCGAGCATCTCCCGGCCCAGGCCGAACCGTTCAATCTCAATGCCCGCCAGAATCACGGGTTTTTCAGCGGCGTTCATGAGGCCGGCCGCCTCTTCCACACTTTCTGCGAGACTGTCAGGGTCCGATGACCTGTGGACCTCAAATCGCGTGTCTCCCGGCTCTGCACATGGACGGTCCACCATATCCACGGGAATTTCTATATAGCCAGGGCGTTTTTGTGTCAGGCAATTCAGGATAACCCGGTCGATCTCCTCAGGTGCGGTCTTGGGATTGGTCAACAGCACCGCATCGGCGGTGATCTTACGGAATACCTCGTACTGTAAGGTGTATTCCCCGATGAGATGGTGGACCAGGGCGTGGGATTCACGCCTGGCCGAATTGGGTGCACCACTGATCATAATAACCGGGACCCGTTCAGCATAGGAGCCTGCAACGGCATTGAGAATGCTGAATCCTCCCACGCCGTAAGTGACCACTGCAGCCCCTATACCATTGAGCCGGGCATAGGCGTCTGTCGCATAACCGGCGTTTAACTCATTACAGTTCCCGATGAGCTCAATGGGGCTGTCTACGATCCTGTCCATAAAATCCAGGACATAGTCTCCAGGTACACTGAAGATGTGATTGACTCCGATTTGTTGGAGGCGGCGAATAATGTATTGGGACACGGTAGCGTTAGAGGAATGCACCATGGTCATCTCCCTTCCTTTCGGTCCATAATCTCTTTCCCCGAAATAGTGAACAGGGGAACCCTGATTTTGATAGCATATCCGACCGGGATTTTTTTTCAAACTGGTTTCTTTGCTTACGTCAAACCGGAGGATTTTATCCTCCTTGGAGGAGCATCCTCCGGTTGAGCTCATATGACAACCCTGGGGGTGGCTTGTGGCGTTCTCATTTGAATTCACGTTCCCGCCACCAGGGATAGAAGGGCGGCATATCCTGGCTCACCTTCAAGGTGAACCGAGGGGGTCTTTTTTCAACAAATGCCCGTGCGGCACCCTCGGCGTCGGCGGCCTTTCCCAGCCAAAAAATGCATTTGGAATCAAGTTTATGGGCCTTCATGGGATGGTCGGCGGCCAGCATTTTCCACATGAGCTGGCGGTTCAAGGCTACAGAGACCGGTGAGGTATGGTCCGCAATCTGCCGGGCGATCTCGTTGGCCCTTTCCATCAAGGACTCCGGCGGTAAAACCTCTCCGACCAGACCCCCTTCCAGCGCCTCCCGGGCCCCAAATATCCTTCCCGTGTACGCCCACTCGGCGGCCTTGTTGAAATTACACAGCCGGGGCAAGAACCAGCTGCTACAGGCCTCGAGGGTGATTCCCACACGGGAAAAGGCAAACCCTATCTTGGCATTCTCTGAGGCGATACGGATATCCATGGGCAGTGTCATGGTGATACCCACCCCCACGGCGGCTCCATTAATGGCGGCTATCATGGGTTTCTTCATGTCAAAGATGCGTAAAGCCAACAGGCCGCCGTAATCCCTGTGGGTATCAAGGGTGCTCCCTATTTGTTTCTCGTAGTCGAAGCTTCCTTCTCCCTCGGTCATGTCATGGCCTGAACAGAAGCCCCTGCCGGCGCCGGTCACAATGACGGCCCTTACGTTATTGTCCTGGTCCGCCTTATCAAAGGCGTCCAGAAGCTCGGGTGCCATTGTATAATCGGTAAAGGCGTTTAACTTCTCCGGCCTGTTGAGGGTGACAGTCAGAATCTGATCGGATAAGTCATAAGCTATCTGGGTGTATTCCACAAGTTGCCTCCTTTAGATCATTTTGGGTTTGGATGGTACACAAGAGGCCCCCTTTGGAGGTGCCGGAATTGGTCCGCATCCATTCCCGGATGGGAATCATATTCTTTTGGTCGGGAATGTCAATGCAGCAGGTTTAAGGTGCCGGGACTATCTTTCAAATTCAGAGAATATGAGCCTATTCCCGCTGAACTTGCACATCGCGGACCATGTTGCCCGTGTGCGGGCGCAATACCGTTTAAGGATCCCTGACGCTATGCAGTTGATCTCAGACTCCCTTGTCTAAACCAGTTCACTTTTTTCCTGGCTGATCTTCCAGTGGGCCCTGACTATAATCGCCAAAGGGTCCATCCCTCTTTCCCACGGCGGACTTGACCCGCCTTCCAAAGCGTCGCGGACGAATTGCCTGCCTTCCGGCGTGTTTCGCATGGCTCCGTCAGGAAAGGGGCCAAGGGTCTGGGTGCTCTGCAAACCCATGTTGTCATAGGCCTGATTGACAATGAGTTTCATGGAAATCCGCGGCCGGAAAGCCAGCCGGCTCGCCTTTTGGTCGGGGCTTCCGGCTCTTTTCTTAAGTTCACCCCGTTATTGCATAAAAGGCGCTTAAACATTCTGCATCCTGCCTTCTATGACTTCAAAGGCCGCTTTTAACGCTTTAAATCT
>CAZNLL010000117.1:0-12532 GCA_964573885.1 uncultured Desulfobacteraceae bacterium | reverse complement strand
GAAAAAGGCTGACCTCGAGGTCCAAACCTATCAAGTCCAGGCCTTTGAAGAGTAAACCCCGTTGTTGCAAACACATTGACATGTCTAAGACATAAACGCCAATAGAACAGCGCTTAGATCTATCACAGCCAGATCCTGGATTTCACAATTTGTGGATTCCAGCTTTAGAAGCCCAAGAGCGGAATCTTAAGCCGTAGGAAACAAAATGGCGGATTCTTGGGTGCCTTTTATGCAACTTCGGGGTAAAGAGAAGGGAAGAGGTCGGGCACCTGCTATGAGGCCAAAACGCCTGATTATCTGGTCCATCATCGGCACGGGCATTTCCTCCGTCATCACCCAACTGCTTACTATCCGGGAATTCCTGTCCCAGTTTCACGGCAACGAGATCACCATATCCCTGGTCCTTTTCTGCTGGTTTCTTATCACAGGACTGGGGAGCCTGGGAGCAAAGGCCTTGAGAAGGCCCTCCCTGCCCGTTTTTGCCCTCCTTACCCTGATTATTGCCTTCTGGCCTCTCATACAGATGGTTCTGATCAGAGGGTTTCGGGATGAACTCTTTATTCACGGAGCCTCCCCCGGGTTTTATGCCATTTTTTTTTACGTTATCATCACCATAACCCCCTATTGTCTCCTTACCGGGTTTATTTTGCCTTATGCCCTGTTTGTTCTTAATGACTATGACCCAACGTTTACCACCGGCGCATTATACCTCACCGACAATATCGGAGATATCACAGGGGGACTGCTTTTTAGTTTTGTCTTTGTTTATTTTCTTAAACCCTTTCCCACCATTGCCGTTACATCCGCCCTCCTCGTAGGGGTGGGGCTCCTTTTGCTGATGACATCCCGGAGGTATGCCTTTCTGTTTGCGGCCCTACCCGCGGCGACCCTTTTTTTTTATTATGCCACCGACGCCGGTTTTGAAAAAAGCACCCTCAAAAGTCAGTATGGGAATATCCTGCGTTATGTTGAATCCCCTTACGGGAGGATTGTGGTTTCAGAGCAAGAGGAGCAGAAAACCTTCTGGGAGTCCGGAGCGCCGCTCTATTCAGACGCTGATACCATCCACGCGGAAGAAAAGGTCCACTACCCCTTGTCTCAAATCGAGAGGGTCAGCCGGGTACTCCTCGTCTCCGGGGGATTGGGAGAAAGCCTGGAGGAGGTCGCCAAATATGATCCCGCCCATGTGGACTACGTGGAGCTTGATCCATTTTTGACAAAGACCGCCTTGGAACTTGACGTGATCAAGGATGCCCCTTTTATTGATATCGTGAACACGGACGGGCGAATGTATATTAAGAGGGCCGAACATAAGTATGATGCCATTATCATAGACCTGCCCGATCCGGACACCTTTCAGCTGAACCGGTTCTTCACCACTGAATTTTTTGCCCTCGCAAAGGGATGCCTCAAGAAGGGTGGCATACTCTCAACAAACATGGAGTACTCCCCTAACTACCTGAGCCGCATGAAGCGGGAAAAGCTTTCCACCCTGTATAACACGGTGCGGCAGCACTTCAGTCACGTTTTGGTGCTTCCGGGTGAGGATGCCTATTTTCTTTGTCGGGACCAGCCGCTTTGGTGGGATATCCCCGCCAGGCTGGAGAGGAAATCAATCGAAACCGCATATATCAGCGGCTTCTTTTACGGGAATGTGACTGAGGAAAGGATCCAGCATCTTGCAGAGGCCCTGGAGAAGAAAGGCCATGTAAACAGGGACCTGAAGCCTAGGCTCATGAATATCGTCTTCCATGAATGGTTTATGAAATACGGCAGTTCCCCCACCTATTTCATCGTCATCTTCGTGATGCTCACAGCGACCTATATCGTCTTTTTGAGAAGAGAGGAATACCTGCTCTTTTCCACGGGCCTTTCCACCATGGGCGTGGAAATGCTTATCATCTTCTCCTTCCAGATCATCTATGGTTACATTTACTTACAAATAGGTGCCATTGTCACCTCCTTCCTCCTGGGGTTGTTGCCGGGCGCCATCCTGGGCCACCGGATGAAGACCAAGGACCTGGGAAAGCTCCTTATGTCCGAGGCCATCCTCCTGTTTTTGCTCCTCCTGTTCTTTGTGTGGATCGTTTATCTCAAGGGCGAGCCCCATCCTCTGGCGTTTCTTTGTTATGGATTTTTTTTCTCCCTTTTGTGCGGATTTCAGTTCCCCGTTGCGGCGGGGACCATCGGTGAGCAAAGCAGCCCTGCGGCGGGGTGCCTGGCTGCGGACCTCTGTGGTGCGGCTGTGGGGACCCTGGCTGTGGGGACCCTGTTGATCCCTTTGCTGGGTATCCGGTCGGCCGTAATTTTTTTGCTTCTCGTGAAAATTTCCAGTAGTATATTAGTGTTAACCAAGCGAGGCATAAGGGTTGTGTCATTTTAGTTCTGGGAGGCTCGGAACAAAAGAAAGGAGGTCATGATCCTCAGAAGAGCTGAAAACATGAGCAGGGGGATGACCCGAAAGGAATTCCTAAGGACCCTGGGATGGGGGGTACCCGCAGTGGTCTGCGGGCAATGGGGTTATGGATCCCTGGCACGGGCGTCACCAAGCACCAAGAGTGTCAGGGGGCAGATCTTTGAAAACGATGCCCCTGAAAGCCCGTGGAAATGGTCTATTGAAGGATTTTTCTACACCAGTGACGGGAACACCGTACAATGTCAGGTCTGCCCGAATCGCTGTGTTCTTGAGCCGGGAGACCGGAGCGTATGCCGTTCAAAGGTCAATATCGGAGGAAAGCTTTATTCCCTGACCTATGGAAATCCATGTGCCATTCATGTGGATCCCATTGAAAAGAAGCCCCTTAGCCACTTTTATCCGGGCACTCAGGTCTTTTCCCTGGCCACCACGGGTTGCAATTTCAGGTGCCTCAACTGTCAGAACTGGGAGATCTCACAGAGCAAGCCCGAGGATGTGCGCCACTACGAATACTCCCCCCAAGACGTGGTCAAGGAGGCCATAAAAAGGGGAATACCCTCCATCGCCTATACCTACTCGGAGCCCATCACCTATTACGAGTACATGGTTGACACATCCAAGCTGGCCAGGGAGGAGGGAGTCAGGAACGTGCTGGTCTCCAACGGCTATATCAATGCCGATCCCCTGAGAAGGCTCTGCCAGTATCTGGACGGCGCCAATGTGAATCTCAAGTCCTTTGATGATCAAACCTACCGCTGCCTGAACGGGGGAACCCTTCAGCCCGTTTTGGAGACCTTCAAGACCTTGCACCGACAGGGTGTTTGGTTTGAAATGACCACCCTGGTGGTCCCCACCTATGTGGATAAGCCGGAAATGATCAAAAGGATGTGCGGGTGGATCCTGGAGGCATTGGGGCCTGACTACCCTCTGCATTTCTTGAGGTTTTTCCCCCGCTACAAGCTGAACCGGCTCCCCGCCACTCCGGTGGCGACCCTGGAGGAGTTCAGGGAACTGGCCCTCAAAGAAGGAATTCGGTACGTCTATTTGGGAAATGTCCCGGGCCACAAGGGGACCCATACTTACTGTCACAACTGCCACAAGATCCTGATCGAGCGGCGGGGGTATTTTATCGCCCAGTACAACCTGGAGAAAGGCCGGTGCAAGTTCTGCAAGACCCCTGTACCCGGACGATGGACATAGAGGAGGCGTATTTGCCTGGCACCCTAAAAGAAGGATTTGAAACAGACGCCTGCTTTTGACCGGATAACCGGAATCCCGTCCCGGGTCAAGGGGCCGGAAAGTTCCCCACCCCTAGGTGATGGTAAAAAAGGCCTCGTCAAATTCAGGCTTTCCTTCGTAGCGCTTCATAAAAAAGCCCGCCAATTTGTCCGCGTTTTCAAACAGGTTTGGATCCACATTGATGCCGGCCTTGTGAAGGGCCTTGACCACCGCCTTGGGCTGAGGGGGGCAACCCTTGACCGGGATCATTTCCTGGATATGGGGGTTGTCCTTGTTGGCCTCGTAAATGCATTTCCCCAGAAGGATGGTCTTCTTCCTACCTGGAGTGGGCTTCATCATCTTCCCGGTCAGGATTTCCACGTCATCCCAAGGCTTGCCTTTCCAGGCATAGCGGATGGCGGAGAGGAGCAGGCCGTTGAGGCCGGAGCAGTAGGTGCACATGGAAAGGTCATATTTTCGATAAAAGAGGCCTTTAATGCCCTGCTTTGCCAAGGGTACGGGCATGACCCCGTCTTCGGTTTCTGAATAGGCGAAATCGTACTCGTGACGAGAGGCCACATCTCCTATCTTTTCCCCCACCACCTCCGTGTCGGAGAGGTCCAGCGGTCTTGACCGGTTTTGGGCCGCATGAACAAGGTAAGGCACTTCCCTGGCGTCATATCCCAGGACCTTGGCCCCCACCATGTCTGCGGAAAGGACGTCTGATGAGGCCACCAAGAGCCTGCTATAGCGCATGCGCCCGTCAAAACTGGGGCCCCGCTCATTGGTGTATATCCCGTCCAGAAGGACGAAAATAGGGGGCAGCTTCTCGGGAAGCTTGGCGATCATGTAATGGAGGTTTTTTACCGGATCCGAACTGTGGCACTTTTTCCGGGATTCGATGTCAATAATCCCCTTGAGGTTCTTCATGCCAAGACTCACAAGGGTTTGGTTATGGGTCTTGAGGACCGGGAGATCCACCACCAGGTCGCTGTGGAGGATGTCCGTGTTGAAGTTGAGTTCCGCACCGTCTCCCAGATCCACCTTTTCAAAGGGCCGTTTAAAGGCATTGATCACCTTTACCCCGTAACGTTGCTTTAGGACATTATAACCCAGGGCTTCGAAGGCATGAGCGGGGGTTTGTGTGTCCTTGGGTTTCATGGTGACGATGCCTTCCCCGATTGTGATATCCTCAACACCCCTATCCTTGAGGATTTTCACCATATCCTCCACCACCCGGGATGTGGTAATCACCCCCCATTTGGGAAAGGTAACCTCACGGGTCCAGTAGACTATATTGGGCTTGACAAAGACCCTGGCATGGGAGGGCAGATTATTAAGGCCCCGGGACAGTTCCACCGCCTTCCTGACGGATTCCATGGGTTTTTCGTATTTTACAATGGCCACAAGAGAATGACCCATAGCTTACCTCCCGCAAAATGGGGTTCGACCCCTTTAAGGAACCGGGTCCGGACAAAAAGGGGGCTGATTTATTCTTCCTGATTCAAGGTTGTTACCTCTTGGGGGGCCAGACAGAAGGCCTCCACCAGGGCCAGCACAAAGTCCGCATACTGATCCACAGAAACCTGCCTTTTTGCGTATTTCCGGCGCTTGAGATACCAGTCTTGGACCATGGCCTTAATCAGGCTAGCCATCAGCCGGTAGTCTCGGGGCACAAATACCCCTCGCTCCTGTCCCTCGTTAAGGATGTCCAGAAAGACTTGTTCCGTATATAATTCGCTGTCCACCGCCATTTTCGCCTGTTTTTTGGTCAGGTTTTTGGCCTCCATATATGAAAAATAGAACCAGGGCTGCATGGCCTCGCTCAAATAGAGATGGGTCTTGACGGCCCCATTGAGCTTTGCCCTGGGCTCTGTTTCCGCCTCCGTGGCCTGTTTCAAAAACCTGTCCACAATGAGGCGTCCCTGGCGCTGGAGCATCTCCAATAGGTCCTCTTTGCTCGAGAAACAGGTGTAAAGGGCGCCCATGCTGAGGCCGGTTTCCCTGCTGAGATCTCTCATGGTCATGGACGGGAAGCCCTTTTTGTTGCTTATCCGGAGGGTGGCGTCAAAGATGCGGCTCAGGTTCTTCACGGCCGTCATCTCTTTCTTGACCCGTATGGACTGCCGGTATTGGGCAAAGGCCTCACTGTAGATGCGTTGTTTGGAGAGGTTTACCGTCTTCTGAAATTCGGTAAAACTCATGACTATTTCACCACTTTCCCCTTGTATTCACGCAGGATTCTCCTGGCGACGCTGATTTTGTGGACCTCGTCCACCCCGTCATAGATGCGGGCCGCACGTTCACCGCGGTAATACATGGCGATGGGGGTATCATCGGTCATTCCAAGGCCGCCGTGGACCTGCAGGGCCCGGTCCACCACACGCTGCATGACGTTGGCCACATAGAACTTGATTAAAGAGATGTCTTTCATGGCCTCCTTAACACCCACGTTTTCGATGGTCCAGGCCGTATTGAGAACCATGAGTCTGGCCGCCAGAATCTCCGCCGCACTGTCGGCGATGTAGGTCCTGATAATATCTGAATCAGCCAGGACCTCGGTGGGGGTTCGTCTCCTTTGGAGGGCGTGGGCGCACATGAGGTCAAAACATCGATTGCAAATTCCGATCCACCGCATGCAATGATGGATGCGTCCCGGTCCAAGGCGTTCCTGGGCCATGACAAATCCCATGCCTTCTCCTCCAAGGAGGTTTTCCGTCGGTACCCGGCAATTCTCGAACCTGACTTCGGCGTGGCTCATCCATCCATCCCCCACATGGCCCATGACGGAGATGTTGCGGACCAGGTTGAAACCCGGGTTGTCCGTGGGGACGATGATCATGCTGGCCCGCAAATGCCGGGACTCGGCTTCAGGATTGGTCTCCGCCATGACGATGCTGAAGCCGGCGCCGTCCGCGGCGGTGGTGTACCATTTGTGTCCGTTGATCACGTAGTCGCCTTGATCTTTGACCGCCGTGGTCAAGAGCCAGGTGGGATTGGAACCGGCTACCTCAACTTCGGTCATGGCAAAACAGGACCTGATTTTGCCTTCCACATTGGGCCGACAGTATGTCTCCCTTTGCTCTTCCGTGCCATACTTGTGGAGAATCTCGATATTGCCTGCATCCGGGGCCTGACACCCGAACACATAGAGCCCCAATGGGGTGCCTCCCAAGGCCTCGGCCACCAGGGCGTACTCCATCAGCCCCAGACCCATACCGCCGTATTCCTTGGGGTGCAAAGGGGCCCAGAGTTCCATCTTTCGGACCAAGTTACGTTTCTCTTCGATTTCGGGTAACAGGGACTTGAAGCCCTTGCCGGCCAGTTCAGGCTCCATAGGAAGCAGTTCCTTTTCCACAAATTCGTGCATCATGTCCAGAATGGTCTGGAGCTTTTCGGATACGGTAAAATCCATATTATCCTCCCTTTTATATCCTCATCCAATGTTAAAGCCGTCCCCTTCCCAGGTGCCCGGCTCAAATCCAGCCCGGGCACGGGTGGATATCCCCCCCAATGGATTATGCTCGGGCAGGGGGAGGGGAGTCAATGAAAAAAGAACGAGCGCTCGCTTTATGATTGATTCCCTCAACCGCCCTTGTCTATACTGGAATCATGACGCCTATGAGACTCCTTGTGTGCATCAAACAGGTCCTTGAATCGGAGACGGCTGTGTTTTTGGACCAGGCCAAAACCTGGATTGAGACGGAGGCGCAGGCCCGATACGGGATGAATGATGCGGATCAATTCGCCCTCGAAGAGGCGCTCATGATCAAAGAGGCCCGGGCTGATACGAAGGTTGATGTATTGACGGTGGGCCCGGGGCGGGCGGGTCAGGTTCTTGAGCGGGCCCTGGGCATGGGGGCTGACAGGGCTGTCCATGTCTTGGCAGAAGCCGAGGGTTATCTTGCCCCTTTAATTATCGCCTCCTGGATAGCCCATTATATAAGGGAGAGGGATTATGGCCTTATCCTCACAGGGATTATGGCCCAAGATGACATGCAAGGCCAGGTGGGCCCCATGGTGGCTGAATTGCTGGGCGTGCCCTGTGCCACCTCGGTGATTTTCGAGGAGGTGGATTCTGAAAAGAAATCCGTCTATGTGGAAAGAGAAATTGAGGGAGGGCTGAGGGAGATGTTTGTCCTGGATCTGCCGGCGGTGATGACCATCCAAACGGGGATCAACAGGCCTCGGTATCCTTCACTTTCCAATCTCCTGAGGGCCAAGAGGCAAAAGGCCCTGGTGATCGACGCTGAAACCCTTCCCCCGGTGGAGGGCAGAGAAAAGGTGGTGGGCATTGACTATCCCCGGAAGTCCGGCACCGGGGATGTGCTCCATGGAACACCGCAGGAAAAAGCGCTGAGGCTTATTGAAATCCTGAAGGACAAGGCCTTTCTTTAGGGCAGTTGAGCTATGGGTGGAAGCATTGTCATCATTGCGGAACAGCACGGGGGCCAGATGGCCCCTGTCAGCTATGAGCTGATGGGCTTGGCCGAGGAGATCCAGGCCTTGTATCCCATGGAGGTGAGGACTGTTATTCTGGGCCAAGGCCCGGAGACCCTGGCCCGGGAATGGGCGGATTCCATGGGAGGCGGCGTTGTGGCTGTGGATAATCCCCACCTTAAAACCTACAACAGCGAACTCTATAAGGATATTCTGGGCCGGATCCTGCCGGAACTGAAGCCCGTGTTTATTGTGATGCCCTGCACGACCCAGGGCATGGATCTGGCCCCAGGCCTGAGTGTAAGACTCAGGGCCGCATGCCTGACCGCCGTGGACGGGGTCCGCCTGGAACAGGGGGAAATCTGTTTCACCCGAAAAATGTATAACGGTAAAATCGAAGCGGTGGTCAGGCCCACAGTGAAAACCACCCTCCTCTCCGTGCAGCCCGGCAGCTTTAAGACCCAAAAGCCTGCCAGGAGGGACTCGGGCCTTTGGGAGCGACGAAGCATCGGGGGGCAACCGGAGAAGACGAGGGCACTGGGGAGAAAACAGATCAGAGAAGAGGATGCGGGCCTGGCCCGGGCGGATGTGGTTGTGGCCGCGGGGCGCGGCATCGGCAAGGAAGGGAATCTCTCCCTCATCCGTCGTCTGGCGGCCCTCTTCCCCAAATCGGCCGTAGCAGGCTCCCGTCCCTTATGTGACTCGGGCTGGCTTGAATACAAGCAACAGGTTGGTCTCACCGGAGCCACTGTCTCCCCCAAACTCTACATCGCCTGCGGCATCTCGGGCGCCATACAGCACACCGTGGGGATGCAGGGGGCAGGCTTTGTGGTGGCCCTTTCCACGGATCCAAATGCCGCCATTTTCAACCTGGCCGACGTGTGTATTATAGAGGACCTCACCACCTTCATCCCAGTCCTTTTGGAGACCTACGCAAAGGAGACAGGCCGGTCGGCCGGCTGAGGCGTTTTGTTTCTTGACATCCCTCTCAGAGGTCAATATTTTGCATGAGCAGTCTTGAAGACACCTTTTGGCCTGGAAAGGAGGAAGATCATGCAATTTGAATTGACCGAGGAACAAAAACTCATACAGGAGACCGCCCATAAGTTCGCCCTCAATGAGATCGAGCCTGTGGCAAAGGAGTGTGATCGAGAGGAAAAATACCCTAGAGATGTTTTGCAAAAGGCATGCGAGACGGGCCTGGTGGGGGCTATTATTCCAGAAGCCTACGGGGGACCGGGGCTAGGCTTTCTTGAGTTTGCACTCATATCCGAGCAGCTGAGCAGGGTGGATCTGGGGATCGGTACCGTTATCCTCACCGCGACCTTTGGCTCTGAGAACATCGTCATGTTCGGCTCGGAAGAACAGAAAAAGAAGTATCTACCCCTTTTGGTGGAAGGCAAGGCCGTATCCGCCGGTGCCTACACGGAGCCGGACGCGGGCACGGATGTGGCCGGGACGAGAACCAGGGCCACCAAGGAAGGAAATGAATATGTGATCAACGGCAACAAGATGTTTATTACCAACGGCAGTGTATGCGATTGGATGGTGGCCCTTTGCATCACAAACCCGGATGAAGAGAAGAGGCACAAACGCCACAGTCTGATCCTTATTGAGTCTGACCGGCAGGGAGTGTCCGCAAATAAGTTGAAGGGTAAAATGGGAATCAGGGCCAGTGATACGGCTGAGATTTCCTTTGAGGACGTCCGAGTGCCCACTGAGAACTTAATTGGGAAAGAAGGGCATGGATTCTATCAGCTTATGGAATTCTTTGACGCTACCAGGACCATGGTTGCGGCCCAGGGTGTGGGCCTGGGCCAGGGGGCCCTGGACAAGACCCTCAGGTATGTGCAGGAAAGAAAGGTCTTCGGCAAGCCCCTTGCCGTGAATCAGGGAATTCTTTTTCAGCTCGCAGAAATGGCGACCAAAGTAGAACTGGCCCGCAATTTGACCTATAAAGCCGCTTGGAAGGTGGATCAGGGTCAAACCGATCCTTCCCTGAATGCCATGGCCAAGTATTTTTCCGGAGAGATGGCTGTTTGGGTCTGTGACAAGGCCTTGCAACTTCACGGGGGATACGGGTACATGGATGAGTATGATGTACAGAGATTTTACCGGGATGCCAAGATCCTGGAGATCTATGAGGGGGCCAAAGAAGCGGAAAAAATCACCATATCAAGGCGGCTGTTTTAGGTAAAAAATACCCGGGAGGGGCCTAAATCCACCATCAAAATTCTCGACAAACAATGATAATAAATGATTTTGGCCAATCCCTGGGCACCATCAAGATGTTAGATGCAAGGCGCTGAGGAGCGCCGAGTGAGGCGTATAAACAATACGCCGCAAGGAGAAGCGACCGAAGGCAACGCAGCAGATGACATCTTGATGGTGGATCAGGGAGGGGCGTCCTATTCGGGGGGTGCTGCAAAGACAATGGAGCCATAACCCACCACCCACCGGCCGCGGCTTTCAGGGAAATCGTCTCCTGAATTGTAGTAATAGAGAACCCTTCCCTTTTTACACCCTTGAAGGGCCGCATAGCGCATGACGGTCAGGACCGGGCCGACACCGCAGAAGATCTGTTTGTCATGGGTCCAATCCTCCCGGATGGAGGCATAGTCCATGGCCTTGACCTTTTCCAGGGTGGCCCTGTCCGTCCTGGTGACCCGCTCATAATCGGGATGATGCATCATGTCTGAGCTGGCAATGACCAGGATCTCTTTTTCCCGGCCCAGTTTGTCGAGGGCGGCTGCCAGTTCCTGAATGGTCTCAGGGTCGTGGTCACCCACAAGACCAATCACCAGCTTGGCTCCCGGAAGGGCACACTGGATAAACGGTATTTCATTCTCCGCAGAATGCTCCCCTAAATGGGGTCTGTAATCATAGAAGATCCTTCGGCTCTGAGCAGTCAAGAAATCACCGGCCTTCCGGTCCATTTCAGTCGCTCCGAGGGGGGTTCGAAAGGCATCCCCGTCCACAAGGGCCACCCCGGAGAAACCACCGCGATGCCTGAGGCCGAGGACCACCACCGTCTCCGGCCTGTACCCGGCCAGGGCGTTGTCCCTGATGGCCCGGAAGGTATACCCGGCCGCTTTGCCGGAATATCTGTAGCCCGCATGGGCTGCAACCGCCCCAACGATTCGACCCTCCATCTGCGGCGTCCTGGCATCTTCTATGAAACGGTTGACCATGGACTTCAGCTCAGGGCCGGTCCCCGGGAACCATCTCCCGGCGGCCAGGGACTCGCGCACAATCCGATTTATTTGCCCGGCCCGTGTATTTCCCTCCGCGCCGGCCTGGGCTTGGGAGACAGAAAAAAGGAGAGAGGAAAAGAGGGCCAAAAGCAGCAAGGGCGTGCGCGGCCCGGGCCTCCCCGTTGGGGCATGCTTTCTGGGGCGGGTGCCCCCCCCCTGTTGGGCCCCCAATTCCTCGGTCGCCCTTGGCCCAGCTGACCCTCTTCCCCGCATCGTGGTCTCCTCCATGTCCTATTTGCCTTTGAATTCCGGGGGCCGTTTTTCCATGAAGGCCTGGAAGGCCTCCACCAGGTCCTCAGAAGGCAAAATGGCCGCATTTTTCTGGGCCACGTAGCGGAGTCCGGGATAGACGCCGTTGTCGCGGCTGTAAAGGATGACATCCTTGGCCCCTTGTACGGCCAGGGGGGGAAGGGCGGCCATCTCAGAGCCGAGATTGGCGGCTTCCTCAAGGAGGGCCTTGCGGTGTTCACAGAGTCGGGTCACAAAGCCCATGGTCAGCGCTTCTTCCCCGGTGAAGTCCCTTCCGGTGAGGGCCAACTCCCGGAACCAACCGTGGCCGATGATGTAAGGAAGGCGTTGCAGGGTGCCCACATCAGCCACAATCGCAATCCTGGTTTCCCGGATGGAGAAAACCGCATCCCTGGAAGCGATGCGGATGTCGCAGGCGCTGGCCAGGTCAACTCCCCCGCCAATGCAGTGACTATGGATGGCGGCAATGACGGGCTTCCGACATTTCTCTATGACATTCATGCTCTCTTGAAAACGAATGATGCTGGTCCTGAGTTTTTCCCGGTCGTCCGCGCCCTTTCCCTGGAGCAGGGAGCCCATTTCCACCAGGTCCAGGCCGGCGGTAAAGCTCTTGCCCTCTGCCCTGATGATGACCACACGCACCTCGGGATCCTGATCAAATTCCTGAAAAAGCCTGATAAGCTCTTCAAAGAAAGCAGCATTCATGGTATTGCGCTTCTCAGGACGGTCCAGAATAAGCCAGGTCACATGACCGCCTTTTTCTACCCTGAAGGGACTTTTCTCTTCCTCCATAACCACCTCCTTATCACCGTCGTGATTTCCGGGGGTCACTTATTCGGCCTTTACTGATCCAGTCAAGAAGTCTGGGCCGTTCCGTTTCTTCCCAATCCGGAGAAAGCCGCAGCCTGATGAAACGGGCATAGACGCCATCCAGGGCGGACAGGGCTTGTTCAAC
>CAZNLL010000116.1:0-12553 GCA_964573885.1 uncultured Desulfobacteraceae bacterium | reverse complement strand
CGGTGGTATCCATTGTGCCCCTGATCACATGATATCGAACACCCGGTAAATCCTTAACACGACCCCCACGAATAAGGACAACAGAATGCTCCTGGAGGTTATGGCCCATGCCGGGTATATAAGAGGTGACTTCAATACCATTTGTGAGTCTGACTCTGGCCACCTTTCTGAGTGCAGAGTTGGGCTTCTTGGGTGTGGACGTGTAAACCCGGACACAAACCCCTCTCTTTTGAGGTGCACCCTGAAGGGCGGGGGTTTTTACTTTTTTCCTGGATTTACGGCGCCCTTTTCTCACAAGCTGGTTGATGGTCGGCATACCTTTTCCTCTCTTTTCATCCCCTTTAGCTCATCCAATCCCCGTTCAACCAATGGGGGCTTTCGAAATCAGCAAATCTTTTTTTTATATTCCTCTTTCTGCCTTTTGTCAAGCTTCTCTTCACGGGCTTTTAAAAAACCCGGCCCTATCAGCGGGCCACCCCCATCTCCATGTCCCGGTATCTTTCCACCCCTGTCCCTGCAGGGATCAAACGCCCCATGATCACGTTTTCTTTCAACCCCTTGAGGTGATCTATTTTTCCGGCCACACTGGCATCGGAGAGAACCTTGGTGGTCTCCTGGAAGGATGCGGCCGATATGAAACTATCCGTACTCAGTGATGCCTTGGTAATGCCCAGGAGCAGGGGTTCCGCGGTGGCCGGTTTGCCGTTTTGCGCCACAATTCTTTCATTTTCCTCAATAAATCGCCATCTTTCCACGTGTTCTCCCACCAGGAAATGAGAATCCCCCGGATCGTTCACCTTGACCTGTCGCAGCATCTGCCGGACAATGATCTCAATGTGTTTATCGTTTATCTTGACGCCCTGGAGCCGATAGACCTCCTGGACTTCATTGACCAAATATTTGGCCAACTCGCGAACACCTCTGATCTTTAATATATCGTGGGGATTGATGGAGCCGTCCATCAGCGCTTCACCGGCCCTCACATAATCCCCTTCCAGGACGCTCACGTGTTTACCTCTGCCCACATAGTAGTGGACGGCCTCACCCACCTCCGGGGTGATGGTCATTTTTCTCTTACCCTTTGTGTATTTTCCAAAGGACACCACACCGTCTATCTCACTGATAATGGCGGTCTCTTTGGGCTTCCTTACCTCAAAGAGCTCGGCGACACGGGGTAGACCCCCAGTGATATCCTTGGTCTTGGTGGTTTCTCTTGGTATCTTGGCCAGGATCGCACCGGGCCCCACTGTTTCTCCTTCATTGACCATAATAATGGCCCCTACCGGCAGATGATAACGGGCCTTGGCCCTTACACTGCCCGGGAGGCTGGCGGTCTTTCCTGCACTGTCCTTAATGGAGACCCGAGGCCGGATATCAAACTCACGGGGTTCGACGATGACACGGCTTATCTTTCCTGTAACCTTGTCACGTTTTTCCTGCATGGTGTGTCCTTCCACGATATCGCCGAACTTCACGACACCCGGCACCTCCGTCATAATAGGTATGGTAAAAGGATCCCATTCGGCAAGAATTTCTCCGGCTTTGACCTTTTGTCCTTCTCGGACCTTCAAGGTCGCCCCGTATGTGATGGGATAACGCTCCACTTCCCTGCCACCCTTGCCCAAAATGGCCAGTTCCCCATTTCTATTCATAGCGACAAGGTTGCCCTCGTTGTCCTCGACCGTCTTGAGGTTCATAAGCTTAACCTTGCCTTGGTTCCTGGGCTGGATGGTGGTCTGCTCCACCCTTCTGCTCGCTGTACCTCCGATATGAAAGGTTCTCATAGTGAGCTGGGTGCCCGGTTCCCCTATTGACTGGGCGGCAATGATGCCGATGGCCTCTCCGATATTGACCGACCGGCCGTGGCCGAGGTCTCTGCCGTAACATTTCCTGCATACGCCCCGTTTTGCCTCGCAGGTGAGAGCCGACCGGATCTTGACGCGCTCTAACCCGGCTTCCTCAATCCTTCTGACCTTCTCTTCATCTATCTCTTCATTGCCCTTTACCAGGAGCTCCCCTGTCACGGGATCATAGATATCCTGAACCGTCACCCGGCCCAGAATACGCTCACCCACACGCTGAAGGATCTCGCCTCCCTCAACCAGGGCGTCCACCCAAATACCCTCCAGGGTGCCGCAGTCCTCTTGGGTGATAATAGCGTCCTGGGCCACATCCACGAGTCTACGGGTCAAATAACCGGAATTGGCCGTCTTGAGGGCCGTATCCGCCAGCCCTTTTCGGGCGCCGTGGGTGGAGATGAAGTACTGTAAAACCGTCAGGCCTTCACGGAAATTGGAGGTAATGGGCGTCTCTATAATCTCCCCGGAGGGCTTTGCCATCAACCCTCTCATGCCCGCCAACTGCCTCATCTGGTCCTTGCTTCCCCTTGCCCCCGAATCGGACATCATATAAATGGGGTTGAAGCTGTTGACCTTCACTTTTTTCTTTGCAGAAGCCTTGACCTCTTCAACGGCCATTTCTTTCATCATCTCTGAGGCCACGTCTTCCGTAGACTGGGCCCAGATATCAACGACCTTGTTGTATTTCTCCCCGTCCGTAATCAGCCCGCTCGTATACTGATCATCTATCTTCTTGACCTCGGTCTCGGCCTTCTCGATGATCTTCTCCTTGAGGGGCGGAATAACCATGTCCTTGATGGAAATGGACAGGCCCGAAAGGGTTGCATATTTGTAACCCAGATCCTTCAATCTATCCGCCAGGATGACCGTGGCTTTGATCCCCGCCCGCCGGTAGGATTGATTGATCAGGGAAAGCAACTCCTTCTTGGACATGATGCGGTTTATGAGGGAGAAAGGGAGCGCGTCAGGCAGGATCTCTTTCAATAAAATCCGCCCTGTAGTGGTATCCTCAACATTGCCATCCAGTCTAACCTTAATGGCCGCGTGGAGGTCCAGTTCACCGGCGTCGTAAGCGGCCCGAGCCTCTTCAGGATTCGCAAAGATTTTACCCTCTCCTTTTGCAAGGGGCCTATCCCGGGTCATATAATAGATCCCCAAGACAATATCCTGACTCGGCACGATAATGGGGTCTCCATTGGCCGGAGAAAGGATATTGTTGGTTGACATCATCAAGACCCTGGACTCGATCTGGGCCTCAATAGAGAGAGGCACATGAACGGCCATTTGGTCACCGTCAAAGTCGGCATTAAAAGCGGTACATACCAAGGGATGGAGTTGAATCGCTTTTCCCTCGATAAGAATGGGTTCAAAGGCCTGGATCCCTAAACGATGAAGGGTGGGGGCCCTGTTCAGCAGAATGCAATACTCCCTGACCACGTCATCCAGGGCATCCCAGACTTCCGGGGTTTCCCGTTCCACCATCTTCTTGGCACTTTTGATGGTGGTGACAAGGCCTTTTTCGTCAAGTTTGTTATAGATAAAGGGTTTGAAGAGTTCCAGGGCCATTTTCTTGGGAAGGCCACACTGATGCAGGCGGAGATCAGGCCCTACCACAATGACCGATCTGCCCGAGTAATCCACGCGCTTTCCCAGCAGGTTCTGGCGAAACCGGCCCTGTTTCCCCTTGAGCATATCACTTAAGGATTTAAAGGGCCTTTTGTTGGCCCCGGTGACAACTTTCCCCCTCCTGCCGTTATCAAAGAGGACATCTACTGCTTCCTGGAGCATCCTCTTTTCATTCCTCACGATGATATCAGGCGCATTGAGTTCCAGCAGTCTCTTGAGCCGGTTATTTCGGTTGATGACACGTCGATAAAGGTCATTCAAGTCCGAAGTGGCAAACCGACCTCCGTCCAGAGGCACAAGAGGCCTCAAGTCCGGAGGGAGCACAGGTACAACATCCAGGATGGTCCATTCCGGCCTGTTCTTCGAATCTCTAAAGGCATCAATGATCTTGAGCCTTTTGGCCAGTTTCTTCCGCTTTGCATCCGATTTGGTACCCGACATCTCGATTCTGAGACTTTCAGAAAGCTCATCCAGATCCAGGCGCTTGAGCATGGTTTGAATGGCCTCGGCTCCGATGCCTGCTTCAAATCGATCCCCATAGTCCTCCCTGGCTTGCCGAAGTTGCTCGTCCGTAAGGAGGCTTCCCTGTAACAGGGGCGTATCTTTGGGATCGATAACAATGTAGGCCTCAAAATAAAGGACCCTCTCCAGATCCTTGAGGGTCAAGTCCAAAAGATTTCCCACCTTGGAAGGGAGACACTTCAGGAACCAGATATGAGCCACGGGGGCAGCGAGTTCAATGTGACCCATCCGTTCCCGACGTACCTTACTCTGGATCACTTCCACCCCGCATTTCTCACAAACAATACCCCTGTGTTTCATGCGTTTGTATTTGCCGCAATTACACTCATAGTCCTTAATAGGGCCGAATATCTTTGAACAAAAAAGGCCGTCTCTTTCCGGCTTAAAAGTCCTGTAATTAATTGTCTCGGGCTTTTTGACCTCACCGAAAGACCATTCCCTGATCTTCTCTGGAGAAGCCAGGGAGATTCTGACCGCATTGAAACTCGACGGGTCCTTCGGTTTTGCGAAGAAACTGTATACTTCTTCCAATGCCTCTCTCCTGATTTGGATTAAAGGTTCCTCTTAAGGGCCGCAATAAACATAAGCATATCAGCCCTTAGACCTGGCTGTTCTCAAAAAGCTGTATCTCAAGGCCCAGACTCTGTAATTCCTTCATAAGTACTTTGAAGGATTCCGGAAGACCGGCCTCCAGCACGTTATTACCCTTTACGATCCGCTCATACATGCGCGTTCTGCCAGCCACATCATCCGACTTTACGGTCAAAAACTCCTGGAGGGTGTAAGCGGCGCCATAGGCCTCCATCGCCCAGACCTCCATTTCTCCCAGTCGCTGACCGCCGAATTGGGCCTTGCCTCCCAAGGGTTGTTGCGTTACAAGTGAATATGGTCCGATGGACCGGGCGTGCAGCTTATCATCCACAAGGTGGTGAAGCTTCATGATGTACATAATGCCTACGGTGACTTCTTGGTCAAAGGCTTGGCCGGTTCTGCCGTCATAGAGGGTGGTTTGCCCTGTAATGGGCAGGCCCGCTTCTTCCAAGGCATGTTTAATTTCCTGTTCTTTGGCCCCGTCGAAAACAGGAGATGCCATAGGGACTCCTTCTGTCAGTATTTCCGCCTTTTTGAAAAGCTCCTCATCGGAGAGGCCTTCAAAAAAGGCCTGATACTGCTGTTTGGGGAAGAGTTTCTTCAGCTTATTCCGAAGCGCTTTGGCATCCTTCAGTTTTTCGACAAGCGCTCCAAGTTGTTTGCCCAATCCCAGAGAGGCCCATCCCAAATGCGTTTCAAGCACCTGCCCCACATTCATCCTTGACGGGACCCCAAGGGGATTCAGTACCACGTCTACGGGTGTCCCGTCCGCAAAATAGGGCATATCCTCTATAGGCAAGATCCTCGACAAAACGCCCTTGTTCCCGTGGCGGCCCGCCATCTTGTCGCCCACAGACAACTTGCGCTTCACCGCCACATAGACCTTGACCATCTTGATCACCCCGGGTGCCAGCTCATCACCGAGGCTCAATCTCTCGGTTTTATCTTCAAAGAGCTTGGTGACCCGGGCCACCTTGGTGGAATATTTATCTACGATGGCCTCAAGTTTCTCGATGAGGTCCATGCTCATCTTGATATCGGCCCCTGACCAGGCTTCAACGTCTATCCGTTCAATATCCTCGGGTTTTATGGCCTTATTGGCACGGATAAGGATCTTCCTCGTCCCTTTATCATGGAGATCGGTTTTCAGCTTTTTCCCCACCAGGAGGTCTCTCAACCGTTCCCTGGCGCTTCTGCTGATGACCTCCACTTCATCATGCAAATCCTTCTCAAGTCGCTGTCTTTCCCCTTCCTCAATGGCCAAGGTTCGCTGGTCCTTTTCGACGCCTCTTCTGGAGAACATCTTGGCGTCAATCACCATACCCTGAACGCCTGGGGGGACCCGCAGGGAAGTATCCTTAACATCCCCGGCCTTATCCCCGAATATGGCCCGCAGTAGTTTCTCCTCAGGTGACAGCTGGGTCTCCCCCTTGGGGGTTATTTTTCCCACCAGAATATCGCCAGGCCTCACTTCAGCGCCGATCTTAATGATTCCGCTCTCATCCAGGTTTCTAAGGGCCTCTTCACCCACATTGGGAATGTCCCGGGTGATTTCCTCCTTGCCGAGCTTGGTATCACGGGATACCACTTCGAATTCTTCTATGTGAATGGAAGTGTAAACATCCTCTTTCACGACTCTCTCGCTGATCAATACGGAGTCCTCAAAATTATATCCCCCCCAGGACATGAAGGCGACCATGACATTTTGCCCAAGGGCGAGTTCTCCCAACTCTGAGGCAGGTCCGTCGGCGATGATCTGCCCTTTCCGGACGGTATCACCTTTCCAAACGATCGGCTTCTGGGTATAGCAACTGTTCTGGTTGGAACGTTTGTATTTGATCAGTTTGTAAATCTCCACTTCCGGCTCGTCACTGTCCGAAGCTCCACTGGACCTGATAACGATACGGGAGGCGTCCACATCCTCAACCACGCCGTCCGTCCTGGCAATGACCGAAATCCCTGAGTCTCGAGCAACCACCTGCTCTATTCCGGTACCTACCAAAGGAGCCCGGGCCTTTAAGAGGGGTACGGCCTGGCGCTGCATATTGGATCCCATCAAAGCCCTGTTGGCGTCGTCATGTTCAAGGAAGGGGATCAGAGAGGCGGAGACGCTGACGAGCTGGTCCGGAGACACGTCCATATACTTCACATCCCCCACCGGGGCCTTTCCGGCCTCGCCCTCTTTCCGTATGGCCGCCTCCTTCCTTATAAAGCGGCCATTGCTGTCCAGGGGCGCGTTTGCCTGGGCAATGGCGTAGTCTCTTTCATCAAGGGCAGAGAGGTATTCAATCTCTTTCGTGGCCTTCCCTTTCTCAACGTGCCTGTAAGGTGTCTCAATGAAACCAAAGGGGTTGACCCTTGCATAGGTGCTGAGAGAAACGATCAAGCCGATATTGGGTCCCTCAGGGGTTTCAACGGGACAAATCCTTCCATAGTGGGTGGGGTGAACATCCCGGACCTCAAAGCCCGCCCTCTCCCTTGTCAAACCTCCCGGCCCCAAGGCACTCAATCTGCGCTTATGGGTCACCTCCGACAAAGGATTGGTTTGGTCCATGAACTGCGACAATTGGCTCGTCCCGAAAAACTCCTTTACCACCGCAGAGGCCGGCTTGGAATTGATCAGATCATGGGGCATAAGGGTCTCCACTTCCTGGAGGCTCATTCTCTCCTTAATGGCCCTCTCCATTCTCACCAGCCCTATCCTGTACTGATTCTCAAGGAGTTCCCCCACGGCCCTCACCCTGCGGTTCCCCAGATTATCGATGTCATCCACCATGGCCTCGGCCGTCTTCAAATGAATCAGCTCTTTGACCGTGGCCAAAATGTCTTCCGGCCTTAGGGTACGTTGATCCAGAGGGACATCGAGGCCTAGCCGGTAGTTCAGCTTCAGTCTCCCTACCTTTGAGAGGTCATAGGTGTTCATGTTGAAAAAGAGGTTGTTGAAGAAATTATTGGCCACCTCCTGAGTCGGGGGGCTGCTGGGCCTCATCTTCCTGTAGATATCAAGGACGGCTTCATCGTGGGTATTGATCTTGTCCAGGAGCATCGTATCCCGAATGGTGGTGCTCACACCTTGGGCATCAAGGACCAGGCATTCTATCTGGTTGATGCCGTTTTTTCTGATGATGTCGATCAATTCACCCGTTAAAACCTGATTCCCCTCTATGAGCACCTCGCCGGTTTCAGGCTCGATCAGATCCCCTGCGATCACCCGACCCTCCAGGTCTTTGAAATCAATAGGGATATAATCGATTCCCTCCGTGTGGAGAAGTTTATGGAGCCGTTTTGTGTATTTCTCGCCCTTCTTGGCCAAAACCTCGCCGGTCTCAGGCTTAACCACATCCTTTCCCAGCTTCTTTTGATACAGGTTCTCCAGCTTGGCTTCTATCCAGCATTCCTTCTTCTCGATACGGATGGTCTCTGTGTCATAAAAGTGAATCAGGATATCCTTCGTAGAATAACCGAGTGCTTTCAGCAGGATGGTGGCCGGGAACTTTCTTCTTCGATCAATACGAACGTACAAAAGGTCCTTGTGATCGAACTCAAAGTCCAACCAAGATCCCCGCAAAGGAATAATCCTCGCAGAATAGAGAAGCTTTCCACTTGAATGGGTCTTACCTTTGTCGTGGTCAAAAAAGGCCCCCGGGGACCGATGAAGCTGACTGACAACCACCCTTTCAGTTCCATTAATAATAAAGGTACCACGGTCCGTCATCATGGGAAGGGTGCCGAAGTATATCTCCTGCTCCTTAATATCCCTGATACTCTTCGCCCCATTCGCGGTGTCCGTATCAAATACAACGAGGCGGACAGTCAACTTGAGAGGGGCCTCGTAGGTCATCCCCTTGTTAAGACAATCCTCCTCGTCGTATTTTACGTCCTCAAATGTATACTTAACGAACTCCAAGGAAGAGGTTCCCGCAAAATCGTGAATGGGGAAAACGCTCTTGAATGCCCCTTGGAGTCCTACATCCTCCCTTTCCTCAGGAGGAACCGATTTTTGGAGAAACCGCGCATAAGAGTGCTTCTGCATATCAATCAAGTTTGGAATTTCAATAACCTTTTCAATCTTACCGAAATTCCTCCTGCTACGCCTGCTCCTCCCGTCTGTTCCTGGCATAGTGTCTCCTCACTCTTAACTCATCCTTGACAGGCCCTTGGCTCGTAAGGCACATTTCCCGCCCCACGGGCTTCAGGCGGCCAGGGGGTCTACTTAATTTCTACAGTGCCACCCGCTTCTTCAATCTGACTTTTGATACTCTCGGCCTCTTCCTTGGGGACACCTTCCTTTACGGGGCCGGGCACACCGTCTACCAATGCTTTAGCCTCTTTCAGACCCAGGCCTGTAATCGCCCGTACCACTTTGATCACCTGGATCTTCTTGTCACCCACAGAGGAAAGCACCACATCAAACTCCGTTTTCTCAGGCGCCTCTTCTTGAGCCTGGCCGCCTGGAGTCGCCGCTACCGCTACAGGCGCTGCAGCAGATACCCCGAATTTTTCTTCCAATTCTTTCACAAATTCCGAAAGCTCAAGAACAGTCATGCTTGAAATAAACTCAATAACATCTTCTTTGCTGATAGCTGCCATATCTCTATTTAAACCTCCGTCGTTTTAAGCACCGCCTTATGCGGATTCTGATTTTTGCTGTTCAATGGCCTTGAGCGCGTTCAAAAACTGGACCAGAACGCCGTTCAACACCCTGACCAGTGAGGCAGGTACGGCCTGCATGGCAGACAGGGCCTGGGCCAGCAACACCTCTCTCCCCGGTAGCTCCGCCAACCTCTTGATGGTTTCCGCGTCCATAATCCTCCCGGAAACCTGACCGCTCTTTATCTTAAAAGTCTTGAACTCCTTAGAGAAATTCACCAAGACCTTTGCTGGGCTGATAGCCTCTTCATAAGTGAGCGCTATAGCCGTGGGCCCTTCCATATAATCCTTCAAAGCAATGGTATGGGTCTCTTCACAGGCCCTTTTCAAGAGTCTGTTCTTGACGACATGAAATTCCGCGTTCATTTCCCTGAGCTCTCCGCGGAGCTTGCTCATAGCGTCCACATTAAGACCTTTATAGTCCAGGAGAAAGCTACCCTCCGCCTTCTCAAGCCGGTCATGCAGATCAGCGACGAACACTTTCTTCTCTTCTCTATTCATATTCACCTCCTCTCCGTCTGACAGTGACTGTCAAAGGCAGGAGTGCACAATATGGCATCTTATACTCGAGTCTCGGTAGGCCTATACCATTTAAGCCCACGGCGACCATCTTCAGGCTTTCGCCTCCGATTCCCGCCAAGGCACCTACTGTCTTTGACCAGGCTATTTCCGATGCCGACCCGGGGTCAAGATCTCATCAATTTCACACCACAACTCCCGGCGGCCCGCATCTTCACGGTTTTATTGGCTTAATAGATCTTTAACATATGCGGGGTCAATCTTGATTCCTGGCCCCATACTCGTGGAGATGGCAATACTTCTGAGATAGGTTCCTTTGCTCGCAGGGGGTTTCAATTTGAGGATGGTATCCATAAAAGCGGAAATGTTTTCCAGGAGCCTTCCAACACCAAAAGAAACTTTACCCATGGGAGCATGCAGGATGCCAGCTTTTTCAACTTTGAAATCAATTTTGCCTGCTTTGACCTCACTCACGGCCTTGGCTACGTCAAATGTAACGGTTCCCAGCTTGGCATTCGGCATCATTCCCCTCGGGCCCAATACACGGCCTAATTTTCCAACGGTCCCCATCATATCCGGGGTAGCAATTGCCTTATCAAATTCAAGCCAACCTTGTTGAACCTTCTCTACAAGGTCATCGGAGCCTACATAATCCGCCCCCGCTTCAAGGGCTTCTTTTTCTTTTTCCCCTTTTGCAAAAACAGCAACACGGACCTCTTTCCCAACCCCGTTGGGCAAAACCACTGTCCCCCGGACCATTTGGTCGGCGTGTCTTGGGTCCACCCCGAGCTTTACAGCCATATCCACGGTTTCATCAAAATTTACATAGGTACAATCAAGGGCCAGGCGAACCGCTTCTTCAAATCTATACCTTTCTGTTCTCTGTACCTTTTGAGTGCTTTCCCGATATTTTTTCCCTCTCGAAGCCATAATCCTTCATCCCCTCCGATCAAGATTCTACAACCTTAATTCCCATGCTCCTGGCCGTACCTTGAATGATCTTGACCGCCCTTTCCAAGTCATAGGCATTTAGATCTTCAAATTTCAGTTTTGCAATCTCTTCCACCTGTTCCTGGGTCACCTCCCCTACCTGCTCCCGGTTGGGCTCACCCGAGCCCTTTGCAATCTGAGCCGCCTGCTTGAGCAACACCGATGCGGGCGGGGTCTTGGTAATAAAGGAGAAAGACCTGTCAGCATAGATAGTAATGACCACAGGAATAACCGTTCCCATTTGATCCTGAGTTTTTGCATTGAAGGTTTTGCAAAACTCTGCGATGTTGACCCCGTATTGCCCCAGGGCAGGACCGATAGGTGGCGAAGGATTCGCCTGCCCTCCCTTTACCTGGAGTTTAACGGATCCGATAACCTTTTTTGCCATAATGATCCTCTTTTAGATCTTGTTGACCTGTATGAAATCAAGTTCCACCGGTGTGGGACGTCCGAATATGGTAATAAGCACCCTCAGCTTTTCTTTATCCGGCTTCAATTCATCCACTACACCCTGGAAATTACTAAAAGGGCCGTCAATAACCCTCACCTCATCTCCTTCCTCAAAGCGGTATTTGGGTTTCGGCTTACTCACGCCCTCTTCCATCTGGCGGAGGATTCTCTCCGTCTCTTCCTCCGGGATTGGGGTCGGGTTTACATCCCCCCCTACAAACCCGGTTACCTTGGGGGTATTCCTCACGATATGCCAGCTTTCCTTGGTGAGAGCCATCTGAACCAGGATATATCCGGGATAGAACTTCCTGGAGGAGGTCTTTTTTTGTCCTTTCTTGAGTTCAACGACCTGTTCAGTAGGAACGACAACCTGGCCGAAATAGTCCTCCTGACCCAGCCTTTTTACTCTTTCCTCCAGGTTCTTCTTGACCTTGTTCTCAAACCCTGAATAGGTATGTACAATATACCATTTTAGTTCCACGGCCACCCCTGATTCACATTGATAATTGACTGTGCCCGGCGCACCCTTCTACCTTATAAGAAACGGATCAGAATCGCCGGGCCGAAGGGACCTCCCGGGGATTCTAGCCCACTATATTCCTGATGATCTTAATCAGGCCGAAATCCACCAGGCCCAAGAAAAAGGCAACCACAAGGGTAAGGACGATCACCACCGCGGTAGATGCCAACAATTCCTTCCTTGTGGGCCACTTTACCTTTTTGAGCTCCATGCGGGCCTCCCTTAAAAACCGGCCCGCCACACCGATATACCTGGTAATAAAAGGTTCTTCGCCTCTCTTTTTCTCAGGAGCCTTTTTCGGAGCCTGAACCGGTGTCTTGGGCTTTACCGCCTTTTTTGGGACAGAGCCTGCATCTGGACTCAAAACCTCCCCTTTTTTTGCGCCCGCATTCTTTTTCTGGCTCTTCTTTTTTTTCTGCTTCTGGCTCTGCTTTTTCATATCCTTTCAGGGCCTGCTCTTTCCCGGCGGTATGCCCTCGCCGACAGGTCTCGGTGATTTTCCAGTGCTACAAAAAACTGGCAGGCCAGGAGGGATTCGAACCCCCAACACCCGGATTTGGAGTCCGGTGCTCTAGCCGTTAGAGCTACTGGCCTGCATGTCCCAAAACGACCTACTTTGTCTCTTTATGAAGGCTATGAGTCCTACAAACGGAACAATACTTCTTAAACGCCAACTTGTCCGGTGTCTTTCGCTTATTCTTTGTGGTCGTATAGTTCCGGCTCTTGCATGCCTCACAGGCCAATGTCACGATATCTCGCATGCCTCAACCTTCCCCTATTCGATAATTTCGCTGATCACGCCGGCCCCGACAGTCCTTCCGCCCTC
>CAZNLL010000115.1:0-12934 GCA_964573885.1 uncultured Desulfobacteraceae bacterium | reverse complement strand
CCAGGACTTCCTGGTCATCGCTGAGCCATTTGCCCAGAGTCGTGAGGCGGACGAGGTTTTCGTCTGAAATCCTGGGCAACAAACGCATAATGCCTCGAAATGCCTTTTGCCTCCCCTGGTCTCTTATGCTCTCCACCATAGCCATGATAACCTCCTTCGGACTTAAGCAGATCTATTCTCTTTTCAAAACCTTTTTCCACTAACCTCTTTCGCTAAACCCGCCTTATCCTCATCTATCCATGCCCCTTTCCTAAAAGCATTTTTCTTGAGACCTTTTTATCTCTTACCAGCCTCTTCCTTGGTTAGCCCCTTTTCCCGGAGTCAGCCTTAATACATGCACCCCTCATAGCCGTTCAACTTCTTCCAGGAGGAGCCCCTTAAATCGGTCCAAAGTGATCGGGTAGGCTTGAATGGGAATTCCCATCCAGTCGGAGTATTCCAGGAATTCCTCTGGACTCTCTGCCATGTAACGGTCAACATAGCCAATACCGTCTAAAACGATGGTCCCCCCCGTATGACGGGGAAAATTCTCATTGGCCAGGCCCTGGTCCCAACCCTTGAACACGTAATGGCGGAACTTGATCCAGCCGGGTGTCATCCACCAGACCTTCTCTCCCCCTGCCACCTCCTGGGCAATGGCCTCTCGCTCGGACTCGCTCGCCAGCATATCGGCGCAGTGGGTGGCCTCTATCCGTCCCACCTGTGGTCCCAGTTCCTCAATGATGGTTCTCATGGTACGGGTCGGTTCATCGGCGTTTACGTAACAAAACTTTCCCCCGTAAACCACAATGACCTTGTCCGCCTTGGCCCTGGCCTTCTCTACCCGGTTAATGAGTTGATTCTCCAGTTCATGAGGCGTCTCGTGAAGACCCGGCGTGGTATAGAAAATTTGCCGGGCGTCAAGAAACCCCGTCTCCTTTAAGTGATTCAGTTCAAGACTCAACGTCCCACAGGAGACGATGGCAACGTCTGAAAAGGAATGCTCATTCATGGAAGACCTCCTTTATTCAACCCCGTTCACCCCCAATAACCAGGGCGTTTCCCTCAGTAGTTCTGGGCCAAATGGTACCCTGCCTGTACCGCTGAGAATATATCCTGGACATCTTTGGCATCGCCAATGACTTCCAGCTTGGACACAGCGGCCTTGATCTCCTCTTCCGGCCCGGGCGCCGATACCGTGCCCGAGGCCAAAACAACGGTCTGGAAAGGCTCCAGCGACATGCTCACCCCGTCTTGTTCTATCTCAACCCTTTCAGGAAAGAACCGCTTGACCGTTGTGTGAGGCATGAGGGTGACATCGGTCAGGCCCTCAATTCTTTTCAAAGTCAAGTTTCTCGTGATCATCTCCATGTGGCTGCCGATGGGATCGGTCCGCTTGGTGGCCACGACTTCAAATCCTTCCTGGCCCAACTTCTCAACAATCTCAAGCCCCGTCCTTCCGGCCCCGATCACCAGGACCCTGGGCCCCCGGATCTCCCTTTTTCCCTCGAAGTAGTCCAGGGAGGTCACCACATATTGCTGGTCGAGGCCAGGGATCTCAGGCTCATTTTGAAGGGCACCGGTGGCCCATACAAGAAGCTCCGGCTTGACCTGGGCCACGAGGGATGCATCCACGCCGTTGTTCAAAAGCACGGATATGCCGCTCATTTCCATGGCCTTTTCCAAGCCGGCCAGCCCGTCTCTCATGGCCCCTTTACCCGGTGCCTGCCAAGCCATAGCGAATTGCCCTCCCAGATGTCCCTTTTTTTCAGCAAGGGTAATCTTGTGACCCCGTTTCGACAGGTAAAGGGCCGCACTCAGGCCGGCAGGACCGCCCCCCGCGATCATCACATTCAAGGGTTCCTTTGTCTTTTCAAGGGGCGGCAGACCCACTTCCGGATTAATATTACAGCCCAAAGGCTCGCCACTCTTCACACGGTGGAGACAGCCCTGGAGGCAATACCCGCAGTAAAAGGCGCTCTGGTCTTTTTCCGATTTCCATTTCTGGATCAGGCCGGGATCAGCGATAAGCGGCCTACCCAAGGCGACCAGGTCGGCCAGCCCCTTTTCCATGATCTCCTTGATTCTCTCTCTCCTCCCCATCCTGCCCGCTACAATGAGGGGGAGTGACGTCTCCTCCCTGACCCGGGACAGGGCATCTGTCTGGGGCTTAACCGGAAGGCTGCCGTGGTGAAAATACCACGGGGGGCTGAAGCAGGCATTGCCCATACCCACGTGGAGGGCAACAATGCCGTTACTCTCCGCCCATGCCAGCAAAGGATGCAGGTCTTGGGGGTCGATTCCGTACTCAGGTGACATTTCATTGCCGCAGATGCGCACGACCACGGGCAAGCCCGGGGCCCCCTCCTTTACCGCTGATATCGCTTCCCTGGCAAAACGCAACCGGTCCTGACCATACTGATCATCCCTCTTGTTGATCTTTGCGTTGAGGAATTGAGAAATGAGGTACCCGTGACCAGCCTGGACCTCAATCAGATCAAACCCGGCCTCCACCGCCTTTTCGGCCGCAGCCCTGTATCCCGAGAGGATCGTGCCTATCTCCTCTTGGGTCAGGGATTCCGCCTCCTGGCCGCTTGAGGCGCAGGTGATGACGGAAGGGGCCCTGGGGGTGCCGCCCATCGCCTTGGGATTGGCGGCCGCGCCGGCATGGTTCAGATGAAGGCAGGCAAGGCGGTCTTCCTGGTGGATGACGTGAACGATCTTTTGGAGTTCTTGAGCGCTTTGGGCAAGATGGATACAGAGTTGCTTGGGATGCTCCCTGCCCTCCGGCGTGACAGAGACGGGTTCCAAAATCAGCATTGCCGGGCCTTGCTCGGCGATTTGCCGGTAAAAGACAAGTTGCCGGTCCGTTACCGTCCCATCCGGCATGCCATAGCCGAGCTTGACCGGCGGAAAAACAAACCGGTTGGCCAGCTCCACGTGACCCAGAGAAAACCCCTCAAACATGCTTTCCATGGCTGACTCCTTTGTCCCTTTTCTAGTTTCTAAGCCTTTTACACCCGGTTCCCCCCGATCCCCCGTGGACTTTCGGGGGGAAAATCCTCTTTTTGGTTTGCTATCTTCTCTTGTTTGGCTCGGGCACGCATCCTGTCATCACAAATCTTGGGCTGGATAAAGACTGGTCCAGATAGGCCTCCAGAACTTCATTCACCTCTCCGCGAATAAAGGGGATCACCCGAATTCCGTAACCTTCTATAAGGGTGGAGTAGAAATAGGAAATGGCACCGCAGACAAGTATCTTTATGTCGAGATCAGCCAGTTTTCTGGCTCGATAGAAGAGCGACTCCTGGTCGAAGTAATCATATCGGAGGCCCTGTATTTTCTGATTATGGATCTGCGCGACAAGCAAGTGCCGGGCTGAATCAGCCACGGGAGAAATCCGGTTGTCCCAGACGGTCACTGCCATCTTCATGGCCCCTCTTCCTCCTGAAATAGGAAATGAGCAAAGGTCGTGCCATCATGGGAAAAAGGGGAAGAGACGACAATAATCTATGAATTTTCGGCAGGTTATATCAAAACAAGGCGAGAGAAAATAATATCGCATTCTTGCATTAAAAAGAGAGAAAAGGTCGCAGCAATGCAACTAAAAGCGTCCTTACCAGGATATTGTAGGAACCGCGCCCTACCTGTCTTTTAGATCTGGAGAGGGAGATGGGGATGAAACCAAAGGGCTCCTGTAGGCCTCCCTATTTGGCCCGGGCCTTCGTGACCATCCAACCGGCAAAGGTTTTGGCGTCTTCCAGGTCAGCCTCATCCGGGTGTCCTGCTGCGCTGCGGGCCTCCAAGGCCCACTCCCTGTGCTCGGCCTTATTCATGAGGGCGTCAATGATGCTGGATTTGACCTTCCCCCGGCATCCAAAGGTCCCCATGACCTTCAGATTTGAAGCCAGACTCACGGCATAATAAAACGCCGTAATGGCCAGTTCTCCACCTCTCAGAGAACCGTGGGTGGCAAAAAATGCCACCCGTTTGCCTTCAGGAATCCCCTTGATGAAGGATTCCATTTTGCCCGGAACGCTGTGGGATTGGACCGGAAAGCCGCAGAAGATGAGGTCATACTGATCTGTATTTGCAACCTCTTTGACGGGGGCGATATCTTTTTCCGCCTGTTCAATGCCCTCATAAATCGCTTCAGCTACCTTCTCCGTATTCCCGGTTTCGGAATAGTAAGTGACGAGCGCCTTCATATCCCCCTCCTTAGACAGAGAATTTTTCAAAAAAGATTTACAGGATTTCGGCGCCAATTGCAAGTGCTTTGAAGGCCCTCCCCCGGAATTGATCCATCAAAGCAGGTCTTGGGCAAAAAAAAGTTTGACTTCGTATAACCCCTGTGCTAATTTTTCAAAAAAAATGAATGACAGTTCATTCACAACTGCGTCCAGCCCACAGCCTTCGGGTTCGGGGGACGCGGTTTCTCAGATGGGAAAAAAGGAGGTCATCTCATGGAAAGAAGGATAGAAAAGGCCGGTGTGATCGGGGCAGGGGTCATGGGTGCGACCATTGCCGCCCACATGGCCAATGTGGGGATAGAAACCCTACTTCTCGATATCGTGCCCCCCCAACTCACGCCGGAGGATGAGAAAAAGGGTCTCACCGAAGAAAGCCAGGGATTTAGAAACAAACTGGCGCAAAATGGATTGAATACGGCCCTTAAATCAAAACCTGCATCCTTTTATGTACCCGAAAACGCGAAGCTCATTACCACGGGGAACCTGGAAGACCACCTGGAGTGGCTGAGTGACGTGGACTGGATCATTGAGGTTGTGGTGGAACGGCTTGATATCAAGCAAAAAGTCTTCGAAAAACTCGAAACCGTGATACGGCCCGGAACCGTTGTTACCTCCAATACATCGGGCATCCCCGCAGCCGCCATGTGCGGGGGTCGGTCAGAGAATTTCCGGAAACACTTCGCCATCACCCACTTCTTCAACCCCCCTAGGTACATGAAACTCTTGGAACTTGTACCGGGCCCGGACACCCTTCCCGAAGTCATGGATACCCTGGCGGAGGAATGTGAAAAGGCCCTCGGAAAAGGGATAGTCTATGCAAAGGATACGCCCAATTTCGTGGCCAACAGAATCGGCACCTACAGTCTGTTCAGTGTATTCCAGGCCATGACAGACCTGGGGCTGAGTATTGAGGCGGTAGACCGGCTGACGGGGCCGGTGGTGGGGAATCCCAAAAGCGCCTCTTTTAGAACCGCCGATCTGGTCGGGCTCGATACCCTTTTACACGTGGCGGACAATGTCTACAACGGGGCACCCCAAGACGAGAAGCGCCACATGTTCGAGGCCCCTGACTTCGTCAAGAAAATGATGGAAAAGAACCTCCTCGGAGATAAATCCGGACAGGGGTTTTATAAGAAAACAAAGGATGAAGGAGGCAAAAAGCAGATCCTGTCCATTGACTATGAAACCCTTGAACACACTCCCCAGGAAAAGGTGAGGATTTCTTCTCTGGAAAACGCCAAAAACCTCTCCACCACAGAGGAAAAGATAAGATCCATGTATTACGCCGGTGACAAGGGAGGCGCCTTTACCTTCCGCACCCTGTCCGAGACCCTCATTTACTCGGCCAACCGGATCCCTGAAATCGCGGACAACATCGTCAACATAGACAACGCCATGAAATGGGGCTTTGCCCGGAAACTGGGGCCTTTTGAAGTCTGGGATGCCCTGGGTGTAGCCAAATCCGTGACCAAGATGAAGGAGGCGGGATATGAAATCCCGAGTTGGGTCCAGGACATGCTGGACAGCGGCAAGGAATCCTTTTACAAGAAAGAGGCGGGGGCCCCTTATTTCTATGAGCCAAGCTCCAAGGATTACAGGGAAGTCCCCCTCAAGCCCGGCGTGATTCTCCTCTCTTCCCTTAAAGACAGACAGAAAACGGTTGCCACAAATCCCGGGGCCACCCTCATAGACCTTGGGGATGGCGTGGCCTGTCTGGAATTCCATACCAAAATGAACGCCATTGGTGCCGATATCATCAACATGATAGGGAAAGCGGCCCGTATTGTGTCCACCGATTTTGAGGGCCTGGTGATTGCCAACCATGCGGATAATTTCTCTGTGGGGGCCAACCTGGCCATGGTCCTTTTCGCCGCCCAGCAAGCGGAATGGGATGAGCTCGACGGGTCCATTAAGGCCCTTCAGGACGCCCTTATGAAACTCAAATACCTGGATAAGCCCGTGGTGGCCGCCCCGGCCGGTATGGCTCTGGGCGGAGGGTGTGAAGTATGTTTGGCCGCCGACCGCGTTCGGTACGCCGCAGAAACGTATATGGGGCTTGTAGAGGTTGGTGTCGGGGTCCTTCCTGCGGGAGGGGGGTGCAAGGAGTTACTGCTGCGCAACACGGAGCACCTTTTCGAAGTCCAGAGGGGGGGTCTGTATCCAAAACAAATTGAGCTTATGCCCTTTGTAGCCAGGGCCTTTGAGACCATCGCAATGGCCAAGGTGGCCACTTCCGGCCCGGAGGCGGTCAAACTGGGCTACTTGAGGCCTACCGATAAAATGACGGTGAACAGGGATTACCTGATCCATGATGCCAAGCGCACGGTCCAGGCCATGAATATGGAAGGCTATAACCCGCCCAGGCCCCAGGATGAGATCCGGGTGGCGGGAGAAAACACCTTCGCCATGATCAAGCTGGGTCTGTGGTCCATGCATGAGTCGGGCTTTATCACCGACCATGACGTGACCGTCGCCACCAAGGTGGGTTATGTCTTGTGTGGCGGCCGCGTCTTCGCCGATACAAAGGTGAGTGAGCAATACCTCCTTGATCTGGAAAGGGAGGCCTTTTTGAGTCTCTGTGGTGACCCCAAGACACAGGCCAGAATGCAGCATATGCTCACCACTGGAAAGCCGCTTAGGAACTAAGACGGCCCTTTTTCCATGACAATTTTCAGAGGGAGGAAGAAATATGAGAGAAGCCGTAATCGTTGCTGCCTGCAGAACGGCAGTAGGCAGGGCCCCCCGCGGAATGCTCAAAGAAACGCGACCGGAGCATATGGGCTGCGCGGTGTTGGGCGATCTGCTGAAGAGGGCCGGGGACCTCGACCCCATGCTTATAGATGATGTAATTATAGGATGTACCTTTCCCGAGGCCACCCAAGGGCTCAACCTTGGTCGCGTCCTGGTCATGTCCATGGGGTGGCCGGACAGAATTCCGGGCATGACGGTGAACCGGTTCTGTTCCTCAGGGCTCCAGGCCATTGCCATCGGCGCCGAAAAAATCATGTGCGGTTATGCCGACGTGGTGATCGGCGGTGGTGTTGAAAGCATGAGCCAAATCCCCATGGGAGGAAGCATGATGTATCCCAACCCCGCCCTTGTGGATGTGAGACCCGGTGCCTTTACCGGAATGGGCCTGACCGCTGAGAACGTGGCCGAAAAATACCAAATCAGCCGCGATGAACAGGATGAATTCGGGGCCAAGAGTCAGCAAAAGGCCGAAGCCGCCATCAAAGCCGGTCGGTTTAAAAGCCAGATTGTCCCCTTGACTATTAAGAAGCAGAAGGCATTGGAAAACGGGCGCTTTGATTATGACGAAGTGATCTTTGATACGGACGAGGGCATGCGCCCTGGCACAACCAAGGAAAGCATTTCCAAAATCCGCCCGGCCTTCAAGCCCAACGGTACGGTAACGGCGGGCAACTCCAGCCAGACCAGTGACGGAGCGGCGGGCGTGGTTCTCATGTCCAAGGAAAAGGCCAAGGAACTGGGTCTCAAGCCCATGGCCACTTTTCGGTGGCATGTAGCGGAAGGTTGTCCCCCCGAATATATGGGTGTAGGCCCTTCTGTCGCCATCCCCAAGGTACTCAAGGTCTCGGGCATGTCCCTGGACCAGATCCAACTGATCGAACTCAACGAGGCCTTTGCAGCCCAGGCCATCTACTGTATCCGTGAACTCGGGATCAACGAAGAAATTACCAACGTCAATGGCGGCGCCATTGCATTGGGGCACCCCCTGGGCTGTACGGGCGCCAAGCTGACCACCCAGCTCATCTATGAAATGCAGGAACGGAAACTCCGATGGGGTCTGGTATCCATGTGCATCGGCTTTGGGATGGGCGCGGCGGCCATTTTTGAGATTGAGAACCATAAATAGGATTTCACGAATCACACCGGTGAGAACAAGGAGGATAAGACATGCCTATTGACAGGATTTTTGCAGGGGGTGAATTCTTGATCTCCCCTGTCTCCCCTGAGGAGGTGTTTACACCTGAGGATTTCACGGATGAACATCGCATGATCTATGAAACGGCTAAGGATTTCGTTGAAAAGGAGGTTCAGCCCAATATCGACGCCCTTGAAGAAAAGAACCACGACCTGGTCCTTAAGATATTGTCTACCGCAGGAGAACTGGGTCTCATCAGCACGGACATCCCTGAAGAGTATGGTGGTCTTGGCCTGGATAAGGTGAGCACCACCATTGTGGCCGAGGTGATGGGCACAGCAGGTTCCTTTGGTGTGGTTTACGGGGCGCACACGGGCATTGGGACCCTCCCCATTGTATATTTTGGTAACGAGGAGCAGAAGCAAAAATATCTGCCCAAACTCGCCTCAGGAGAATGGTGCGGCGCATACTGCCTTACAGAACCGGCGGCCGGTACAGATGCCCTGAACGCCAAGACCAAGGCGGTCCTCTCCGACGACGGGAGAAACTATATTCTTAACGGTGAAAAGATGTTTATTACCAATGCGGGTTGGGCCAGCAGTTTTGTTTTGTACGCCAAGGTGGACGGCGAGGCCTTTACCGGTTTTATCGTTGAGAAGGATTTTCCCGGCGTTTCCACGGGAAAAGAGGAAAAAAAGATGGGGGCCCACGGCTCCTCAACCCGGCCCGTCATCCTGGAGGACGCCAAGGTACCGGTTGAAAACATGCTCTTCGAAATCGGCAAGGGCCACAAAATCGCCTTCAACATCCTCAATATCGGCCGATGGAAACTGGGGGCCAGTGCGGTCGGGGGCTGCAAGGCATGCATTACAGAGGCGGTAAAATACGCCAACGGGCGGTTCCAGTTTCAGGTGCCCATCAGCTCTTTCGGCATGATCAAGACCAAATTGGCCAACATGGCCATCAGGACCTACATGTGTGACAGCACCATGTATCGCCTCGCCGGGATGTTCGATGCCAAGCTGGGCACCCTGGACAGTGAGGCCAAGAAGAAGGGCGAAGAAAACGCCAAGGCCATTGAGGAATATGCGGCGGAATGTTCCATCACCAAAGTTTACGGTTCAGAATGCCTTGATTACTGTGTGGACGAGTACGTCCAGACCTTGGGGGGTTACGGCTTCTGCGCGGAATACCCGGCTGAACGCTATTATCGCGATTCCCGGATCAACCGGATCTGGGAAGGAACCAACGAGATCAACAGGATGCTTGTTCCCGGGACATTCATGAAAAGGGCCTTTCAAGGGAGGCTCGACCTCCTTTCCGCGGCCCAGGCCGTGGCAGGGGAGATTCTCACCTATTCCCCCCTCTCAGTTGAGCTGCCTGATACGCCCCTGGCCCTCCAGGAGCATATGGTGAAGATGAGCAAAAAGGTCGCCCTCATGGCGGCGGGAGCGGCGGTGCAGAAATTGGGTGCCAATCTGGAAAAGGAACAGGAAATCCTGGCGAGAATCGCCGATATGGCTATTGAGATCTTTGCCATGGAAAGCGGGCTCTTAAGGACCCTCAAGATCATCTCCAAGGAAGGGGAGGAAAAGGCCAAATACCAGATTATGGCGGTCAAGGTTTACATCGATGAAATGATCCCCAATATTGAACTCTGGGCCAGGCAGATCTTGGCTCATTTGGAAGAAGGTGACAACCTCAGGACCCAGTTGGCCGGGCTCAAAAAATTGGCCCGCTATGAGCCCATCGACGCCATAGGAATTAAACGGGCCGTTGCGGAGCGGATTATTGAATTGGAATCATACCCCTTCTAATTTCGACAAAAATTTTATATTATTAAAAGAGGGGTTGCCTTCGGGCAGACCCTCTTTTTGCTTTTTGCCCCTTCTGCACCACAGAGGGACCCAGAACCCTGTGGCCGGGGTGAGGTCTTTTCATGGCTTTTGACATCAAAAAACTCAGAAATATTGGCATCAGTGCCCACATTGACTCGGGGAAAACAACCCTGACGGAAAGGATCCTCTTTTATACCAAAAGGATTCCCGTCATCCACGAGGTCAAGGGCAAGGACGGTGTCGGCGCCAAAATGGATTCCATGGAACTGGAGAGGGAAAGGGGAATTACCATCGCCTCCGCCGCCACCTATTGCCGCTGGAAAGGTTGCCAGATCAATATCATAGACACACCCGGGCATGTGGACTTCACCATAGAAGTGGAACGGGCCTTAAGCGTGATGGATGGGGCCATACTGGTCCTTTGTGCCGTGGGCGGGGTTCAATCCCAGTCCATTACGGTGGACCGACAGATGAACCGTTATGGGGTCCCCCGCATCGCCTTTATCAATAAATGTGATCGAGCAGGGGCGTCTCCCTATAAGGTGGTGGAACAGCTGCGAAGGAGATTGGACCACAACCCGGTCCTCATGCAAATCCCCATCGGACTGGAGAACCGGCTCTCGGGGATCGTTGACCTGGTTTCCTGGAGGGCCTTCTACTTCGAAGGACCCCATGGGGCCGAGGTCCGGGAAGGGGAGATTCCCTCTTCACTGGCCGATGAGGCAAAGGCAAGAAGAGAAGAATTATTGGATGCGGCTTCCATGTTTTCCGACCGCCTCATGGAGGCTATTTTTGAGGATGGTGTCACAGAGGATTTGGTGTACACGGCTGTGAGGGCCGGGAGCCTTTCCAGGGAAATAACCCCAGTCTTCCTTGGGTCGGCGTACAAAAATATCGGGATTCAGCCCCTGCTGGACGGGGTCAACCGCTATCTCCCATCACCGGACCAGGTGGAACACACGGCCCTGGATCTGGACCAGAATGAAAGGCCGGTCCCTCTCGTAAGCGAGCCCGCCCTTCCTGTGGTGGCCATTGCCTTCAAATTGGAGGTCACCCCTTATGGTCAGCTCACCTACCTCAGGATGTACCAAGGCAAGATCAAAAAGGGCGATGATCTGATCATCACGCGGACCAAGAAAAAGATCAAAGTGGGAAGACTGGTCCGCATGCATGCCTCTGAGATGGAGGATATATCCACGGCCTATGCCGGAGAGATTGTGGCCCTTTTCGGTGTGGACTGCCACTCGGGCGATACCTTTACAGACGGACGGTTACCTTACACCATGTCTTCCATGTTCGTACCCGACCCTGTCATCTCCCTGAGTATTGATCCAAAGGATCATAAGTCTCAAGACAATATGTCAAAGGCTCTCAACCGCTTTACCAAAGAGGACCCTACCTTTCGATCCTATGTGGACCAAGAGTCGGGGGAGACCATTGTTTCAGGCATGGGTGAACTCCATCTTGAGGTATACATTGAGCGGATGAGAAGGGAATTTAACGCCGAGGTGGTCACCGGCCCCCCCCAGGTCGCTTACAGGGAGGCTATCAGTACCAAGGCCTCCTTTGACTATACCCATAAAAAGCAGACCGGCGGAGCCGGCCAGTACGGCCGGGTGGCCGGGTATATGGAACCCAACGAGGAAGGAGTCTATGAATTTGTCAACGAGGTGAAAGGGGGCGCCATACCTACGGAATTTCTCCCTGCCGTGGACAAGGGTTTTCAATCCTGTCTGGCAAAGGGAGCTGTCATCGGATACCCCGTCCTCGGCATGCGGATTGTGGTCAACGACGGCCAGGCCCACAGCGTGGACTCCTCTGAGAGGGCCTTCGCCCAGGCCGCTGTAGGGGCTTTTAAGCAGGCCTATAAGCGGGCCAAACCGGTCATTCTTGAGCCCATCATGAAAGTCAGCGTCGAGTGCCCCCCGGAATTTCAGGGCAACGTCATGTCTTCTATCAATCAGCGCAGGGGGCTCATCGCCAGCTCTACGGAGACAGGCGTCTTCACCGCCATTGAAGCCGAAGTCCCCTTGGCGGCCATGTTCGGTTATGCCACCGTACTTCGGTCCCTGACCCAGGGAAAGGGAGAGTTTACCATGGAATTCTCCCGGTATGCCAGGTTGCCAGAGGCCCTGGCAGAGGACTTGAAAAAAAGCATTTCACAGGGGCCAAAAGGGGGAAAAGGGTCATGAAGGAATTCATTTCTGTCAGTCCGTTGAAAATCCTGGAAAAATCCTCCCGGGGTGAGTTGGGCCCCGGCAATTTGGGGGTCCTGATTGCCCGGGCCGGGGTCGGGAAAACGGCCTGTCTCATTCATATCGCCCTGGATAAGATCTTTCGTCGCCAAAAGTTGATCCACGCCTCCCTGGAAGCAGGACCGGAAAAGGTTACGTCCTTTTACAGTGTCATCTATTCGGAGCTGGTGAAAGTCCTTGATATCAAAGACCCTCAGGTGCACCGGCTCCTCATTGATAAGAACAGGATGATCCTCGCCTATCTGAACCAAAGCTTCAAAATAGATCACCTCCGGCGGAACATCAAAAACCTTATCGAAAACCTTGACTTCAAGCCGGACGCCCTGATCCTGGACGGGCTTGATTTTGAGCGGACAGAGCGGTCTCTTTTTAAGGACTTCAAAAACCTTGCCCAGGTATTTGGAGTGGAAATATGGTTTTCCGCCCTGTCTCACAGACACATCACCGAGACCAACAAACGGGGCATCCCTTATCCGTGTCTCCACATTGACGCTCTTTTCAACATCATCATTCACCTCCAGCCTGAACCCTCGGGCATCGCCTTAAAGCTTTTGAAGGACCATGAAGGTCCTCCCTCCCCTCCAGTGGCAATTAGACTGGATCCCAACACCCTTCTGGCCCTGGATTAGCCCCGTTATTGCAAACGCATTCAGTTCCTAGACATATAAGTACAGTAAAAACAGAAACTTATGTCATTTTATATCCAGGGTCTGGATACCACTATCG
>CAZNLL010000114.1:0-12979 GCA_964573885.1 uncultured Desulfobacteraceae bacterium | reverse complement strand
ACCTCCGACACCCTGCTCCCAAAGCAGGTGCGCTACCAGACTGCGCCACGCCCCGTTTTCTCTTTAAATCCTCTTCTTGCCTACCACACTCCCGCCCTCAAAAGGGCGGGATACCCAAAAAATTAAACCTCAATTTAGCGTATGAAACCCTTTCAAAGCAAGTCAATTTTATTCATCCTAACCCCTTGACCCTTTTAGCCCTTTTGCCTATAATGCGATCGTTGTTTCGGACCGGGCACCAAGGGTGCCACGGCCCTTATACCTGAATACAAGGGGGTATCATATGGATCTTCCGAGAAAATTGGGCATTGCCGTGGCATTTATCATTCCCACTTTTGTATTTTCCGGGCTTATTTATGCGATCTTTGACTCCCTGACCAAGGTGGTATCCTGGCTGGGCGTGTTGGCCGTGGTCATTGTCATGGCCATACTCTATTCCAGGGTCATTACGGGGAAATTCCTGACAGGTCCCCAGGAGTCCTGATTCTCATAAAAGGCCCCTATTTCCCCTGGAAAGGGCCTGGACAAAACCGGTTTACCAAACAAAAGGGGATTGAACGCGCCCGTTCAATCCCCTTCTTTATTTCTCCCCAGGGAGATCTTAGAATCAGGCGAGCCCCAGGCTGAACTTGAGGGACTTGAGGGTGTTCTTCATGAGCATGGTGATGGTCATGGGGCCCACGCCACCCGGAACCGGGGTAATGTAGCCGGCGATCTCCTTGGCCTCGTCAAAGTCCACATCCCCCTTGAGGATGGCGATCTTCTTCCCGGTCTTTTCACTGATCTTCTCACCGACGCGGTTCACCCCCACGTCGATGACACAGGCACCCGGCTTGATCCACTCCGGTTTTACCAGCCCAGGCACCCCGGCCGCCACGACAAGGATGTCGGCACGCTTACAATGCCCGGCCAGATCCTTTGTGCGGGTATGAACCACGGTCACCGTTGAATTGGCCCCCGGCCCTTTCTGGAGCATCATATTGGCGATGGGCTTGCCCACGATATTGGATCGGCCTACCACCACAACCTCGGCCCCTTCGGTCTCCACGCCGGCACGGACGATCATTTCCTGGATGCCTGCGGGTGTGCAGGGTGGAAACTTGACCTCGGCCCCACCGATCATGAGGCGGCCTACGTTGACGGGATGGAAGCCGTCAACATCCTTATCCGGATCTATGGCGTTGAGGACCTTCTTTTCGTCGATGTGCTTGGGCAGGGGTAACTGGACCAGGATGCCGTTGATGGAATTGTCCTTGTTGTACTTGTCTATGAGGGCCAGCAGGTCGTCCTGGGATATATTTTCATCCTGGTTGTCCTGGATCTCGTTGAAACCGAGGGCCTTTGCGGTCTTGATTTTTGCCGTCACATACGAGATGGATGCCGGGTTCTCACCCACCAGAATGGTCACAAGACCGGGCACAACCCCGTGTTCATCCTTGATCTTCTTGACATCCTCTTCGATCTCTTTAAGGATCTGATCCCGAATTTCAGTCCCCTTAATCAGTTTTGCACTCATGGTCAATCTCCTTTCTTGAGCATTTTGGGCCTAACCTATAAAAGCTTGAAAAGCTTGGAAAAATGATGTAGTGGTCTCTGCGCTTCTCCATAGCACAGTTGATTTACAATATCAAACATTTTATCCCTTAAAGGCTCCGATTTTGCGGCCTTCCTTTATCCCGTCCAGGTCCTGCTTTGACAGGCCACCCTGGAAAAGGCTATCCTGGTCTCAATCAAGGGCCCCAGCCAAGGTCCCCACCTGGGGGCACTGAAAATAGGTAACATTTTGGATTCTTGAAATGGGCAGCCTTCCAATTGCCCAGGCAAAGCAAGGGGCCTTTTTTTGACAATCTAAATCGATGGAGAAAACGGAAGGAAAGAAATGGGTATACATTTTATCTACATCACCACAGGGAGCATGGATGAGGCCAAAGGGATTGGAAGAGCACTGGTTTCCGAGAGACTGGCGGCGTGCGTCAACATCATCGAGCCCATCACCGCCATCTACTGGTGGGAGGGGGAGATTCAAGAGGATAAAGAAGTGGTGCTCATCGCCAAGACACAGGAAGCCCTGGTGCCGGACCTCGTTGAAAAAGTCACCGCCCTCCACTCCGATGATTGTCCCTGTGTGGTGGGCCTGCCTGTGGCAGGCGGGCACAGGCCTTTTCTTGACTGGATTTCCGCGGAAACCGGGCGGGGCAACCGGAATTGCTAAGACCCCTTTTTTCTTTTAAGCCGGGCAAGCACGAGGATGACGATGACCACGGCGAAGGCCATCAAGATGGCCAGGTTGTACCGGGCCAGGATATAGGTCATCCGCTCCTTCACGACCTCCCAGTTGGTCCCCAGGGTATAGCCAAAGCCGATCCAGATGAGGTTCCACACGGCGCAGCTCACAAGGGCCAAAAAACCCACCCTTGTGCTCCTCAGGCCCGATATGCCTCCAGCAATAGAAATGACGGACCGGATCCCCGGGAAAAAACGGTTCATGAGGATCAGGAAGTAACCGTACCTCCCGAACCATGCCTCGGCCCGCTGGATGTCTCTGGCCTTGAACAGCCAGAGATCCCGTTCCACAAAAAAGCCCCTCCCCAAAAGCCTTCCCACCCAGAAAAGGGCCATAAAACCCATGAGGCTCCCCACGGTGGTGGAGATATAGACTCCCGAAAAATGGAGCTTTTGAGTACCCACCAGAAAGGCGCCAAAGGCCGTAATGGTATCCCCGGGGATAGGGGGAAACACGTTCTCCACAAAGGCGCTCACCCCCAAAATCACATAGATGACATGCTCAGGCAGGGCATTGAGCAGTTCGAGGAAACGATCAAGCAAGCCGACTCTCTCCTTTCGGCCCTTGCCCTCTGAACGGAACCGGCAAGAGGGCGTGCACAGAGGAGATTATCAAGTTAAGATGTGAAAAAACAACATTCTTTTTGCCTTGACTGGGATTTCCACCTCTGTTATCAGAATTCTCATCCGGCCGTCCCCCGGCGGCTTTCAGAAAAGAGAGCAAAAATGGCCAAAAAGAAACCCACCAGAAAAGACATCCTCAAGAAGCCGGACGAATTCCTGACCTTCTCCAACCGGGTGGCCGCCTTTTATACCACCCATCAACGCCAGTTCTCCTATCTCGGGATTATCCTTGCCGCCCTTATTGTGATCTCCCTGGCCGTTTACATGTACACCGGTTACATCAACAAAAAAGGCCAGGAGGCCTATAACAAGGCCTACATGGCCCTCACGGAGAGCATGAGACCCGAGGCCACTCCCCAGGATTTGAAGGAGGCAGGAGAATTATTTCAAAAGGTGATCGACGACTATGGTCTTTCCAAGGCGGCCCGCCTGGCCCTGCCCCAGGTGGCCTATGTCAAATTCCTTGAGAAAAAATATGACGAGGCCATCGCCCTTTACCAGGCGTTTCTGGAGGAGGTTTCAGGACAGCCCAATTTTGAGGCCCTGACCCACCTGGCCCTGGCCTCGTGTTATGAAGCCAAGGGTGAAATGAAAAAGGCCCTTGAGGCCCTCAAGCGCGTCACCGACCAACCCGACAGCCCTTTCAAAGAATCGGCCATGTGGAGTCTCGCCCGTGTCTACGGGCTGGATAACCAGACCAAAAAGGAACAGGAGACGCTCAAGAAATTCATTGAAGCGTACCCGGATTCCCCCTTTGCCCCCATGGCCCAGGCTCGCCTCTCGAGTTGAGACCTCGAACCGGCATCCTGGCCGGGCAAAAGAGGGACGGTTTCAGGGGGACAGCCATGATCATCACAGAAATCCTGGCCAGGAACGGGAGGATGTACGCTGAGCAGATGGCCCTCGTCGAGAGGGAACCGGCGAAGAACCGGCGGGTACAGATCACGTGGAAAGAATTTGACCAAATGGCAGACCGCTTTGCCAACGCCCTGCTGGCAAGGGGGGTGAAAAAGGGCGACCGGGTTATCCACCTCATGATGAACTGCCTCGAATGGCTCCCCGCCTATTTCGGCATCCTCAGGACCGGGGCCTGGGCCGTCCCCCTCAATTTTCGTTTCACGGCCCGGGACATCCGCTACTGCGCAGAAATCGCCGAGGCCAGGGCCATGGTCTTTGGAGAGGATTTTGTTGACCGGGTCACGCCCATCAGGGAAGATTTGGGCTTTATTCAGGATTATGTGTACCTGGGCCCCCAGGAGACAAGGCCGGACTATGCCCACGACTTTCACGCCTTTCTTGATTCTGGCTCCCCGGAAAGCCCCCGGGTACCCCTAAACCTTCTCGACGACGCGGCCCTCTATTTCACCTCCGGTACCACCGGGAGGCCTAAACCTATCCTCCTGACCCATCGGAACCTGGAGTTTGCCTGCATCGTGGAGAATCGCCATCACAATCAGACCCATGAGGACAATTTCCTGTGCATCCCGCCCCTTTATCATACGGGAGCCAAAATGCACTGGTTTGGAAATTTTATTGTAGGGGCCAGGGCCGTGATTCTCAAGGGGATCAAACCAAGCTGGATCCTGGAGGCCGTGTCCGAGGAAAAGGCCACCATTGTATGGCTCCTGGTTCCCTGGGCACAGGACATCCTCATATCCATTGAAAACGAAGAGGTCAACCTCGCCGATTATGATCTGGACCAGTGGCGACTCATGCATATCGGGGCCCAGCCCGTCCCCCCCAGCCTGGTAAAAAACTGGAAGAGGGTCTTCCCCCACCACGAGTACGACACCAATTACGGGCTTAGTGAAACCACAGGACCCGGCTGTGTCCACCTGGGCATGGAAAATCTTCACAAGGTAGGGGCCATCGGGGTTCCGGGCTTCGACTGGGAATACAGGATCGTCCAGAGCGACCTCAAAGATGTTTCCAAGGGAGAAACGGGGGAACTTGCCGTAAAGGGCCCGGGCAACATGAAGGCCTACTACAAAAATCCCGAGGCCACCAAAAACACCCTTGTAGACGGCTGGCTCCTCACAGGAGATATGGCCCGGGTGGATGAGGATGGCTTCATCTGGCTGGTGGACCGCAAGAAAGACGTGATTATCACAGGCGGGGAAAACATCTTCCCCGTGGAGATAGAAGACTTTCTCATGGAAAATCAGGACGTACAGGATGCCGCCGTGATCGGCATCCCTGATGAACGCCTGGGCGAAATCGGGGCCGCCATCGTACAGCTCAAACCGGGCAAGGCCATGACTGAAGAAGACTTCTTTGCCTATTGTGAGGCGCTGCCCCGTTACAAGAGGCCCCGCAAGGTCTTCTTTGACCAAGTGCCCCGAAATCCCACCGGGAAGATCGAAAAGCCCAAGCTGAGAGAAAAGTATGCCGGAACCACAGCGAGTTTCAAGGTCTAGGGGGAGAGGGCCGGTTCAAAGCCGCAGGGGTGCAGTCTCCTTGACATTTACAAGGCGATGATCTTTAATGGCCGGGCGATTTTTTCCAAGTTTAAAACCCTATTGACCGGGGGTAAACCATGCACAAACTCTTGACAGACAGTCCGGGGAAGGAGATGCTTTTACTGGGCAACGAGGCCGTTGCCCGCGGCGCCCTCGAAGCAGGGGTGGCCTTTGCCACTTGCTATCCAGGGACGCCCTCATCGGAGATTCCTGAACAATTCTTCCGTATCAGCCAGGAGACAGACCTCTACTTTGAGTATTCCACCAACGAGAAGGTGGCCCTGGAAGTGGGTGCCGGAGCAGCCATTTCCGGCCTCAGGACCATGGTGACCATGAAACACGTCGGGGTCAATGTGGCGGCCGATCCCTTGATGACCCTCGCCTATACCGGGGTCAAGGGGGGGATGGTCATTATCAGTGCGGATGATCCCTATCTCTTCTCAAGCCAAAACGAGCAGGACAACCGCTACTATGCAAAGCTTTCCAGCCTTCCCATGCTGGAGCCTACCAATACCCAGGAAATGAAGGACATGACCGTGGCCGCCTTTGATCTCTCCGAGGAACTCGGACTCCCGGTCATCCTGAGGACCACCACCCGGCTCAACCATATCAGGGGAGCGGTCCGGTTGGGGGAGCTCAAGCCCATCACGGCCAAGACCACCTTTAAGAAGGACCCCTTCCATTATGTGTGCGTCCCTGCCGTTTCCAGAAACCTCCACAAACTCCTCCTGGAAAAATATGACAAGGCAGAGGATAAGTCAGAGTCCTGGCCCGAAAATCGGATCATCGGAAGCGGGACCTGGGGTATTGTGGCCAATGGAGTGAGCTTCAACTATGTGAGCGATGCGGTGTCAGATCTGGGAATAGGAGACAAGGTGAGCATCCTTAAACTGGGCCTTTCCTGGCCCCTGCCCAAGGGTATTTGCCTCCGCTTTTTCGGGCAAGTGGAAAAGGTGCTGGTGGTGGAGGAGCTGGAACCGATTCTGGAAAACGACCTGAGGGCCTTGGCCCAAGTAAAGGGGATCACCCTCCCTATCATGGGAAAGGGCGTGGGGGGACTTTCCCGTCTCTTTGAATACGACCCGGGCATGGTGCGCAAAGCCCTGGCCGACTATTTTGGGGTGGATTACACCGGACCCCAAACACCGGACCTCTCCGACATACCGGACCTGCCCGGAAGGCCGCCCAACCTTTGTGCCGGCTGTCCCCACCGTGCCACCTACTATGCAGTCAAAGAGGCCTTTGGCCCGGACGCCATTAATCCTACGGATATAGGCTGTTACACCCTGGGACTTTTGCCACCCATCTCCATGGCCGATTTGGTTATTTGCATGGGGTCTTCCGTCAGCACCTCTTGTGGCTTTTCCCGGGCCACCAACCAGGAGGTGGTCTCTTTTATCGGAGACTCCACCTTTTTCCACTCGGGAATCACCGGCCTTATCAACGCGGTCCATAACAACCACCGCTTCACCCTGGTCATCCTGGATAACGGCACCACGGCCATGACCGGGCACCAGCCCCATCCGGGGGTTGATACCCAGCCCATGGGGGTGGCTTTGACTCAGGTCTCCCTGGAAGAACTGGTCCGGGGGTGCGGCGTGAAAGATGTCCACGTGGTCAAGCCCTTTAAGGTCAAGAAGACCATTGAGGCGGTCAAGGCCGCCAGGGAATATGACGGGGTTTCGGTGATCATATCCAGGGAATTTTGTCCCCTCTTTGCCAGGGCCATCGGGCAGCTCAAGAGGTCCAAGGCTTTCTATATCAATCACCACAAGTGCAAAAACCATCGGGATTGCATCAACAAGCTGGCCTGTCCTGCCATGTACCTGGAAGGGGAACAGGTGGAGATTGACAGCAATATGTGTATCGGTTGCTCGGTATGTGCCCAGATCTGTCCCGAAAATGCAATCCTTCCCTTAAAGGAATAATTGGAGGCTTCTATGGAAACCAGGAGACTCGTCTTTATCGGCGTTGGTGGTCAGGGAAATCTTCTCGCATCCCGTCTTTTGGGAGAGGCCTCTCTGTCCGTAGGCATTCCTGCCGTGGTAAGTGAGATCCACGGTATGGCCCAGCGGGGTGGTATTGTGGAATCGGCCGTTCTTATGGGAGAGGTGACCAGCCCCATCGTATCCGCGGGTGAGGCGGACGTGCTCATCGGATTCGAGCCCGTTGAGACCCTTCGGGCCTTGGGAAAATGTAACCATGACACGGTGGTGATCACCAATACCCACCCTCTCCCGCCGTTCACTGTAGCCGTGGGCCAGGGCACTTATCCCCCTGTGGAGCAAATCCTAGACCTTATCAAGGGCAAGGCAAAAAAAACCATAGCCCTGGACGGCAACGGCCTGGCCCGGGACGCGGGAAACCCCCTGTCCCTGAACATGGTCATGTTGGGGGCCCTTATCGGCTCGGGAACCGTGCCCATCGGTGCGGAGGACATGAAGAAGGCCATATCCGTCTTTACCAAAAAGACCTTCCTCGAGTCCAATCTCAAGGCCTTTGACATGGGCCTGGAAAAGGCCAAGGAGTAGCCGCTCTTGACGCCCAACGAGGTGGCCCTGGTTTCTGCGCCGTGGCCCCTTTTCAACCGACCTTCGGTCCAGATAGGAGCGCTCAAGGCCTATCTCAAAGAGCACCTTCCCTCCATCCAGGTACGAACCCATCACCTCTACCTGGGCATCGCCTCAGCCCTGGGCTATGACCTTTACGGGCCTATATCCGAGAGGACCTGGCTTTCGGAGCCTCCCTACGCCGCCCTTCTTTATCCGGATCAGCGGTTCCGCATCTCCCGGTTTTGGAAAAGACAGACGGCCCGGCTCCCCGGGGGCCGGATCCATGACTTTGATATCCTTTGCCACAGCCTTGAGACCCATTCCCAGGGCTTGCTCTCCCAAGAGGATTGGAAACGATATGGCCTTGTCGGGTTTTCCATCTGCCTGGGCCAGCTTACCTCGACCCTCTACTTCATCCAGGAAATCAAAAAGCGGGCGCCCGCCCTCAAAATCGTGGTTGGAGGTTCCGCCTGCGCCGGTCAGCTGGGGGAAAGCCTCCTTCGGACTTTTCCCCAAATCGATTTTGTCATCCGCGGCGAAGGGGAAGTTCCCTTCCTTTATCTCCTAAGGACCTTAAGCCAACGCCCCGAATCACCGGAGCCTCCTGCCGTGCCCGGCCTCGTCCGCCGATCCGGGGCCCTCCTTTCCAAAGAGGGCTCCCAGGCGCCCCGCCTGGATGACCTGCCCTCTCCGGACTACAGTGACTATTTCAGAGACCTTGAATCCCTGAAACCGGAGAGGAGATTTCTTCCCAAAATCCCTATGGAAATCTCCAGGGGCTGCTGGTGGCGGAAGGCCGGTCGATCCCAAGGGCGCTCGGGGTGTGCCTTTTGTAATCTCAACCTCCAATGGCGGGGCTACCGGGCCAAATCGCAGGCGCGCATAACAGGGGAACTCAAGGCCCTTGTAGACCGCTACCAGACCCTCTCCATATCCTTTATGGACAACCTCCTCCCGGCCAAGGGGTTGGAGGAGCTCTTCAGGGCCATTGAGGGCCTTGGGCTCGACCTGAGGCTCTTCGCGGAAATCCGGGCCACCACCCCCCGGACGGTCCTGGCGGCCATGGGCCGGGCCGGGATGGCAGAAGTCCAGGTTGGGGTTGAATCCTTGAGCACCCGGCTCCTCAAAAAAATCAACAAGGGCACCACGGCCATTACCAACCTGGAGATCATGCGAAACTGTGAAGAAGAAGGCCTCCCCGGTCTGACGGGAAACCTCATTCTCAACTTCCCTTCCAGTGACCAAGCGGATGTGGAAGAGACCTTGGCCAACGTGGAATTTGCTTTTCCATTCAGGCCGTTAAAGGGCATCCCCTTCTGGCTGGGATACGGCAGCCCTGTCTGGCACAGTCCCGGTGACTTTGGGATCAAGAGGGTGACTCCCCACCCCTTTTACAGGCACCTTTTCCCGGCGCCCGTGCTCAAGGGTCTGGTGCTCATGATTCAGGGCTACTACGGCAGTGTACGATATCAGCACCGGCTGTGGCGGCCTGTGAGGGAAAAGCTGGAGAGATGGAAAGAGGCCTATGACACGCTTCACAAGAGGCCCGGGTCCGGACCCGCCCTCTCCTACCAGGACGGGAGGGACTTCATGATTATCCGCCAGCGCCGGCCGGGGCAACAAGACATGACCCACCGCTTGAAAGGGACCTCCAGGAAAATCTACCTCTCTTGCCGAAAACCGCAGTCCCTGTCCCGAATCCTGGCCCACTTTCCAGGGCTGGGACAGGAAAGGGCCGATCCCTTTTTGCGGATGATGGTGGACAAACGCCTCATGTTCAGGGAAGGGGACACCTATCTGAGTCTGGCCTCGCCGGTCCGCCCCGGGGGCTCCCGGGACTTCTAGTCCTTCCGATACAGGGCCAGGATGCCTTCCAAGGGGCTCAGATCCTCCATGAGGCGAAACCCCTCATAGCAGGGCATGATCCTGTCCAGGCCATAAACCATGAATACGGCCCCGGTCTTGGCCCTTTCCTCGATCAAGCGGGCGAACTCCTCATGCATCACAAGATAGGTATAGAAGAGGTCGAATTCTTCAAAGGCCGGCCCCGCCTCTTGGCGGATTTCTTGATGGAGCCTCTGGTCCGTGGCATCCCCGTGAAAGAGCAAGATGTTTTCAGGGGGAGCCAAGAGGCCCTCCCTCTTGAGGCGCTCTTCCAGCCCGGATCTCAAAGGCGCATATTCATCTAGGGTCCATTCATCCAGTTCAATGCCTACAGAGATGCGGACCAGGTAACTCAAAAACACGTTCACCCGGCCGTCGGCACACCCCAGGTCCAGAAACCGGGTCTCCGGGCGGATAATCCCGTATTCCGTGAGACGGTCCACACAGGAGAAAAGGGTCCCCAGGTCTGTGGAACGCCTGAAACCCAAGGGGCCTACGTCCCCCACTTTTCTTTGGTCATAGTACCGGGCTACCCTCCCAAGGGTTTTTTGAAGCACCTTATCCATGGATTACGCCTTAGAGGCCAGGGCCGTCTTAAGTTTTTCATGGAGGATGAAGAGGATTTCAATCTCCTCCCCCTCCTTCTTCCTCAGGGCATGAATCTTCAGGGGATCGATACGGTCGGTGATTCTTTTGCAGAGATAATTGATGCAGATCACGTGGCGGGCCCGGAGGAGGCACCCTTGCGGGCCCAGGAAAAAACAGCTCTTTTGGTTGTTCCGGACACGGGGGAGGCTGACCCCGAGAAGCCGGTTGATAAGGAGAAGCCACGGGTCATAGCGGTCCTCCAGGCCGGTCCCGCAACAGGAGCCGCCCTCCTCTTCTTCGCACTTCCTGCATATATGGGCAATGCCGGCCTCGACCATGGTTTTTTGGGAGTCCAGGGCCGCACGGTTCAGCCGTTCCAGGAGGCGGGCGATCTCCTCATCTTTTAGGAGACGATCCTTAAATGCCCAGTAGGTCTCCTCGGCCCACCCGATCTTTTCCTGGATGGGGCTCGATAGGGAAATATGAGATATATTCATGAGGTCTTTTTCTTCTTGGCGCCCCCTTTTCTTTTGCCCCCTTTCTTGGCCCCCTCGTCACCCTTTTCCCCAAAGCCCTTAAGCCCTTCGGCCAGATCTTTAAGTTTCTCATCCACCAGGGCGTTGACCGTGCCCTTTGGATAGGTTCCGTCCTTTTTCCGGACTCCCGCCTTTTTGCCGGTCAGGATCTCAATGCCCTGGTCAATGGTCTGGACCGGGTAGATGTGGAATTCACCCTTTTTTACGGCTTCCACCACGTCTTTCCTAAGCATGAGATCCTTGATATTGCTCTCCGGGATCAGCACCCCTTGAGTCCCGGTGAGCCCTTTGAGGCGGCAGCAGTCGTAAAACCCCTCTATCTTCTGGTTCACCCCGCCGATGGATTGGATTTCTCCCTTTTGATTGACCGAACCGGTAACCGCTATGTACTGCCTGAGCGGCACCCCAGAGAGACTTGAAAGGAGGGCGTAGATCTCCGCTGAGGAGGCACTGTCCCCATCCACGGCCCCGTAGGACTGCTCAAAGGCGAGACTGGCACTTATGGTGAGGGGTTTGTCCTGGGCGTATTTCTTGCGAAGATAACCACCCAGGATCAGGACCCCCTTGTTATGGGTGTTTCCGGACAGGTCCGCCTCCCTTTCAATATTAATGATCCCCGCCCGGCCCATGGAGGTGGAGGCGGTAATCCTGGAGGGTTTCCCGAACATATGGTCTCCCAGATCATACACGGCCAGGCCGTTCACTTGCCCCACCACCTCACCGGTGGAGGCAATCATCAGGGTGCCGCGATCGATCATCTCCTGGATGTGTTCTTCAATGAGATTGGTCCTGTATATCCGGGCCTCTATGGCCTTGTCCACGTGGGCCTCTTTGACCTGGGACTGTTTGTCTTCCCCGGCCCAGAAATCGGCCTCCCTTAGCAGATCGGTGATCTCCGGGAAACCGGTGGAGATCTTTTCCTGGCGGCCTGTAAGGCGCACTGCATGTTCCACCAGGGCGGCCACGGCTGTTCCGTCAAGGGGCCGCAGTTTATCCTCATCCGTCTTGCGCTTGATGAATTCGGCGAACTGCCGGATGCTTTCATCATTCTTGTCCATAGAGGTGTCAAAATCGGCCCGGATCTTGAAGATCTTTTTCACATCATCGTCATAGTTAAGGAGAAGGTGGTAGAGATAGAGATCAGAGATAACCACCACCTTCACATCCAGCTCAATGGGTTCGGGCTTCAACCCGCTGGTGGTGAAGAGATAAAAGGGGTCATAGGTCTGGATTTCCAGTTTTTCGCTCTTCAAGGCCCTCTTAAGGCCCCGCCACACACCGGGCTCCACAATGGCGTCAAGCAGATTGAGGACCAGATACCCGCCGTTGGCCTTGATCAGGGATCCGGTCTTGATCTTGCTGAAATCGGTGCGCCACACCCCGCTACGGTCCACCACCCTTTCAATGCTACCGAAGATGTTTCGATAAGTGGGGTAGGTCTCCACAATGACCGGGGGCCCTTTTTGGTCCCTGTTGTCCACCAGCAGATTGACCTGATAGGGCTGAAAGGGATCGCCTCCGGGAAGGAGACCCATAAGGCCCGCCATGGAAGGCTGGGGCTGGGGCTGGGGACGGAAGATCTGGAGGTTATCCGCCATATCATCCAGCATGGCCTTAAGGTGGTTCTTTACGGGTTCCGCCTTAAACTGTTTCTGGAGAGGTTCGGCCAGGCGGATGGCGTTATCCATAAACATGACCCGGTCCATTTTTTCAATCTTTTCCTGAACCTCTTTTTGAAGATCCCTCAATTCCAGAAAAATCTGGTCTATCTGTTCTCTCAGCCTGGCGTGCTTCTCCTTGAGACCCTCGAATTCCTCCTTGGGGAATCGGCCCTTCTCCACCATCTCCTCAACCTGGTCTATATGCACGGGGTTTCCGTCCACCAAAGGCATGACCTCCGGTCGTTTGATTTGCCCCATCTGGATATCCACCAGGGCAAAGCCCTCCTCTTTCACCTTCTGGTCCAGATTCTTGAAAAAGCTTTTGCCTTTGTTCTCATAGGTCTCCATGATCTCTTTTTTCAGGTTGATATATTCCTGGCTTTCAAAGAGCT
>CAZNLL010000113.1:0-13127 GCA_964573885.1 uncultured Desulfobacteraceae bacterium | reverse complement strand
AGCGGGGGGCGGATTCGAACCACCGACCTTCGGGTTATGAGCCCGACGAGCTACCTGACTGCTCCACCCCGCGCCAAAACTTTAATTTAGCATTCTCTCCCATCTTTGTCAAATTTAAAAAATTTAAGGTCTTTTCTACTCGGCAGGAAGCCTAATCACAAAGGTGGTTCCCTTCCCCGGCTTGCTCACGGCTGAGATCTCCCCATTGTGGGCCTCCACAATTTTGTAGGAAATGGACAAACCCAGCCCGGAACCCCTCTTGCGGGTGGTATAAAAGGGCTCAAATATGTGGAGAAGATCGGCTTCGCCGATGCCGATTCCTTCATCACTGATTTGTATCTCCACGCCGTTTTGCCGTTTTTGGGTCCTGATGGCGATGGTCCCACCCTCCTCCATGGCCTCCACGCCGTTGGCGATAATATTCATAAACACCTGTTTGAGTTTGTCCGGATCGCAATGAATTTCTTCCAGATCAGAAGAAAGGGCCGCCCTGAACCCATATTTTTCTGCGGGATAGATCTCCCCCATGATCCGTAACACATCCTCCATCACCACATTGATGTGGGCGGGCCGCTTTACAAGCTTGTATACCTTGGTGAAATCGCCCAGGCTCTCTACCAGCCTTTCCAACCGAACCACCTCATCAAGGATCATGTCCAGTTTCCGGAGTGAATTCTCATCGGTGAGACTCTTTTTGATCTGATGGGAAAACCCGCCTATGATCATAAGGGGATTCTTGATTTCATGGGCTACGTGGGCCACCGTCTGCCCCACAGCGGCGAGACGCTCCGTCTGAAGGAGCTTTTTCTCCAGTTGCCTCTGGGTGGACACATCCCTGATAATGGCCGTAAAGGTGACCCCTTCTTCCAGTTCATGGTAGGACAGGCCGAGCTCAAGGGGGAACTCCTCGCCCCCCTTCCTAAAACCGGTGAGGTTGAGGGTTTCACCCATGATCCTGGGCTCCTTTGTCTCTAGAAATCTCCGCACAAATCGGTAATGATCCCCATATTGGGGAGGGATGAGCATATTAAGGTTCTTGCCCAGGACTTCGGACCTGGAATAGCCAAAAATCTGCTGGGCCGCATTGTTAAAGAGAATAATCCTGTGGCCCTCGTCAATGCTCAAAATGGCGTCCGTGGCCGTATCCAGGATGGATCTAAATTTCTTTTCAGAGGACTGCAGTTTCCTGATCAGGTCGCGGTACTCGGTCACGTCCCGGGTGATCTCCACAAAATATTTGGGCGTCTTTCTCTTATAGGCCACAGGGTACATGATACGGAGCAATTCCTTGAGGCCTCCCTCCTTCTTTTGAAGATAATGGGTGACCTCTTCCCGCTCTCCTGTTTCCTTGGTCTTTTCAAGGGGACAGGAGGCGGTCCCAAAACCGCAGGAGCTCTTTGAACTGCTCGCCACCTCGTAACACTTCCGTCCAAGGGCATGCTGTTTCCGGATGCCATGGGAATCCAGGAAGGTCTTGTTCACATCTTGAATCACGAAATCCTGATCAACCACCATGATCTCCTCCTGGATCCCGTGAAACAAGGCCTCCAGAAAGAGGTTGCTCACCTTCAGCTTCTCGGTCTCTTCCTCTCTGCGATTCAGAGCGGCCCTCAACCGGTCTATTTCCTCTTTAAGAGCCCTTACGGATTCCATGGCCATTATCCTCCTACTCCAGGGCTATAAAAGACATATTGGAGGGCAAGGATGTCAAACATCTCATCCGTTCCCTTCCTGATCATCCGGTAGAGTTCTTTCATGGTCCGGGCCCTCCTCAAAGAAGACCGGTACGCCGGTTCATTATAAAAATAGGCGTCGATGGGAAGCAGGACTTGATCCAGAGATCCGTACCAGTGGGTGTTGAGGGCCTTCTTCATCCTGAAGATCTCCTTGTACATGGCCCGGAGCAAATCGGTGCGCAAGAGGGGATTGACCTGGTTGATCATGCAATCCACCAATCCTGTCAGATAATAGACCTCTCGCATCGTCTCTTCATTGCCCCTGTAGGCATAGGCCGCCCGAATGGTGTAACCCATCCCTCCCTTTAAGACGAAATGGGGAGGAAGCTGCCGGATCCCTTTGTGCCCTTCTTTATAGACCTCCTGACGATGGGTCTCCAGTTTGGCGGACTGGGACTTCAACATCTGAATAAAGTGGGGGGTCTCCCAATCCGCCCTTCGAAATTCCCAGGGTTTGAGGGAGGCGAGATTGTCCGTCGGCTTTTGAAATCGACCCTTGAAGTCAATAATTTCACCCATTTCGATCCCGGCGCCGCTTTACCCTGTTTCTCAGACCCTGCTCAGGGTCTGGGATGATACATCTCATGGAGTTCCTTAAGCCGTTCTCTCGTGACATGGGTGTAGATCTGGGTGGTTGAAATATCCGCATGACCCAGCATGACCTGGACGGCCCTCAGGTCGGCCCCCGCTTCCAGGAGGTGGGTGGCAAAGGAGTGTCGTATACTGTGAGGGGTCAGTCTCTTTTTTATCCCCGCTCTCCTTCCGTATTCCTTGATGATTTTCCAGAACCCTTGCCGGGTTAGCGGCCCCCCCCTGCGATTCAAAAACAGCCAGGGGGTGTCTCTTCCCTTTGTCAACCGGCCCCGGCCGTCCTGGAGGTAATCCCTGAGGGCGTTCATTGCCTTTTCCCCCAAGGGAACGGCCCGCTCTTTGGAACCCTTGCCAAGGGTCCTTACATAGCCCACCTCAAGGTTGATATCCAAGACCTTCAGCCCCACCAATTCCGACACCCGCAATCCCGAGGCATAAAGGAGTTCCAACATGGCCCGGTCCCGCTGTCCTGTGGCGGTGGAAGGATCAGGGCTGGAAAGGAGCTGTAGCACCTCACTTTTGCTCAGGACCCCGGGAAGCCTGGTTAGGAGCTTCGGGGTTTCCAGAAGTCTTGCAGGGTTGTGCTTTATTCGACCTTCGGAGACCAGAAAGCGAAAAAAGGCCTTTAGGGCGGAGATATTTCTTGCTACGGTCCGGGCCGAATGCCCCTTCCCGAGGAGATGGAAGTATTCCCCGAGATGCTCCCGGTTCACCTCCAGGGGCGTGAGGCCCTCTCTCTGAAGAAACCGGGCGAACCTGACCAGATCCCTGCTGTAGGCCTGGACCGTGTTTTTCGCCAGCCCCCTTTCAACCCAGAGATAGTGGATAAACTGATCTGTAAGGCTGTCCATGCCCTGGGCCGGGTCTGTCCTTTCTTTAGGGGGGGAAGTCATAGAACCATCCATTCTTGGTCAGTATCCCGGCACCGGCCGGCTCAACAACCACCATTTCTTCCAGCCTCACCCCTCCCTTCCCGGGAATGTAGATCCCGGGCTCCACGGTGACCACCATCCCCGCTTGAAGGAAGACCGGCCTTCGGGGACCAAGTCTCGGCCGCTCGTGGGTGGCCAGGCCCACCCCATGGCCGAGTGCGTGACCGAAGTACTCTCCAAAACCCGCCTCCTCGATGCACTGCCTGGCGATGCCGTCCACATGAGTGCTCTCCACACCCGGCCGGATCTGATCAAGGGCCCGCAACTGGGCCTCCCGGACAGTCCGGTACACGGATCGGAATTGGGGATCGGGATCCTCTAAGAAGACCGTCCTGGTCATGTCGGAACAATACCCTTCCAGCCTGGCACCCACATCCAGGATAAGGGGCTCTCCCACGGCAAGTCTCCTGTCTGTGGGCACGGCATGGGGCAAAGCGCCATTGGGGCCGGAAGCCACTATGAGGGGAAAGGCCACCCCTTCCGCCCCGGCCTCGCGAACCAGGGCCTCTATTTGCCAGGCCACCTCCCTCTCCATAAGCCCAGGTTTGAGCCCCCTGATCACTTCATCCAGGACTCGGGACATGAGCATCGCAGAATCCTCCAGGGCCGAGATCTCCGAGTCGTCTTTCACCTCCCGCATCCCCTCTATGAGTCCCTCTAAGGGGACCAGGTCCACAGGGGGTGACAGCTCACCGAGCCTGTCACTCACCCGGCGGTGGAGGCCCCAGGTCACGAAATCCGCTTCAAAGCCCAGCTTCCGGCAACCCAGGCTCCCAAGGACGGTTGAAAGCCCCTCTGCAAGGTCTTCTCTGAAGGTATGGAGCTCAAAGCCCTGTGCCTCCCTTTGGGCCTCCAAGGTGTACCTTGAGTCCGTTATCAGGACACACCGGTTCCTGTTGATGAGGAGGGACCCGGATGATTCGGTAAGCTGGGGGTCTCCGGCCCTGAAACCGGAGAGATACCGCCTGTTCTCGGGCTGAAGGATCCATAGGGTATCACAGTGTTCCGTTTCCGGGCCTTCCAGGAATTGCCGGAGGGCCTCTATTCGCTTATTGAATGGGGACTGCTTCATGGGGTGTCTTTTTCAGCATTTTACCAGAGACTTCCGGGGATTGCAATTATCCAGGGATTGTCCAAAATCATTCATTATCATTGTCTACCCCGTTGTTGGATAAAGGGCGATTAAGGATTCTGCATTTTGCCGTCTATGGCTTCAAATGCCACTTTTAACGATTTAAATTTGGAATTCACCATAATGATATGCAAACCCCGATGTAAAACAGCATAAGTTCCTGTTTTACTGCAGCTATATGTCTAGGAGCTCAATGCCTTTGCGACAACGGGGTCTATCGAGAATTTTGATGAAGGATTTTGGGTGGAGACCCACGGAGAAGGGGCCGGGTGTCGCGGTTGACAGAACCCATACCACCTGTTAGTAGATGTGGTAAGTGGTAGGAAGAAGAAAAAAAGGACCCCCTGTTTTCATATGAATGAAGGAAAAATCATCGAATATATCGACCAGGGGAGGTTTGTTTGCACCCTTTGCCTTCAGGACAAAGGCAACCGCCTTCACCTCCTAACCCCTTCAAATCGAGAGGTAAATCTCTCCCCCAAGCGGGCCGTTCTCATCTCTCAGTCGGCCATAGACCCCATTAAACCCAGGGAAGAGCTTCTTGAAAGACTGAGGCAGACAGAGGAGGCAAGAAACCGCCTAAAAGAGCAGTTTGATGTAGAAGAACTCTGGGAACTTATCAGGGACGAACAGGAAAGCTTCAACCACACCTACCTGGCCCAACTCGTATTTGGCGATTCCATATCCGATGATCACCTCTCCGCAGTCATGCGGGGCCTCTTTGAAGACAGACTCTATTTTAAACTCAAGGATGGTCGCTTTCTGCCCAACTCCGAGGCAAAGGTCAGCCAGATGATCAGGCAGAAGCAAGAAGAGGCCTTGAGGGAAGAAAAATTCAACCAGGGCAGCGCCTGGCTCAAAGAGGTCAAAGCGGGTCAGGAACCTGCTGAAATGCCCTTTAAGGAAGAAATCGTGACCCTGCTCAAGGAACTGGCCCTTTACGGCGCGGACGCTCCCAACCTCAAATACGGAAAAGAGCTCCTGTCCAGGGCCGGCATAACCGATATCGGGGAAGCCAGGGCCCTTCTTGTGAGGCTCGGAGCCTGGGAGGAAGATGAAAACCTGGACCTCCTCAGATTTGACATCGATACTTCCTTTTCGGAAAGGGACCTGGAATTATCGGACCGGCTGGCTCAAAAAACCATCGATCTTGCCGGCCGAGAAGACCTGACCTACACCCACATCATCACTATTGACGGTCCCTATACCTGCGATTTTGATGACGCAATGAGCCTTGAAATCGTAGGAGACGAGATCCACCTGGGGGTCCATATCGCTGATGTAGCCGCGGTTGTTTCTCCGGATACCGACCTGGATCGACTGGCCGCGGAAAGGGCCTCTTCCCTCTACCTGCCCCGCAGACAGGTACCCATGATTCCTCCTGCCCTGTCCCAGAACACTCTGAGCCTCAAACAGGGTTGTGACAGGCCCACACTCTCTCTCCTGGCGCATTTCAGCAAACAGGGAGAGCTCCTCCATTACCGATTTGTCCCCAGCATCATCCGGGTCAAAGAGCAGCTTACCTATGAGGAAGTGAATGAATCCCTTGAAAGGGTGCCCCTCTTTCAGGAGATCCACCGACTGAGTCAACGGCTTCGCCAGGCCAGGATGGACCAGGGCGGCCTTAGCCTAGCCCTCCCTGAATTACAGGTGACCGTCAATCCTGACGGCTCTGTGAGCCTGGATACGGTCAGCCAGACGACCCCTTCCAGGATGATGGTCGCCGAATTAATGATCCTCTATAATTGGCTTGCCGCCCGATTTTGCAGTGAGAACCGCATCCCTGTGCTTTACAGGACCCAGTCGCCGCCCAGCGAGGTCCTCACCTCCGGGGACAAAGGATATCTCTTTTATGTCTTGCAGCAACGGCGGAAACTGAGCCCCCTCCAGATCCAATCCACGCCCGTGCCCCACAGCGGCCTGGGCGTGGACATGTACATTCAGTGCACCTCCCCTATCAGGCGGTACCTTGATCTGGTGACCCAGCGTCAAATCAGGAACTGGCTCACAAAACAAGGGCCGTTGGTTGATGAGGCAGGGCTGGAAGAGATCAGACTCACCGCTGAACCTACCGTGAGAAACCTTGAAATTATCAAGAGAAACCGGTTGCGTTATTGGACACTCAAGTTTCTGAGCCAGCAGGTTGGCGAGCGGTTTAAGGCCATTGTGCTGGACGAACTCAAGACCAAATACCGGATTGTCTTGACGGACTTCTACCTGATTTCGGAAATCAAAAAGCAGAATGGGATGCTTCTCACCCCGGGTCAGGAGATCGGGGTGGAAGTCAAGAAAGCCGATCCCCACGATGACCTGCTCAGGCTCTCTCCGGTGTAAGGCCCCTCCTTCTTCCTTCAGGTCACCATGGGCGCACCAGGTAAACCCGGCCCATGACAAGGGAACCTTTCTTGATCAGTGCTTCACACCTCTTTTGACCCTTGCACCCCCGCAGCAGGTCCTTCACCCCTTTTTTCTCTCCCGGCCTCAGTTGGCGCCCTTGAAGGCATAGATGAAGTCCCCTTTGGTCATGGAGGTCTGTCTGGATTTCCTCCAGGCACAGGGTGCTTCCCTGTGATAGGGAAAGGGATTCGCCCGGCCTGAGGAGATGATGAGACTGGTCCTCCGCTTTAAAGACAAGGTATTTTACGGTGGGTTTCCGGAGGCGGACCAGGAATCTTGCCACAAGCTCTTCTTTTTTGAGCACCACGATCTGGTAAAGCTCTCCCTTCTTGTGAAGTGAATATCTTTTGAGAAGATCCTTTCCCGTGTGAATCATGGAACCCCTGTCCTCGCCCTTATTGTTTGCCCAGTTTGAAACAAATCCCTTGAAATTGACCTTTAGTGCCTCACCGGGGGCAGCCGGGGGGAGGACGTCCAAAATTTTCAGGGTATCACCCTGGAGCAGTTCAAGGGTTTCTCCGTCGGCCAGGAGAAGACGGAGTCCCTTGGCCTGAACCAGCAGGTATCTGGGGCCACTTACGGCCTCCCACTCCACCGCCTTGACCCGGCGGTCCGTGGAAACCCTTATGGGGATTTCTGCGATTTTCTTGTTGTCCTTACGAACAATCATGCGCGTACTCTCGGCGACAACAAAATCCTTCCGAAAATCGTTCAGGTCGCCCCAACCAAGGATATCCAGGCTTAGCCCCCGCTCATAGTTGGCCTCGATATGGGCCACATGAAGGGTGTCCCCGGGTTGGACGTGGACCTCCTCTCTGTCCTTGACCACGATGGGGGTCTGACCGTTCACCGAAAGGACCAGGTACTTAAGCACGGGCGGATCCAGGACCCACCCTGGATATTCGGGGACTATATCGAAGAGCTTCATAAAGGCATTAATCACCAGTTTGTGGTATCGAACTTTCAGATCAAGGCTGGGCAAGAACTTGGAGATCTCCACACCAAAGGCCGGGATATGGTGTTTTGTCAGGGCGTAATAGGTGGCGGACCGGCGTTGCTCCTTGTGTATACTATCCGGATCGCCGGTCCGGGTATTGTTGAAATGGAACCTGTGGAGATCGTTATTGATATGGGGGTTGACTTCGCTGATCACCTTTCTGGCCATCCGGCCCAGTTCAAGGACTTGCCCGGTGGGATGGACCGCATAGCGTTCACAGTCTGCGATAATGGACTGGCCGAATCGACTGGGATTACGCCATTTATCGATATATCGGGGAGCATAATACCCGGATCCGTCATGCAGGTTAAGGAGGTAATCGCTTTTGCCTATCAATTTCTTGACAATAGAAACGATCTTGTCCTCCATGGTGTGACCCGAGGCCTTTTCACCGCCGCCGAATTTCCTGTTCATATCTCCGTGGGGGCCCCTTTGATTGAGAAGGATGGAGTAAAAATTGGTCCTGGGTATCACGATGAGGTTGCCCTTCTCCAGGCTCATGTCTGCATAAAGGTCCGCAGAGAGAAACCCTCCAGGTTCATTCCCCTGGATACCCCCAATCAGCATGAGAGTTTTCCCCGGCCTCTGCCCGGAAATCTGGTACACATTGAGCTCATGGGCACTATTCGGAAAATAGACCAGATGCTCTCTTTTACAACGTCCAGGCACGGGATAGAGCAGGCAAAGGGCCTGGGCAAAAAGGACCAGGCCCAAAAGCCGAACCCCCCAAGGGTAACCCCGGCTATGATACATCTTTGAACTCATATTCCTTCTCAAGGATCACCTCCCCGGCCTCATCGTAGACAAGGACCTTAACCGAATCGGGAGGCCCAATCCCTGAATCAATAAAATATTCCGCCCGGAAGCGCCGGAACCGCTTGATGGAAAAAAGCTTGCCCTGTTTAAAGTCAATGGGCAGGCCGTCCCTCAAGGCCACCTTTGGGTAGGCCCAGGTCTGGGGCGGGTCGGAATCCTTATTCATGGCTATGATGTGCACGTATCCGCTTACCGCGCCATGGCCGCGGTTTGCGTTGGTCAGCCTAAACAGGACATTCAATCTTGGCCCGTCTCTGCGCACCCGCAGGCCCTTTACTTCCACCACCCTTTCCTCAGGGACTTCGGCAAAATCCTCAACCGAATCCTCCTTACCTTCAAGCCCTTCATCTTGGACCTTTTCCCCATCTCCTTCTTTTTCCCCGGAAGCCTCTTCCTGATCTTCCCTGCGTTCATAGATGGTGTCTTCCAGCAGGGCCAGGCGCTGCCTGGAACGGTAGAGTTGCCTTTTGGTTACCTCGATTTCATGCTTGAGTCCCTTTAAGAGGACCATCTGGGTCTTGCTGGAACGGCGCTCTTCAAAATACATGTTGATGAAGACAATAGAGGCCACGATAAAGAGGGCGAAAAACAGGGCTGTCCAGAACAGGAAGCCGGAGGAAATCCTGAAGGTCCGGATCTTTCCCACCGGCCCGGCGATCATCACCGTCAAATCAGATCTCCGGCGGGCCTTCCCTTTTACAGGCGGGGATTTTAGGTTATGGGTCGCCATATCTCCTTCTTGATCTTCCAGTGCCCACCGCGTCTAATCAGGAACAAATCCTTTACCCCCAGGTCATGGTAGGTGTCGGCCCGGTAGTCCTGCTTGAACCGGACATGGGCATGCTTATCCGACATGTGGACCACCCGAAGCCGGCTGATGCGGATATCAATGGAGCGGTATTTCCTGTTAAGGCCTGCCTTATATCGCCTCCAGGCCTTTAGATCCATGTCTTGGGAATGAAAAGTGCGATCATAAAAGGAAATATAGGTCTGCAGCTTTTTACTCTCCCAGGCCCTCTTCCAGGCATAGACCAAGGCCTTGGTCTCCTGGCGTGGTGTCTTACGTCGCCTGTCCAGGGCCTGCTTTTGCTTTTCCTCCTCTTCAAAAAACTCCCCTATGATCTTCCACTGCCCCTTATGTTTTTCCAAATAGAGCCTTTTCTGCCCCTTACTGTAATACCCCTCGGTCCGGTAGGTCTGGTCAAACAGGGCCAGGACGATCCCGTTGGCCCTGTAAAGGCGGAGGTCTTCCACCTTCACCTTAATTTGGCCGTATCTTTGTGCGAGCCGGGTCTTATAGACCTTCCACTGGTGCCAATCCATGCCCCGCGAAAAAAAGGAAGGGCTGTAAAAGGCCATGTACCGGTTGATCTGCTTTTTTTCCCACGCCACTCTCCAGTCCTCAACCAGCTTCTCCAATTCCCGGGCCTCTCTCATCACCCGCTTAGAGGGGGCCTGTTCCAGGGTGGGAGCGATAATAACGGGGGTCTCGTAAAGCTCTACGTAGCCCAGGAGATCTTCGATGTTTCTGTTCTCCAGAACAATACACCCATTGGAATCCCTTGGCTTTAAGGCCTCGTTGGTCCCGTGGAGCCAGATGCCGTGTCCGGTCTTCCCCTTCACCCGATCAAGGGGGTTGGGGTAGTCAAGGGGTAAGGCACTGTTCCCGTAAATGGGGGCCAACTCCCTCTGGATATAGAAGTGGGTCAGAAAATAGATGCCTTCCGGGGTCTTTCGGTCGTTTCTTCTGGTCTTGGGTCCGTTCCCCTCTCCGGTGGAACATGGGTACACCTTGACAGGATTAAGGGGGTCGTCCCTTTGATACAAAAACACCTGCTGAGCAGACTTATCCACCAAAAGGGCGAAGTCTGAACCGCCCTCAGGCCATTTCAACAGGGAGGCAGAAACGATCTCAGCGGCGGACAAGGGGTTCCATACCGCCATAAAGAAAAAAAGGGTGCCCGCAAACAGGAATATTTTTGCTGGTGTGCTTTTTCCCATGGTTCTGTCTTTTCGAAACGCATCCAGTCGCGGTTCAAAAGGCTTTGAAAGCGGTGGCTCAATGCGGTTCGGAAGGGTTGTCCTCCTTGAACACCCGTTCAAAAATATGGTCCACGTATTTGAGATGATAATCCACCCGAAATATTGCCTCAATCTCACCAGGGTCCAGATGGCTTCCGATCTCCTGGTCTTTTAAAATGAGTTCCTTGAATCCCTCGCCACTCTCCCATACCTTCATGGCGTTTCTCTGCACCATGGTATAGGCCTTTTGTCTCTCCACCCCTTTTTCGGCCAGTTTCATGAGGATCTGTTGGGAAAAAATGAGGCCCTTTGTCTTGTTGAGGTTTTCCATCATCCTGTCCGGATTCACCACCAGTCCTTCCACGATTCCCCGCAGGCGATGGAGCATATAATCAACCAGGATGGTACTGTCAGGGGCGATGACCCTCTCCACCGAGGAATGGCTGATGTCCCTCTCGTGCCACAGTGGCATATTCTCCATTGCGGCCAGGGCATTGGACCTGACCAGCCGGGCGAGGCCCGAGATGTTTTCGCAGCCCACAGGGTTCTTCTTATGGGGCATGGCCGAGGACCCCTTTTGCCCCTTTGTAAAAGGTTCCTCAACCTCCAGGACCTCCGTTCTCTGAAGATGTCTGATTTCCACGGCAATCTTTTCCAGCGTGCCTGCAAGCAAGGCGAGGCTCGAAAAATACTGGGCGTGCCGGTCCCGCTGGATGATCTGGGTGGAGATTTCTGCAGGCCTGAGGCCCAGTTTTTTGCAGACCCCTTCCTCAATCCATGGGGATACGTTGGCAAATGTCCCCACAGCCCCTGATATCTTTCCGTAGCTGATCACCCGCTGCGCCGCCTCCAGCCGTTCCAGGTGCCGGTTCATTTCCGAATACCACACGGCCAGCTTGAGCCCGAAGGTGATAGGTTCGGCATGAATGCCGTGGGAACGCCCGATCATGACTGTGTCTTTGTGTTCCCCAGCCCTTTGCCTGAGGGCCTCCATCAGGCCCTTCACGCCTCCCACGATAAGGGCCATGGCCTCCCTGAGCAGAAGGGCGAGGCTTGTATCCAGGACATCCGAGGAGGTCAGGCCCAGGTGCACGTACCGGGAATCAGGGCCCACCCGCTCTTCCACACAGGTGAGGAAGGCAATCACGTCATGTTTGGTCTCCTCCTCTATCTCCAGGATACGTTCCACAGAAAAGCCCGCTTTTTTCTTGATGTTTTCAACCGCTTCACCCGGAATCAGGCCCTCTTCGGCCATGGCCTCACAAGCGGCGATCTCTACCTCAAGCCATTTAGCGTATCGATTCTCCGCCTCCCAGATGCGCCCCATCTCAGGGCGTGTGTATCGATTGATCAAGGCATATCCCCCCTCTAAAAAAGTTGTTCAAGTTCGCCCCAAGGCCTTTTCCCAGTCTACGAGCCACAGATACCCTATCGTCCGATCAACCGACCCAGGACCAGTCCCAGTGAGAGGAGAAGCCCATGGGCGACCAGGGTTTGGATGGTCGAGGCCTGGGCCGGTACAATGCCTTCATGGTTGAGGTACTCCCTCCATTGGATCCGTATCGCCTTGAAGGCCAGGGGAAGGGCGATAAAGGACAGCATGATCAGGAAGGAAATCTCCCGTCCACCCACCAGAAGGATGACGAACACAAAGGGAAGGAGCATAATGGCTGCGTATAAATACCTTGAGGGCCCGGGCCCCAGTCTTACCACCAGGTTTTTCTTTCCTGCCTCTCGATCCGCCTCATAGTCCGGGAACTGGTTGATCCAAATAACCCCTGCAATAAAAAAGCCCTGCGGGAACCCCAGGACAAAGGCATTCCAGCTCAAAGAACCGGTCATCACATAATAGGTTCCCAGGGAGATGAGGGGACCAAAGGCAAAGAATATAACCGTCTCGCCCCAGCCCCTGGCCATGAGCTGAAAGGGGGGGGCCGAATAGGACCAACCCGCGGCCAGTCCCATGAGGCCTAACACAATGACCAAGGGCCGCCCCCAGTATATCAACCCAAGTCCGGCCGCGGCACCGAGGGAAAAAAAGAACAGGGCCATGAGCAGCACCAACCAGGGCTTCATGTGGCCCTCCTGGATAACCCTGCTGCCGCCGCTAAAGGGCGTCAATCTCAGGTTGATGGGGTCACTCCCTCGGGCGTCGTAATAATCATTAAGCAGATTCGCCCCCAGATGAAGGCCTGCCACCCCCAGGGCCGTCAACACAAACAGGGGCAGAGAGAAAGCCCGTGCCGTGAAGGCGAGTGCTGAACCGATGATGACGGGCACCAGAGACCCGGCCAGAAAAGGAGCCCTGAGTGCTTTTATATAGACATTCATAATAGCAGCATTTACTTTAGGGGCCTGAACAGGCCCGGAGGTCACGGAGGTGCCCCTAGGGTCTTTGAGGGTGCCTCCCTTCTTCGGTTAACCCCGTTGTTGCAAACGCATGGAGCTCCTAGACATATAACTACAGTAAGAACAGAAAGTTATGTCATTTTATATCCAGGGTC
>CAZNLL010000112.1:0-13150 GCA_964573885.1 uncultured Desulfobacteraceae bacterium | reverse complement strand
GAAGGTTTCGCTGGTCGTGAAGCCGGAAGCCAACAGCACGGTCATCAACGCCATTGCCTCAGGGAGGAGGGCGGCCCTGGCCATAGACCAATATCTCCGGGGCGAGTCGGGCCGGCTGAAGATTGTGGATGAAAAGTCACCCAGTCACAGAGACACCGGGTTGGCCCTTGAAAGAGAAATGGAAGAGGAAAGGCTCAGGGTCAGGGTGAGATCAGAGAACGCTGAGGCCCGTATCAGGGATTTCCGGGAAGTGGAAAAGGGCTTGACCGAGGAGGAGGCCGCCTATGAGGCCATGAGATGCCTGCGATGTGACCTGGAAAGGGACAGGAGGGAAAGATGATCAGATCCATTACCCAGCAAAAGCCACAAGAGGAGATTGATCAGCTCCTGGAAGGCCTCGGCAGGGTTTTTATCATCGGCTGTGGGACTTGCGTCACCCTCACCCACACCGGGGGCACGGCCGAGGTGGAGGCCATGAAGCAGACCCTTTCCGGGAAAGGCAAATTGATCACCGGTCATCTGGTTTTGCCCGTGGCCTGCGACAACCTCACGGGAGAGGCCTTGGAAGAGTACAGAGAGCAGATTGATCAGTCCGATGTCCTTCTCATCATGACCTGTGCCTTTGGGGTCCAGACCATTGCCAGGCAGCTCAGGAAGATGGTCGTCCCCGCACTGGACACCCTTTTTATCGGAAAGGAGACCGGTGTGGGACGCTTCGACGAGGTGTGTACCCAGTGCGGGACCTGCATCCTGGGTGAAACAGGAGGCATTTGCCCGGTCACTTCCTGCCACAAGGGCCTGGTGAACGGGCCCTGCGGGGGAACCAATAACGGCAAGTGCGAAATAGATGAGGAAAAGGATTGTGCGTGGACGCTCATTTACAGGCGGTTGGAGGAATTGGGCCGCCTGGATGCCATGAGGAAATTTCAAAAACCCCGGAATCACCAGGGGGAACCGTCCCCGGGGAAATTCAAGCTATAGGATATGCCCACGGCATAAGGAATAGGGGAGGAGGTTGAGCATGGTTTCCTCATTTAAGCAAGCCCTTCAATCAGGCAAATTCGTTGTCACCAGTGAGGTCGCTCCTCCGAAAGGCACCAATCTTGAGAAGATGAGACACCACATTGAGGTGTTAAAGGACAAGGTGGATGCCATGAATGTTACGGACCACCAGAGTTCGGTCATGAGATTCCCGTCCCTGGGAGGAGCCCTCTTGGTCAAGGAGATGGGAGGGGAGCCAATCCTGCAGATGACTTGCAGGGATCGCAACAGGCTGGCCCTTCAGGCCGATCTCCTCTTTGCGGCCAGCAGGGGGATCAATAATGTCCTTTGCCTGACCGGGGACTCGGTGATCCTGGGGGACCATAAGGAGGCCAAGTCCGTCTTTGACCTGGATTCGAGCCAGCTCTTGGGGGCGGTGAGGCGGCTGGAAAAGGGAAAGGACCTGGGCGGTAATGACCTGGACGGGAATGTCTCCTTTTGTGCCGGAGCTATTGTCACGCCGGAGGCCAACCCCCTGGAGCCCCAGCTCATTAAATTTGAAAAAAAGGTTGAGGCGGGGGCTGAGTTTATACAGACCCAGGCCGTTTACGATCTGGATCATTTCAAGGAGTTCATGGAGCGGGTCAGGCCCTTCCCGGTGAAGATCCTGGCAGGCATCATTTTATTGACCTCGGCGCCCATGGCCCGGTTCATGAACAAAAACGTGGCCGGAGTAAACGTCCCCCAGGTCCTGATTGACGAAATGGCCTCCGCCCCCAAGGGTCGGGCCATTGAAAAGGGGGTGGAGATCGCGGGCCGCATGATCCATCGAATCCGCAAGGAGAAGATGTGCCACGGTGTTCATATCATGGCCATTGGAAAGGAAGACCTGGTTCCCCAGATCATGGAAGCGGCCGGCCTTTGAGGAGGTGACCATCGAGACATGTCCGCCATCTCCTCGTCGGCGCGGGAGCCGCCCGGGGAGCTAATTCAGGTCAGGGAATCCGGCCAGGGGCTCAGAAAGAAATGGGTATTGGGACAAGGACCCTGTACGCTCATTGAGGGCGATGGCCCGGGCGTTTTTTACAATCCAGGTCCTGTAACTCCTTGAAAGGGCAGGGTCAAGGAATATCCAGTTCTCACCGAGAAATTTCAACTCTTCAACGACACGCCAATAAAAATGCATAAACTCCTTCCTTATGGGCCTCTTTTCATCTTAGGATAAAAAATATATAGAAGAAGGGCAAGGGGGCAGAGGAGATTCCCCCGGGAGAATGCCGAAACATTCAGGTAGACCCCGTTGTTGCATAAAGGGCGCTTAAGGATTCGGCATTTACAACAACGGGGTAGAGCCTGAAAAAGCCGACGGCAAAGGCCACAGTGGATATGCAGGAGAAGCTTGAAACCATTATAAGGGCCTTGGTGGCCGAGAAGGGACGGGGTGGGCCTCTTACGGGCATAGATATCGCCGGGCAATTCCGCCCTCAGGAGCAGGCCCCGGGTTCGATTTCCCGGAACCTCAATGCCGCGTTCTTGATCTCTTTGTGCGGGGCGGGTCAGCCCGGATATGCGGAGGCCCGGGAATTCATGGAAACCCTCAGGCGGGAGGGGCAAGGGGGCAATGGCGCAGGCTTTTTTCACAAGGGCCTTTCCTTGATATACCGGGAAATTCGGAGGGTTTGCCGGACAAACAAGGCCTTCCGCCGGGCCCTGGAAGAACTCTGTGGGCTGATGGGAAACGCTTCCCCCCTTCCGGGGCGGCAAGAGGCGTTGAAGGGGGTGTGGCAGGTCTTTTTCCCTGAAGGCCTTTCCCTAAAAGGGACCCGGGAAGAGGCCGTCGCCGCTCTCCGGGAGAAGAGGCGGGTGAGAATAACCCGTTTGAATCCATGGCCCATCCAGGAGCCTGGAAAAGAGGTGTTATTTACCTCCAACGTCTTGCTCACGCCTCCGGCCTTTCCAGGCAGTCCCCTGGATCCTTTGCTGCCAAGGGACTTGAAAGGACGATTGAAAGATGTCGCGGAAGAGCCCCAGCACTACTGGTACGATCATCCTATTGAGATGGGAACACAAAGCCGAGAAAACGAACTCCTCTATGGGTTGAAGGCCCTGGACCGGGCCGTGGCCTTTGAAATAGAGCGGGGGATTGTCAGGCCGGGGTCCCGGGTTACTTGTGTCCTTTCTCTGTCTGTGACCCACGCCGGGCTCCGGGATCTGGCCAAGCCTTATGTTCATGACTTATTGAGAAGGCACAAGGGCTTCTCACACCTCCGCATTTTTGCCTTGTCCGAGGCAGACACATCCAGGCTTGTGAAAGATCTCCTGGCGCCGGCGGCCAAGAAGTATATGGGGGTGGAAGAAGAGCGCCTGCTCCATAGCATCATCGGGGTGGACGGGGAATACGGGCGGCATTACAGCCTGCTTAAGGCTGTCTCCGCATTCTGGCACGTCTTCTTGGACCCTTCTGTGAGGGCGACCTTCAAGATAGACCTGGATCAGGTTTTCCCCCAGAGGGAGCTTGTTCGAGAGACCGGTCTTTCGGCCCTGGAACACCTCAAGAGCCCCCTCTGGGGTGCCCAGGGAGTGGACCAGAAGGGCGAGCTGGTTGACCTGGGAATGATCGCCGGGGCCCTGGTGAACCAAAAGGACATAGGGCGATCCCTGTTCACCCCTGATGTCCCTTTCCCCAGTGGGGAGATAGAGGGGGATGAGTGGGTTTTTTTCAGCCCCCTGACCCAAGCGCTTTCCACAGAGGCCGAGATGATGACCCGGTACCGTTCAGGACCGCTCAACGGCCGCAACCATTGCATACAAAGGGTCCATGTCACAGGAGGCACCTGTGGCATTCTGGTGGATAGCCTCCGACAACACCGCCCCTTTACGCCCACCCTCATTGGCCGCGCCGAGGACCAGGCCTATATGTTGTCCACCCTGTTCGAGGCCCAGGGGCCTTATTTGAGATACCTGCACAAAGACGGTCTGATCATGCGTCACGACAAGGACTCCCTTGCCACCCAGGCCATTAAGCGGGCCTCGACGGGAAAACTGGTGGGCGACTACGCACGAATTCTCCTTTTCTCCTATTATGCGGCCGGGTTGCCCTGGCCGGTGGATAAGATCAAGGATGTCATCGATCCCTTTACGGGCTGTTTTGTGTCGCCCATCCCTGTGACTGTGGCCTATCTGCGCTTGGCCCTCAAGGGTGCGTCCCTGTTTAAGGCGCAAAGAGGGGAGGAAGGCGATGAGCTGGTGAAAACAGGGGCGGCCCGGTTGGGAGGAATCCTTCAGGGGCTCCTGGACGGCCCTGAAACCGTGGAGGAAACGTTTTGGAAGGAAAGACGGGGATGGGATCTCTTCCACGACCTTTTGGACCGCGTGGAGGAGGCTTTGAAAAGGGGGGATTCCTGGGCCCTCTCCTTGAAGGAGAGGGCCGGTGCCCTCATGGAGGCCTGCCAAGTGGGGTGAGGCTGCCTGCCTGACCGGGCATTGCCGTCTTTATCCTGTCATTTTCATTGATTTTTTTGGATTGACACCCTTTGCGTGATGACGTAGAGTATCGCCGCTGAACCACCTCGGATATGGATGCCCTGGTTTGGACAGAGGGCCGGAGGATCTGGAAATCTTTATTAGGGTGGGCAATGAAGATCACCTTTTGGGGGACCAGGGGGTCCATTCCCGTTCCAGGAAAAGATACCACCGTCTACGGGGGAAACACGACCTGTCTTGAAATTACCTTGGATAGCGGCATTACTGTTATTATCGATGCCGGGACCGGTCTGAGGTGCCTGGGAGAAGGGCTTGCCGCCAAAGGGGAAAGGGTGGATGTCTATCTCCTCATGACCCACATCCACTGGGACCATCTCCTGGGTTTCCCCTTTTTCCCTCCCATCTACGAGGAAAGGACCAAGATATCTATTGACGGGGCTCCCAATTGTATGAAGGGTCTGAGGGCGCCCTTTGACAACAAGCTGGGAGACGGGTTTTTTCCGGTAAAATTCGACGACCTCAAGGCGGATACCCGCCACCTTGACACCCTCAGCCACGGTCCCCTTAATATCGGGGATTGTGTTATTGATTCCATCCCCTTACAGCACCCGCAAGGGGGGTACGGCTTCCGTTTTCGTGAACAGGGGAAGGCCCTTGTTTTCATCACCGACAACGAGCTGACCAACGAGAACTGGGCTGAGAGACACCTTGACGACTACGTCTCTTTTTGTCAGGATGCAGACATACTCATTCATGACGCTCAATATACACCTGAGGAAAGAGAAAGGCGCAGGGGCTGGGGCCATTCTGACTATGTGTCCGCGTTGGAGCTTGCCTTGAAGGCCCAGGTAAAGCGGTTGATTCTCTTCCACCACGACCCCTCCAGAAAAGACCCGGAAGTGGAGGCCTTGAGGAATCACTGCGAAGAACTGGCCAGGGAGCGAGGGGAAAAGATCCTCATTGACGCGGCCAGGGAACAGGGTGAACTGATCCTTTGATTTTTTTCGATCCGATTCCTTTATCCCGTCCCCTCTCATAATCCGGTTATTTGGAACGATTTTGTGAAGTGTCGCAGGGACCAGAAAAAGAACTGATCTTTGTTCTCGGAGGTGCTAGGAGCGGGAAGAGCGCCTGGGCCCTCCATTACGCTCAAAGGCAATATAAGTCCTGCCTTTTTGTCGCCACCGCAGAGGTGTTGGACGAGGAGATGGCGGAGCGGGTGAGGTTGCACAGGGCGTCTCGCGGCCCGAACTGGGGTCTCATAGAGGAACCACTGGACGTCCCAGGGGTCCTGGAGACCCGGTGCGAGGGCAGGGATGTGGTCCTTGTTGATTGCTTAACGGTCTGGCTGAGCAATGTGCTTTTAAGAAATGGCGGTGAAGGAGCCCCCTTTTATGAGGAAAGGCTCCTGGAGGCCTTTACTCAAAGGCGACAGGCCATCATTGCCGTGGCCAATGAGGTCGGCAGCGGCGTGGTCCCCACCTATGCCCTGGGCAGGCAATTTCGCGATTTGGCGGGAAGATTGAATCAAAGGGTGGCCTCCCTTGCGGACAAGGTGATTCTCACTGTTGCAGGTTTGCCCCTGTGCCTCAAGGGTATTCTGGACGAGGGCTAGCCCGCCCAATCTGAATCTACAAGAGGTATTTGTGAAGAAATTATTCAAGATCATCCCCTCTGAACAGAAGGAGGGTGAAGAAGGGGTGTCTATCGGTCTTGCGGTCCAGATCGCGGGTAGGGAAGTATTTTGTCCGGTTACCGGCATCTGCCGATCGACCGACGAGCTGGCTTCCGAAATCGGAAAGATCCAGGAAGACCTTGCCCGCACATTGGAGGCAGGAAAAAGGGCCTTCACAGAGGGACCGGCCGAGGAAGAAATCCAGATCGGCCCTGACATGTCCCGGGAGGAAGTCTGGGATGTTCTCTCCAAAACTGAGGATGAGAACCGCTTTGTGGGGTCCTTCAATGGCCTGGACGAGACTTCCAGGCGGGATTTGGCCGAATACGTGCTCACGGAATGCAGCGTCTTTTCAGGGAAGGGGGCCGTATTTTCGGCCCGATACGACCAAGGTACAGGCCTCATGAAATGAGCACCGGGAATGGGCCTGGTCCCACTCCCTTATTCCATGATGCTTTTTTTGGGTTGAAGGAAGAACCTATTTGGGCTATATTTCAGAACATGAAGAAAGACAAGCCCTTATCCGGATTTGATCGTCCGACCGATACCATTTCGGAATTTTCGGAAACAAGGCCTATTTCAAGGAAGGCCGTGGTCGGTGACTTCTCCCCTCGCCGCAATGCCTATTTGGAGCTCCGCTTTTCGGGCGTGAGATCCTCCTGTGTCGAATTGAATGAGGGAGAGGCGGTTCTGGGCCGCGATCCCCGATGCCATGTTCAGCTTCAATTGCCCAACGTGTCGAGGATCCACGCTCGGGTGGTCCACCGTAACGAAGAGTATGAAATCGAAGACCTGGGCAGTACCAATGGGACCTTTTTGAACGGGGTGCAGATCAAGAAGTGCATCCTCCGCCATAATGACCATATCCAGATCGGTGATGCAGAAATCATATATATCGAGGAAAAGATTTCAAAAGACGAATGATTGCTCATGATGCCTCCGAATTACTTGTCACCTTCTGGGGCACCCGGGGGTCCATCTCTACACCGGGTCGAAGAACGGAGAAGTATGGAGGGAATACGCCCTGCGTGTTTGTTCAGCAGGGAGATACTCAGATCATCCTGGATGCGGGTACGGGTATTCGCCTCCTCGGCCTCGACCTGGCCGAACAATTGAAGGAGCAAAGAACCCGCCGGCCCTTGCATCTTTTCCTAAGCCATACCCATTGGGACCATATACAAGGTTTTCCTTTCTTCCAACCCGCCAATATCGAGGGAACCGAACTCACCGTTTACGGGAGCGCCAAAAAGGAGAGGTTTTTGGAATCCATTTTGAGTCGTCAAATGGATGTAGATTACTTCCCCGTGGGTTTGGCCGATATGGCGGCGGATCTAAAGATTCGGGAAATCTCAGATGAGGAGATCCAGGTGGGATCCCTTGTGGTGGATTGGCAGGAACAGGTCTTCCATCCCGGAGGCTCTGTGAGGTACCGCCTTTCTGCAGGAGGGAAAAGGGTGGCTTATGCCACAGACGTGGAGCTTGACCGTTTGTTTCGGCCTGAAATCAGAGGCGACCGGGACAAGGGCTCTCTCAAGGAATACCTCGATTTCATTCAAGGCGTGGATCTCCTAATCGCCGACGGACAGTACACGGAGGAGGAATATTTCGAAAAGGTGGGGTGGGGACACACTTCCATCCCGGTCATTATAGAGCTTGCAAAAGAGGCGGGGGTGAAGCAGCTCGCAATTTTTCACCATGAGCCGCTACACTCAGATCAAATGTTGGATTTCTTATGGAAAGAGTACAACGCTGCGTTGAGAGAGGATGAAACGCCCATGACCGTTTTCTGGGCCAGGGAAGGAATGACCCTGTCCATTTGAGATTGCCCGCCCAGCCCTTCTCCGTCATTCTTTGAATTTACCCCTGAATAGAAAGTGAAACACTCCTTCCACCATCCCGCCATTGGCTAACCGAAACGCCATGACCTATCTCCTTGCGGGAGAGGTCTTCCCTAAGGTTCTCCGGGGAAAGGGGGCCGGTCTCGCCGCCTCCTTGGGCAAGGTCGGTGCGGTGGCCACGGCGTTTCTGCTCCCGGTGCTTTTGGTCGCCATCGGCACCCACGTGCTGCTCTTGATCCTGGTGGGGACCTCTCAGCTGGGTGCCGCCATCACCTGGCTCTTCAGGATCGAGACCAAGGGGGTCAGCCTTGAAAAGGTGGGATGAAACGATTCCCTCCAAACCCATTCAATTCAGACAGGTGTGCAATTCTGTTTCTGATGACCCCAACGATTTTCAAAGGGGAATGGCGTGGGATTGCTGCTATTGGGAGTGCCAAAGGGCAAGGCCCCGATTAGAGCCGGCCTTGCCCTTTGGGAGGAGATTTGCCTTTACTGATGCACAATCCTTAGGCCAAAGAGCGTGAGAAAACCTGTGGTCAACACCTGGCGCGGTCTATGCCCCGACCAGTTCATACCGGGTCCCGGCAACGTTGATGATGAACTGCTCGGGCATGGCCCTTTGGAAGCCTGAGATAGCCTCGAACCCTGCACAATGCATGGGAACAACGTAATCTGGTGAAACGGCCTTGATGTCTGCGATGGTTTGCTCGATCACCTTCGGTGGCGCCCCGGTCAGATGGAACCCGCCGATCACCATATGAACCTTGTCTATCCCTGTCACCTTCTGAGCGTGTTTCACCGTGTTGACAATCCCTGAATGGGCACAGGAGGAAAGCACCACCAGCCCCTTGCCTTTTACATTGAACATGAGGGATTGCTCGCCCGCAAAGTAATCGCGCTCCATCTTGTCTCCCTTTTTAACCATCAAAATGGGAGAGCCTTTTTCGTATGCCGTCACCCTCTCGATATCACCTGTCAGATAGGCCCCGGGAACCATTTCTGTGGGTTCCTTGACCTGAACAATCTTTACGCGATCCAGCGATTCCAATTCCGGCCGGTTCAGTTGTCCCAGATCGGCAAGTCCATCCAGTGGCTTATAGACTGGCGGGAGCTTGGCGAACTTGTTGTCAAAGGCGTCACCCCCGACGTAGAGGTAAATCCCCTTTCGTATTTTGTCATTGGCCTTGAGCATCGGGATCAGGTTTCCCCAGTGGTCTAAATGGCCGTGGCTTAACCCCAGGGCCTCCACCTTGTTCAGGTCGATTCCCAGGATGTCCATGTTTTTGCTGACGCCTTCGAGATCCATCCCGTAATCGAACATGAATGCATTGGATTTGCCGTTGACGGTTGTTTCGATATAGTAGGCGAGCCCGTGTTCGGCGTGGAATGAAAAGTTTTTCCAAATTGAGGGAGCACCTGGGCATTTCAATTGTCTTTTGGCGACCTTGTAATTCCACCTGAGACAATCGTAGTAGTTGTCGGTAATGACGGTAATGACAAGTTTATCAACTTCTGGGATGTTGACAGCTGCATGTGCCACGGACGGGCCCCCTGTTAACATACTCCCTGCCACTAATGTGGCACCAGCGGCAGCGGATGCCACCAAAAACTCTCTTCTGTTCATCTCTTTCATGGCGCCTCCCTCCATTTCTCTTGATAGATTGATTGACCCCATTCATTCCAACCGTCTCATTTAATTTTTCGTCACCCCCTTTCTCAGGAGTTTCCTTGTTGTCTTGCTATCAATAAATTAAGGAGCCAGCTCAAATCGATGGGGATGGTCGATCAAGTTTGATCAATGATTTCCCCTTGCAGAAACCGGAAGTAGTCGCACTCTTCGCAGGAATAGCCACAAAAAATCTTTTTATGACCAATTTCCTCTCTTAGGGCGTGGCATTTTAAGGATTTCGTTTTATAGACCAGGCAATCCTCACACCTTCCGTTTGAGCGCACGTGATCGCGCATCGAGTTTGCAAAAAACTCCCAACAAAAGGAGGGAGGGCCATCTATGCCGGTAAGGCCTTTGAGGTCATAGCCTGTTTCTGCAGGGTCTGGAAATGGAATTCTGTTTCTTCTTAGGAAGAAGGCCAGGTCTTTTGGGAGAACCCGCCAGTGGCCTGACGCTCCTACCCTATAGCCCTTAATTTTCCCCTCTTCCAGCCATCGTTTGACCGTTTCTCTCGAGTGGTGGGAGATCAGGGCGATATCTGAGGTTGTAAAAGCGTCTTTTTTCATCTTTGTGCGTTTTATGTGTTTCAGTTGTTTTACGCTTTTCTTTTTTGACTGTCAATTCTTTTTCTGGAAAGAGGAAGAGAGAGCAATCGGGCCCTTGGCGCAGAGGAGGACAATTTTCGGTTGCCATTTCGACGGTGGCCACGGCGGGTATATGTCGACCCTCAATATCGAGAGAGATACGCCTCTTACCATTTATGGTGTATGGTGAGGCCGTTAGGGCCTTTCAACTGATAACATGTTGTCAGTTTCAGATGTTTCAGTGTTCAGGTGTCAGGCACGACCGGGGGGCCCTTTTTTCCTGAAACCTCTCGGTTTCTTGCCGGGTGGTGTCCCGACTGCCCCGAGGGGGCCTCGTTTTCCGGGCGGAGTCTCGGAAAAAGCGTAGGCCCTTATTGCCAGGTTTTCTGTCATGAAAAACAGGTAGGTAAGCGTAGACTCCGAGAAAACATTCGTCAAATCCGGAGCCTTCCGTGGCCTATCATAAGTTGACGGAACTCCCTTAACTTCAGCACGTTCTTTACCAGTCTGTATCCATCACATCTTGCACCTTCTCACCGAGTTTCCGGTAAAGGGTCCTCCTGCCGATGCCCAGGATGGCTGCGGCCTGGCGCTTGTTTCCATTGACCCGTTTTAGAACATGATGAACATAGCGCTGTTCCATTTCAGCGAGGGACGGGAGTATCTCATCTGCCGGCGTGAATCCGGGTATGTGGTTCAATGGTTCGCCTATCCCCGGATTGTAATTCCTGATCCTTGTCGGCAGGTGCTCCGGCTGAATCCAGGCCCCGGTGGCAAAGGTGACGGCCCTTTCCACGGCATTGCAAAGCTCCCGCACATTGCCCGGAAAGGGATATCGCGAGATCTTTTCCAGGGCGGTATGGGAAAATCCTTTGATCCTCCTGTTGAGGGAAAGGGAAAACTGCTGCAGGAATCTGCCCGCAAGGAGTTCAATATCGTCGCCCCGTTCCCTGAGCGGCGGGACCCTTACGGTAAAGGTCTCTAACCGGAAAAAGAGGTCCTCCCGGAAACGACCCTGGCGGACCTCTTCCTCGAGGTCCCTGTGGGTGGCTGCCAGGACCCGCACGTCTACTTGGTGTTCCTTGTTCTCTCCCACCCGCCTGATCTTCCCGTCCTGGAGGATGCGCAGGAGTTTTGCCTGGAGAAAAAGGGGCATTTCGGAAATCTCGTCCAGGAATAACGAGCCGCCTTCAGCCTCCGCAAAAAGGCCCTGACGGCTTCTCTGTGCACCGGTGAAGGAGCCTGCTGCATGGCCGAAAAATTCGCTTTCCACCAGATGTTTCGGGATGCCGGCGCAGTTGACAGGGAGAAAGGGACCGTTTGCGCGCGGGCTCTCGTTATGAATGGCCCTTGTTACCAGTTCTTTTCCCGATCCGCTCTCCCCCAGGATCAGGACCGGACCCTGGGCATCCGCCACCTGGCGTATCTGCTCGAACAGGGGGCGCATGGCTGCGCTGCTGCCGTACATGCCGTGGAAGCTGTCCGGCGGTAACGCCCCCTTCATCCGATTGACCGCCTCTTGGAGACGCTTTCTCTCGAGTATTCGTGTTACGGACAACGTGAAATGCTCCAGGTCAAGGGGTTTGGTGAGAAAGTCCTCTGCGCCTGCCTTCAAGGCCTCCACGGCCTTTGAAATAGTACCAAAGGCCGTGATGATCAGGAATTTGGGAGGGAAATCGGGCGCCTTTTCCTGGACTTCCTTGAGAAAGCCCAAGCCGTCCATGCCCGGAAGCCTCAGGTCACAAACCACCACGTCAGGCCACCAACGCTCCATGAGTTTCCATCCTTCCTCGGCCGTGGGCACCCAGCGCACCTTTAGACCTGAATCCTCTATCTCCTCCTGGAGGAGAGACCCAAGCGCTTCGTCGTCCTCCACAATCAATACCCGTTCCTTTTCTGAATTGCCTTGCGGCATGGATTTCCCTTTCATCTATCTCTTGTCAGCCACCTTTGCAGGGAGCATGAGCCGAAAACAGGCGCCCCCCATCCGACTGTCATCTACCTCCACACGTCCCCCATGTTCTTCGGCCACTGCATGCACCACGGACAGGCCCAGCCCCGTGCCCTGTCCTACCTGTTTGGTCGTATAAAAAGGCTCAAAGATTTCGGACCGCTTTTCCATGGGTATGCCCGGGCCGTTGTCTTCCACGCAAAAGCACACCCATTCCTCTCCCTGTTGCCACGAAAGAAGAACGCTTACCCCCCTGGCACTCTGGATTGCGTTGCGAAGGAGATTGATGAGGGCCTGCTCAACCCTCATGGGGTCCATCATGATCCGCGCAGCATCTTTGGCACCCCGCAAGGAGATGGTCGCCCGGTTGGCCTTGCCTTCTTCTGCCACGGCAGCGGCCGCTGATGCAGCCAGGCGGGACGGGACCGCAGCGGCATACCTTATGGGATTGCTGCGGGTGAAATCCACCAACTGTTTGATAATGTATTGCATCCGAAGGCCCTGGTTTTGGATGGTGAGGAATACCTGCCGGTGTTCAAGGTCCAAGTGCGCATTCCGAAGAGATCGCTGCACCTTTCCGCTGATGACGCTCAAGGGACTCCCCAGTTCATGGGCCGTTCCTGCAGCAAACCTCCCGATGGCGGCCAGTTTTTCGGACCGGCGCAGTTCCTGTTCCAATTTGGCCTGGGCCCTGCGCTGCTGCTCCAGTTGTTGTTCGGCCTTCTGAATGCTGTTGAGCATGTGATTGAAACTGGCGCCCAACTCCGCGATCTCCCTCGGCCCCTTGTACGAGAACCTTTGTTTCCGTTCCCCCTGTGCGACCCTGGACATGATCGATGCCAGGCGCTTCAGGTGCAGGCCGAGCGCGCGGTGATGCCCGTAGAGGACCACGCCGGAGAGTATCACGAGGAGAAAAACCAGGGCCAGGACCCCCTTCATTCTGATGGACCGCAGGTGCTCGACGAAATC
>CAZNLL010000111.1:0-13326 GCA_964573885.1 uncultured Desulfobacteraceae bacterium | reverse complement strand
CGGGATGAGCCTGCCTCGCGCATCCCTGTCACCAGCGCGTGGACCTCGTCCTGCTGATCCTCCGTAAGAAGTTCCATCAGCCTGTGCGGGCCTCGCCTTTCACCTTTTCCTCGCCCCTCACCACGTCCTTCGCCCCTGCCTTCCGGCCGCTCGGGCATCTCAATGCCCCAGCCCTGGAAGAGCTCGGCGACGGCGGCATGGATCTCGTCCCGGGATGCTCCAGCCTGGCGCATCCCGCTAACCAGCTCGTGAACCTCGGCCCGCTGCTCCTCGGTCAAACCCTCAAAGCGATGGCCACCTCGTCCACCTTGAACTGTTCGCCCTCATGAATCTCCATGGTCACGGTCAGGCCCTTGTCCTTTTCATATGTCACCTTCGGCTCGCCCACCTTGGCCCTGATATACCCGTGGTTGTGGTAAAAGGAGGTTATTTTGTGGACGTCGAATTCCAGCTTTCTCCGTTCCAGGAGACCGGAATCGGTAAACCATGAAAAAAAGCCCTTTTCCTTGGTCTCCATAATATCCTTGAGTTCCTCGTCGGTGAACTTTGTATTCCCCTCAAACTGGATATTGGTGATATAGACCTTTTCGTGTTCCACTATCTGGTATCTGAGCAAAACCTCATTTTTCGGGAGGGGCTCCGTCTCGGCCGTAATCTCTACATTATAGTAAGCCTTTTGACGATAGACGTCCTTGAGCCGTTCAATGCTTTGCTTGATTTTATTATAGTCCAAGATAGAATAAAGCCTGATCCCTATCTCCTTTGTCAGTTCATCATCATCCAACTTCTTGTTTCCCTCGAAAACAATCTCGCCAATGGAGGGCTTTTCGACAACCTCAAAGATAACGATCTTTCCTTTGGGACCGTCTTCTGTCTCTATCCTTACGTCCTTGAAGAATCCCATTTTGTAGATGTCGCGAAGGTCCTTATCCAGCTTTTCATAGTCAAAGACATCCCCGGCTTTTGTCCGAACAGCCGCCAAAACGGCGTCCTTTTCTATACGCTGATTTCCCCGCACCCGAACTGCATCGACTTGCACGACCCTGCTGATCTGGTGATCGATATTGGTGGCGATTTTTTTAGACGTGTCCGTGAGAGCGTCAATATTGTCCGCCACCATGAAAAGGAAAAAGGGCGGTCTCTCACCTGTAACATCCACGACCTTTAGATCCAGGCTCATTTTCTTGCCCACCTGGGTCATGCTACCCACTACCATCCATTGGGCGCCCAACTCCTCACCGAGCCTGACGAGGTCTTCCATTTCAAACTGGGGCATGGAGGCGAGAGGATTTTCATTAACCACCTCCGGGTTGATCACCTCATATCCCTTTTCCCCCATCCTCATGGTCAACATTTCCTGCAGGCCCAGCCGGAGATGACTGAGGGCCTCTGGGGCATGGACCTTAAAGGGCAAAACAGCTACCTTCCCCGTTGTCTTAGCCATGACCTCGGGGGGCTTTACAAAAAAGCATAAAGCCAAAATCAGTATAGCCTGGAGCCGGATAACGCGCCCTATCATAGCCTCCACCTTTTCTTTAAAGAAATGATCTTTACCCTTTATAGCTTGTTCCGGGCAGCGGAGTAAATCCGCCCCTCAACGATCTCCATCTGCCTCGTCATCTTTTGAGCCAGTTTCTGATTATGGGTTGCAATGACCATGGCCACCCCCTCTTCCTGACTTAGATTCAACAGGACATCCGCGATCTCCTGGCCCGTGGCCCAATCCAGATTTCCCGTAGGTTCATCCGCCAGGATTAACTTGGGCCTCATAATCAGGGCACGGGCGATAGCCACCCGCTGCTGTTCACCACCGGAGAGTTCTCCGGCCCGGTGTGTAAGCCTCCCGCCCAGCCCGACCCTTTTCAGGACCGCCTCCGCCAAACCAACGGTTTTTCTCCTGGGGCACCGGGCAATCATGGCAGGCATCATGGTGTTTTCCAGGGCATTCAACTCCGGAAGAAGATGGTGGAACTGAAAAACAAAGCCGATTTCCCTGTTTCTAAAGCGGCACAAATCCTTGTCATCTATTTCATATAGGTCCCTGTTTTCAAATCTGACCACCCCTTCTGTGGGCGGTTCCAGGCTTCCCATGATATTGAGAAGCGTTGACTTGCCCACACCGGAGGCCCCCACGATGGCAACACTATCCCCCGCATGGACAGACACGTCAATCCCCTTTAAGACCTCAATGGTGACTCCGTAGTGAGGAAAGGATTTGCATACCCCTGCCAGGGCAAGCAAGGGTGTTTGTGCGTTCTCTGCTCCTGACCCCTGTTCACTCATATCTAATGGCCTCAACGGGGTTGAGTCTGGAGGCGTACCAGGCAGGGTAAAGGGTGGCCAGAAAAGAAATTCCCACTGCAGCTGCGGCCACCATGCCCACATCCCCAAATTCCACCTGAACCGGCAGGGTGGAGATATAGTACACGTCTGAGGGCAGGCTTATGAATTGATATTTTGCCAAGGCCTGGCATATACCCAAACCCGCCAGGAGGCCGGCCCCTGTCCCCACAATGCCTACCAGCAACCCCTGGAACATAAACACGGACATAATGCTTTTGGCCGAGGCCCCCATAGCCCTCAAGATGGCAACGTCCTTTGTCTTCTCCATCACTACCATGACCAGGGTACTGATGATATTGAGGGCCCCCACCAAGACGATCATGGTCAAAATGACAAACATGGTGATTTTTTCCAGCTTGAGGGCCGAAAACAGGCTCCTGTTCATGACCTTCCAGTCCTTGGTCCAAAAGGGATATCCCAAAGTCTCCTCAATCCTTTCGGCCACCCTGTCCGACTTATACACATCATCGGTCCTGATCTCAAGTCCTGTCACCTGATTTCCCAGGCCGAGCAGTTCCTGGGCCTCTTTCAAAGACACATAGATCATGGAGGCGTCATATTCATACATGCCAGAGTCAAAGAGACCAGAAACCCTATACACGCGCGTGTTCGGGCTCCTTCCAAGAGGTGTCAATTTTCCTTCAGGAGAAACCACTTTTAATGATTCCCCTACTGCGGCCCTGATGCGCCTCGCGAGTTCACTGCCCACAATGATGGAGGGGAGCCCATCCACTTTCCGTTCCAGGGATTCGAGGGCGCCCTTTCGTATCATTCCCCCTATTTTCAGTACGTTGGTCACGCTTACAGGATCAATGCCTCTCAGGAGGGCTCCGGATGCGTTCCCTGACTTATTGACCATCACCTGACCGTATATGAAGGGGGTGGAGGCCTCCACCCCTTCCATATGGCTGATTTTTCGACTTAACGCTTGATAATCGCCGAACTCTCCTCCCACGTTCAATACAAGAAGGTGGGAATTGACCCCAAGAATCTTGGACATGAGGTCCGCCCGGAATCCATTCATCACAGAGAGGACCACCACGAGGGCCATAACGCCGACCATGACGCCCAGCACTGAAATGATGGTTATTATGGAGATAAAGGCCTGCTTCCGCTTGGCTCTAAGGTATCTCAATCCGAGGAAAAGCTCGAAAAACATGGGCGCAGGCGTCCTACTTGGATCTCATATGAGGAAAAAGGATGACGTCCCTTATTGAGGGAGAATCGGTCAAGAGCATCACAACCCGATCAATGCCAATGCCCTCTCCCGCAGCAGGGGGCATGCCATATTCCAGTGCCCTCAAAAAATCTTCGTCCATGAACTGGGCCTCTATATCGCCCGCCTCTCTAAGGGCCACCTGGGCCTCGAATCTCTGTCTTTGATCCTCCGGATCGTTCAACTCCGTAAAGGCATTCGCTATTTCCTTGCCCCCGATGAAGAGCTCGAACCGATCCGCCAGTTGTGGATTTTGTTCGTTTCGCCTGGAAAGGGGAGAAACCTCGATGGGATAACCGAAAATAAACGTGGGGGTCTTCAACTCCGGCTCCACCAGATGGTCGAAGAGCTTGGTCAGGGTCTCTCCGTGGGAAATACCCTCGGTCAGGGCGATCTCCCTGTCATGGGCAAAGGCGACAGCCGATGCGTGGTCTTTAAGGACCTCTTCATTGACCCCTCCTATCTCCCTCAAGGCGTCAAACAGAGACATCCTGCGCCAAGGGGGGGTGAAATCAATCTCCTGGCCTTGATAAGAAATCACCACCCCGCCCGCCACTTCTTGAACGAGACGCATGAAAAGCTCTTCTGTAAGCTCCATGAGATCGCTGTAGACGGCATGGGCCACATAGAATTCCAGCATGGTGAATTCGGGATTGTGCCTTATGGAAATGCCCTCGTTCCGGAAGTTCCGGTTGATTTCGAATACCCGCTCCAGCCCGCCCACCATGAGTCGTTTCAGGTAAAGCTCCGGGGCCACCCTTAAGTAGAGCTCCCTTCCCAGGGCATTGTGAAAGGTCTTAAAAGGCCTTGCCGTAGCCCCTCCCGGGATGGGTTGCATCATGGGGGTTTCTACCTCCAGGAAATCTTTTTCGGTGAGAAACCTCCTGATCGATTGAATGATCTTGCTCCTCTTTATAAAGACCTCTTTGACCTGGTCATTGACGATCAGGTCCAGGTAGCGCTGCCGGTATCTGGTCTCCACATCCGATAGGCCGTGCCACTTCTCGGGCAGGGGCCGCCGGCATCTCCCCAGAAGCGTCAGGCCTTGGGCCAGAATGGTCAGTTCCCCGGTTCTGGTACGAAAAACAGTCCCCTTGACGCGAACAAAATCCCCGATATCTATGAGCTTAAACACGCTGAATGTTTTCTCGCTCACCTTGTCTTTCCGCACATAGACCTGGATACGGCCGGTCCGGTCCTTGATGTGGATAAAAGAGGCCTTCCCAAAGTCCCGTCGGGACATAATCCTACCAGCCAAGGTGTAGATCCCGCTCTCCCTTTTGAGGGTGCCGTCGTCCATAGGGCCGAAACGATCTGTGACTTCGGCCGCGGTCAAATCAACAGGACGGCCCTCAGGGTAGAGTTTAACCCCCATGGCCTTCAATTTCTGCGCCTTTTTCAGGCGTTCCTCAATCAGTTCACTGCGTTTTTCCATGTTTAAATAAAAATATCCTTGTGCGCCTTATGCAAACGCCTCCTGGTTCCTTGAATGCCTTGACACTCCTTCGAGAAATTAAACGTTTTTATCTAGTCCAATTGGTTTACATAGTCAAGGCAAAAGGAAACTAAACCACCTTTCAAGATCCTGGCGCATTTCAGCACCAAGAAGGGCGAAAGAAAATTTTTTTGAAAAAAGGGTTAATCAGTGATATAGGAAGGCTTTGGATTAAAAACAGCTTCGCCTAAAACATTTCATCATGGAAAGGGGGTTAGCCATGGCCGAGCTCTTGTGGAAACCGTCCGAAGAAAGGATCAAGAGCACCAATATGTATCGCTTCATGCACTTTATCAATGATAAGTACGATCAGAATTTCACTGAATATAACCCCTTGTACCAGTGGTCAATTGAGAATATTCCCGATTTCTGGGACGCCATGTGGGAGTTTGCACAAATCAAGACGTCCAAACACTATGACCAGGTGGTGGACGATCCGTACAAACTGCCCGGGGCCAAGTGGTTCACCGGAGCCCGTCTTAATTTTGCTGAAAATCTGCTCCGGTACCGCGATAACGAGGTGGCCTTAATCTTCAAGGGAGAAGGACGAGATTCCGTTAAAATGACCTATGCGGAGCTCTACGACGCGGTGGCACGGGTCGCCAAGGCCTTACGGGAGCTTGGGGTAAAGCCGGGAGATCGAGTAGGGGGCTTTATGCCTAACATGCCCGAAACCATTATCGCCATGCTGGCCGCCACAAGCCTGGGGGCCATTTGGTCCTCTTGTTCCCCCGATTTCGGGATAAAAGGCGTTCTGGACCGCTTTGGTCAAATCAAACCCAAGGTGCTCTTTACGGCCAACGGCTATGCCTTTAAAGGGAAGACCTTCGATTCCCTGGGCCGGGTGGGCGATATCCTGAAAGACCTGCCTTCCATTGAAAGGGTGGTGGTGGTCCCTTATACCGAAAAGGACCCGGATATCAGCGGCCTTTCTAAGGCCGTACGCTATGAAGACTTCAGGAGCAAGGAGCCCTCCCCTGAGATCGAATTCGAGCAGTTGCCTGCTGACCACCCGCTTTATATCATGTTTACCTCAGGCACCACCGGGCTCCCCAAATGTATGGTCCAGAGTGCTGGCGGTATTCTGGTGCATCATTTCAAGGAACTCATGCTCCACACAGACCTCAAGCGGGATGATACCATCTTTTATTTTACCACCTGCGGTTGGATGATGTGGAACTGGCTTACCAGCTCTCTGGGGGTGGGCGCCAGTCTTGTCCTCTTTGACGGCAATCCCTTTCACCCCGATCCGGGCGCCCTTTGGCAGATGGCACAGGATGAAGGGATCACCATATTCGGTACCAGCGCCGGTTACATCGCAGCCCTTCAAAATGCAGGGGTAAAGCCGGGAAAGAGCTATGATCTGGCGGCTCTGAAGGCTCTTCTCTCTACAGGCTCTCCCCTGTCCGTGGAAGGGTTTCATTATATCTACGACGAGGTAAAACAAGACCTCCAGCTGGCCTCCATATCCGGCGGCTCGGATATAAACGGATGTTTTGCCGGGGGCAACCCCATGGGGCCGGTCTATGCAGGGGAGCTCCAGTGTAGATGTCTTGCCATGAAAGTGGAGGCCTATGACGATAACGGCAAGCCCGTTATCAATCAGCAAGGCGAACTGGTGTGCACCGCTGCCTCACCGTCTATGCCCATCTACTTCTGGGACGACCCGGACGGATCAAAATATCACGCCGCCTACTTTGACGTATACCCCAATGTGTGGCGCCACGGTGACTTCATAGAAATCAACGACCGCGGCGGTGTGGTGATTTACGGAAGGTCGGATGCGACCCTCAATCCAGGCGGTGTTCGTATCGGAACGGCTGAAATCTACCGCCAGGTGGAACAGATGGACGAAATTGAAGACAGCCTGGTCGTAGGGCAGAACTGGAAGGGCGATGTCCGTGTCATCCTCTTTGTAAAGATGGCCGAGGGTCATGAGCTGACAGAGGACCTCAAAAAACACATTAAGACCACCCTGAGGAGCAACGCCTCTCCCCGCCACGTACCGGCCAAGATTATCGAGATCCCGGCTGTTCCCTACACCTTAAACATGAAAAAGGTGGAACTGGCGGTCAAGAAGGTGATTCAAGGCCAGGAAGTTCTCAATAAGGACGCCTTGAGCAACCCGGAGGCCCTCGACTACTATAAGGACCTCAAGGAGCTTCAGGAGGATTAAGGTCATATGGAGTCGGCGAGGTCCCACATCTCCCCCATCCTTTTTCCCCACTCCCATGTGCCCGAGGGGGGCCTCGCCCAGATTCGGGTCCTCTTCGGATCACTCATCCTCTGTCTGCCTTGGTTCATGGAAGATCCGCCTTTGCCAGAGGATTCCGCCTCCTTGGTCAGCCTCCGCCGCCCTCCCGAGGCCCTGAAGCCCGGCCCCCACTTTAAGAGCCTTCTCTCGGAATACAGGCTGTGGATCCGACATAACCAGGACAATGGGTATGCCGCCTCTTTAAGGGCCCTCCAAAACGATCCCCCATCAGAGGAGACCCCTTGGGAGATCAGGCGCATGATCCGCCGCATGGGAGAGGAGAAAAACGAATCGTCTCACACGGAGGGGTTAAAGTGGCACCTTATCCTTCACCTGGCCGGAGAAATGGAGGAAAACCAGTTGCAGGTGGAAGAGGGCCTCTCGGTGGTTAGGAGGCAGGAGTCCCCTCTTGCCGAGGCCATGGGTGAGGAGGCACCTTTGAATACCTCCTTTTCAGATCTTCCACCGACGGAAGGAGGCGTTTTCCAGGACAGACATCTCCTGCTACAGGTCTTTGAGGCCTGGTTCGGCCTTTTTGGAGACTACCTTGATCCGGACAGTGTCCTGGTCACTTGGGACCGCCAAGTCATAGAGTGCATCCTGGAACTCATTGAAAAACAAGGACTCTCCGCCCCTGCCTTGGAGGAGGAGACCCTCTCTGCCGGCACAAGCCACTCCCTTGTCCGTCTCCCCCAATTCACCCGTGAGGCTTACCGCGGGGGCGATTCCTGGCTAAAGGCCTTCTCCAACAGATGCCTGGTGTTGATTTAAGCCCCCATGGGGGCTACCCTATTCCTTCAGGGGCTTGGCCTCGTCAATAAGCATGATCGGGATGTCATCCTTGATCTCATAGAGCAATTTACAGTTTTCGCATATGAGCCCGTCCTGGGTCTCATTCAAGTGAATGTCCCCCTTGCACTTGGGGCATGCCAGGATATCCAAGAGGTCTTTGCTAATGGCCATGGGTCCTCCTTTCAGTTCCACGGGGTTAGGATCTTCCTTAGAAAACTTAAAGTGGATTAACGGCTTTATCTTTTAAGCTTTTATTTTACTAATATTTTTTCCAAGGCATAGAAGACATCATTTACCGTAATTTCTTTCATGCACCGCATGTGGACACATTTCTTTTTAAAACAGGGACTGCATTCCGTCCCGGCCGTGATCACCTCATGCCCCGGCCCATAGGGCCCGGTCCGCCAAGGGGCCGTAGGTCCAAAGAGGGCCACCACCTGACAGCCCATGGCGGCAGCAATGTGCATGGGACCCGTATCGGTGGTCACCAGGGCCCTGCACCGGGTGTAAAGACAGGCCAGTTCCTTCAGGGTTGTTCGGCCCGCAAGGTTGGTCCCCTCTTCTCTCATCATGGACAAAATTTGCTCTATGACCGGTCTGTCCCGGTGGCCCCCCGTAAATACAATTTCACAGCCTAAATGCACACGTATCCTGTCCGCCAGGGCGGCAAAACGTTCAGGGTCCCACAACTTGGTCACCCACCGGGCAACGGGGTTGAACGCAATGATCCGGTCCATGCACAGGCCCTCTCTTTCAAGGAGTTCCTCCACACGGGCCCTGTGAACCCTTTCCAGGGGAATGTCCCCTTTCCATGAATGGATGTCACAACCCAGGTGCCGGGCCACTCTCAAGTACCGATCCAGGGCATGTTCATTGTAGTCCACCGGGACAGGCCTCTCATTAAAGAAAAGCCACCCCCCCTCCCTGGCCCCGCTCATGCCCAGCTTGCGCTTGCCCCTTGAAAGGGCGGTCAGGAGACCGGACTTGAAAAGCCCCTGGAGATCCACCACCAGGTCGTATTCACGGCTCCTGAGCTGTCTGAAGAAATGGGCCATATCACGGAGTACCAAGGAAGGCCCCCCCTTTCTTACCAGCCTCTTTTGCCATGACTTCCTGCCGGAGACAATCATGGCATCCAGGTCTGGATGGCCTCCAATAATCTGAGAGGCCTCTTCCTCCACAACCCAGTCAATTCGGGCATAGGGGAACTTCTCTCTCAGGACCTCCAGGAATGGAAGGGTGTGAACCACATCCCCTATGGCACTCAGCTTCACAATGAGGATGCTCTCGGGAGGTCTCATCTTACGGAATCCGCCCTTCCCCCACCCACCCCGACGATCCATTGAGCCGCTTCCAGGAGATTTTCGGCAATATAAGCGGGTTTGAGCGATACCCGTGGCAAGACATGGGTCATATCCCCGAGACCGTACCCGGTTTTCACCAGAATGCCTTTGATGCCGCCCCTTTGGGCCATTTCCAGGTCCGTGCACCGGTCCCCGATGACATAGGACTTGCTCAAATCGATTTCATGCCTTTTACAGGCCCTATGGATAAGCCCTGGTTCCGGCTTTCTGCACGGGCAATCGAGGCTGTATTCCGCAACGCTGCCTCCGGGATAATGGGGACAAAACAGGACGTCATCAATAACCGCCCTTTCCTTTTCCAACAAGGCCCTCATATGGGCATGGACCTTCTCAACCAGGGTCAAGGGAAAATACCCGCGGGCCACCCCTGATTGGTTGGACACCACAATGGTGAGATACCCGTGCCTGTTCAATAGCCTTATGGCCTCAGGCACCCCCGGAAGCAAAACAAACCGGGTGATGTGGTTAATGTATCCCATCTGTTCGTTAATGGTGCCGTCTCTGTCCAAAAAAACCGCGGGGCCCCTCATGACATACACTCCTTGAGATCCTCCATGACCTGCCAGACCTCCTCCGGATCAATGGATAACATACACCGAAAATCCGTAGGGCATTCTGTTTTCAGGCACGGGGCACAGGCCGTTTCATGTCTCACCACCCTCACATTTGCCCCCCGCGGTCCTGTAGCGACGGGGTCTGTTGAACCAAATACAGCCACTGTAGGAATCCTTAGAGCGGCAGCCATGTGCATCAGGCCCGAGTCGTTGCTCACAAACATATGACAACGGCTGATCAGGCCCATGGCCTCCCCCAGAGAGGTCCGGCCGCACAGATTGACCGGTTCATGGGTCATCAATCGGCAAAGGCGTTTACAGATATCCTGCTCCATGCCGCTCCCCATGACCAGGACCCGGGCCCCCCAATTCTCTGAGGCCCAATCTCCGATCCGGGCAAAGCGCTCCGGGGGCCATCTTTTGGCCCCTCCATACACCGCGCCTGGGCCGAGACCAAGGAGAAACGCGCTTCTGTCTATGTTGATGGAATCCAGGAGCTCGTGGGTGCGGTTTGTGTCCTCGGGAGATACATGAAGAACGGGGTTACGGGCCTGCGCCTCCCATCCGAGTGCCCGAAGCATGGCCAGGTAGTATTCCACCTGGTGTACCCTTAAGACCTCTTGGCTTCTTTTGACCCGGTGGGTCAAGAAAATCCCCCTCCCTTCCGTGTTATAGCCTACCCGATATGGGGGCCCCCCCAGATAGCACAGGAGTGCCGCCTCAAAGGCGTTCTGGAAGATAACGGCCAGATCAAAGCCGCCCTTGCGGATTTCCCGGGCCCCTTGGATCAACCCGGTTATCTGGCTAAGTCCCCCTCCCTTCCTGGTGTGAGGAATAACCTGATCCACTGCGGGATGGCTCTCCAGGAGGGGCAAAACCCACGGCCTTCCCAAAACGGAGATGTAACTCTGGGGAAAATTCGTCTTCAGGGTCTCAAGAGCCGGAAGGGTCATAATGGCATCACCCACCCAGTTCGTGGTGCGAACCAGGATGCGTCTGATCCTGGCCTTCGGTATCTGACCCCCGGCCTTGAGCCGGGGCACAGGGACATCCCCAGGAGAAGCAATTTTCATCATTTACCTCTTCCAGCTCCTGAAAACGAAAGAGACAGGCCCCTTTCCGATGGACGCCTTCAGGGTAGAGGAGAAAAGGGCCTTGTCTTCCACCTTTTGTGAAACCAGAACCAGTGATCCGGATACTCTCTGATAAATCGCTCAATGATTTTCGTAAAAAGGGCCGTATTTTCCTCTACATCCCTGGTCATGTCCCCCGTACGGATGAGGTTCACCTCTTTTTCGAAGATGACCCTATACCTCCCATCGTGATCCCGGACGGAAAAGACGGGAACAACCGGCGCCCCTGTCTTGAGGGCCAAGAGGGCCAAGCCCTTATTCGTACAGGCTAGATTCCCGAAAAAGGGTACAAAAACTCCCTCATACCAGGCCACGTTTTGGTCCAACAGAATTCCCACCATGCCTCTTTGCTTCACCACCTTCAGGATCCCCTTGACCGCACCTTGTTTGGGGATGATTACGGTTCCGAACCGGGAACGGAGATCAGCCATTAATCGATCCGCCGGGGAGAAGTCAAGGGGTCTCGCCACCACAGCACTTCTGGGGGCGTAGCGGAGGCACGTGGCTGCGGACATGAGCTCCCAGTTTCCAAAATGACCCGTAAGGATGAATACCCCCTTGCCCTTGGCCTGGGCGGAAAGCAGATTTTCCTCGTTTTCAAAGCGCACATAGCGCTCCAGGTTTTCCGAATTAAGCCTCAGGATGTGGGGGATCTCAAAAAACATCTCTCCAAAGTGGGTTATCACCCGCCTGTTAAGCCTTCTGATCTCCCGCTCACTCAAACTGTCCTTAAAGGCCCGGCCCAGGTTATGGAGTGAGACCTCTGTCCGGCCCAACACGATCAGAGAGAAGGCCCCGCCCAGCATTCTCCCCAAAAACTGGCAGACCCGGAAAGGGATGCAGGACCCGAGCCGGACCATTAAGTTGAGAAAGGCATACATATGCGAGTCAAAGGGTCTGTCTATCTCTGAAGCCATTTTGGATAATTTTGAAAAAACGGTTTTCATCGGAAACAACGCCAAACCTGATATTCAGGTAGCCTATTTCACCGTATGTCTCATTAAGGGCACCCACCTTCACCCAGTCCTTCTCGGTGGTCACCACATACTGGGCCCGGTAGGCCTCTTTCATCTGGATAAGGGTCTGGACCTCCTCTCTTTTGTATACATGATGATCTCTGAAGGCCTTAAAAAAGGCCACCTCCGCCCCAAGGGCTCTTAAGGTCTCCCCGAACCTCTCGGGCCGGGCGATTCCGGCAAAGGCCAACACCCGTTTCCCCTCCAAAAAAGCCGGGGCCTTGTCTTGACCCGTATGGGGAAAAACAATCCTTTCCGGGAAATGGCTCGCACAAAATACCGGTATTTCTGGAAATTTTTCTTTCATATGCCTCAAGGCCGCATGCCCGGAAGGGGAGAAGTTGAAGCGAGTGAGAATCAACGCATCCGCCCTGTGCAGCTGCCCAATGGGTTCCCTCAAAGGGCCCCACGGCAGGAGGTGCCCGTTCCCGAAGGGACGGTCCACATCCAAAAGGACGAAGGCCAGATCGCTTTTCAACTCCAGGTGCTGGAAGCCGTCATCAAGAATAAAGAAGTCAGAGCCGAACCGGTGATGGGCGAAAAGCCCGGCCCGATATCTCTTCCTGGACAGGACCACGGGAATCCCCGGTAGTTTCTCGGCAAGCAGGCAGGGCTCATCGCCCGCAGCCCTGGGATCGGCCAAAACCCGGTTTCCGTCAGACACGGCCAAAACCTGATCTCGATAACGGCCCCCAAAGCCACGGGAGAGCACGGCGACCTTTTTCCCCTCGGCCTGGGCCCACTTTGCCAGCATGATCACGGCGGGCGTCTTTCCCGTTCCTCCTGTGGTCAGGTTTCCCACGCTCACTACAAACCCTGGGAGGCGTCTTCTGCCAAAGAGACCCAACCGATAGGCCCAGAGACGGCACATTACACCCAGTCCGTAAACCAGGGAAAAGGGAGCCAGGATGGGATTGTAAAGGGTCAGGGATCGTGACCCGTGAATACGGGACCAACCCGGGATAAAAGCCCTCCTGAAAGCCTCCCCCCCCCCTCTGAGAAAACCCCCCCTTTGTTGCACCCCCTGTTTTTTCAACGCCTTTTGTACCCGGGAGATAGTGATCCCATCGCTGTCTACTCCGTCCGCGACGGAGACCGCGGAGACGACGCCCGCGCCCTGGCCCGTGGCGATGCAGCACATCATCTGGCGGGTGGCGGC
>CAZNLL010000110.1:5736-13632 GCA_964573885.1 uncultured Desulfobacteraceae bacterium | reverse complement strand
TTATTATGGGGAAAAGGGCGTTCTGTCCCTTTTTTCCGATTCCACCAACATCGAAAAAGAAGGTTTTACCCTGAGTGAAAGGGATGTAAGGAAGACCCTGGAAGAGCTTTTCCGGGTCTGTACGGGGCGGGTGATTGTGGCCACCTTCGCCTCCAATATCACCCGAATCCAGCAGGTGATTGAACTGGCGGTGAAATATCAAAGAAAGGTGGTCTTTAATGGAAAGAGTATGATCACCAATGTAGAGCTAGCCAGGGAACTGGGCTTTATTCATATGCCCGAAAATGTGGAGATCAAAGAGCGATTAATCGAAAAATGCCCTGACGGCAACCTCACTATTATTACCACCGGGAGTCAGGGCGAGCCCATGTCGGCCCTTACAAGAATGGCCAGGGGGACTCATAAAGGCATCAAGATCAAGTCGGGAGACACGATCATTCTCTCTTCCCGTTTCATTCCGGGTAACGAACGGGCCATTACCTCCATTATTAACAGTCTCTACCGCATGGGAGCCGAAGTTGTCTACGAGAAGGTTTCCGAGATACATACTTCAGGCCATGCCAAGAGAGAAGAGCTCAAGCTGATGCTCAATCTTGTAAAACCCCGCTATTTTGTACCCATTCATGGAGAATACCGGCACCTGGTAAAACACGCCCAGTTGGCTGTGGACATGGGAATCCCGGACGAACACGTCCTGATCGCACAGGACGGTGATGTAATCGTCTTTGACGGTGAAAGGGCGCGAGTGGAAGGCCCCGTCCATACCGGCCGCATCCTGGTGGACGGCAAAGGGGTGGGAGACATTGGAGATATGGTACTGCGTGACAGGCGCAGATTGAGCAGCCACGGCATCGTGATTGTCCTCCTCGCCCTGAGTGAAGAAACCGGAGACACCATTTACGGCCCTGATATCATATCCAGGGGATTTGTTTTTGAAGAAAAAGGCGCCTTTATCCTTGAGGACGCCAAGTGCGTGGTTTTGGAGGTGCTTGACGAGCTTGAGCACCCTTCTCCTCCGCCTCTTTCCGAGGTAAAGTCAAAAATTCAAAAGCGGCTCAAGCGCTTTTTTTACGAGGTCGTGGAAAGGGGCCCCATTATTCTCCCGATCATCATCGCCGCTTAGCCTCAGGCCGAGGGCTTGAAGATCGGGCCTCGGTGTGATTATATTATAGTTTTTGATTGGATTTTTTATCAGGGAGTACGGCGTTGACCCGAAAAACGGATACCCGTGATAAACACGGCAGAGCACACCCCTTGAGAAAAGAAATCAGGGGCCTCATATTCCTTTTTATCGCCCTTATCATAGGAGGCAGTCTTTTCTTTTATCACCCTGAGGACCAGCTATTTTGGAATGTCACCGGACCCGTCGGAGAGGCCCAAAACCCCTTTGGGACGGTGGGGGCCCACCTGGCCGGTGCCTTGATCTTTTTTCTGGGTTTTTCGTCTTTCTGGCTGGACATCCTTTTCTTTGTTCTCGCGGTCCTCTCCTTCAGAGGCCGGCCCCTATCATCCCCTATACAGGGCATCATCTGCTCGATCGCCCTGATCGCTTCTTCTTCCGCCATCTTAAGCATACATTTTACAGGGCCTCTACATTTCAATGACGGTGAGATCATGGCAGGGGGCCTCCTGGGCCTTCATATCTCCCACCTGACCAAGAAGCTCCTGAATCCCTTCGGGGCCTATGCCTTTCTCCTGACCGTGGTTATTATCTCTCTCATGCTCTTGACCCGCCTCTCGCTGGGCGGGATTTTTTCAGGTGTGGGTGTGCGGGTCCTCCTATTTATAAGGGCCGTTCGAGATTCCCTGACCAAAAGGAAGGAGAGGAAAAAGCGGGCTCAAAAGACCAGAATGGCTCATCACAAGATCAAATCCAAGCCCAAGGTCACCATTGTGGAACCTCCACCCCCCCCGGAGCAAACACCGGAACAGGAGTTATTCCCTTTTATGCATCAGGCTGAGGCCCTAAATCCACCACCCCTTGATCTCCTCGACGATCCTCCCCAAAAGGGGGACATGGGTGTACAGCAGGAAAGCCTGGAAATGAACGCCCGGCGCCTGGAGAAAAGGCTGGCGGACTTTGGCGTCGAAGGGGAGGTCATGGAGATCCTGCCGGGGCCGGTAATCACCATGTACGAGTTCAAGCCCGCTCCCGGGGTAAAGATCAGCAAGGTAGCGGGACTCTCTGATGACCTGGCCCTGGCTCTCAGGGCCTCCAACATTCGGATCGTCGCCCCTATCCCGGGAAAAGCAGCCATAGGCATTGAAATCCCCAATAACCAGAGAGAAATGGTCTACCTCAAGGAGGTCCTTACCAACCCTTCTTACAAAGAAAGCAAATATGAACTGCCCATCGCCCTTGGGAAGGACATTACCGGAGAACCTGTGGTCACCGATCTGGCCAAAATGCCCCATCTCTTGGTGGCCGGGGCCACCGGCGCGGGAAAGAGCGTCTCCATCAACGCCATGATCAACAGCATCCTCTTTAAATCTTCCCCTCACAAGGTTCGTTTGCTCATGATTGACCCCAAGCGGATTGAACTTTCCATTTATCAAAACATCCCCCACCTCCTCCACCCGGTGGTAACCCAACCCAAGGAGGCCACAAAGGCCTTGGCCTGGGCCGTGGAAGAGATGGAGAGGCGATATATGCTCCTCTCCGACAAGGGCGTAAGAAACATCAACACCTACAACCGCAAGATCCTCAAAGAGCACAAAAGTCACGGGGATGAAAAGACGTCAGATGCCCCGAAGTTCCTGCCCTATATTATTATCATTATTGATGAACTCGCTGATCTGATGCTGGCCTCCTCCAGACAGGTCGAAGAAGCTATTACTCGACTGGCTCAAATGTCAAGGGCGGCCGGCCTTCATCTCATTATCGCCACTCAGAGGCCTTCCGTGGATGTCCTGACCGGCATCATTAAGGCCAATTTTCCGGCCCGTATTTCTTTCCAAGTTTCCTCCAAAGTTGATTCGAGAACCATCTTGGACGCTGGTGGGGCCGAGGCCCTCTTGGGTGAAGGGGACATGCTTTTCCTGCCCCCGGGAGTGGGCAGGATTATGAGAATTCATGGAGTCTATGTGTCTGAAGAAGAGGTTAAGAGGGTGAGTGATTTCCTCAGGGCCCAGGGGCAGCCGGATTATGATACCAAGGCCCTTTCTGAAATCAAGCGAGATGAGGAAGACGCCGAAAACGATATGGAGCTGGACGAGAAATACGACCAAGCCGTGGAAGTGGTTATTCAAACGGGGCAGGCCTCCATTTCCATGTTACAGCGAAAACTGAGGGTAGGTTACAACCGGGCGGCCCGAATGATCGAGGCCATGGAAAAAGAAGGCATTGTAGGCCCTTCTGACGGGGTCCGGCCTAGGGAGGTCTATGGTAAGGCTGCGCAATAAAGGAGTGGGGCCCTTGATTTTGTTTTTGCCCCTGATTCTGCTCTTTTTAGCGAATGATATCCAGGGGAGCGATCCGCTCAAGGGGCTTCTGGAGGGAATCCGAAAACGCTACGCCCAGCTCCCCGGCCTTGTCATACCATACAGCCGTGAGGTGGTCAGCCGGTCCATGGCCATGCTCGGCGAGGCTGTCAAAGGCGACCTGGCCACGGGTAAGATCTATTTCATGCCCCCTCACCACCTGAGGCTTGAACAGGAGACGCCTGAGGCCGAAACCATTATAGGTGACGGTCAAACCCTCTGGTGGTATATTCCCGAAAAAAAGCAGGCATACAAGTACACTTCCCGCCGATTCGGCCGGGAGTTGAAAGTACTGGGAGACATCCTTCAAGGGCTCAAAAACGTCAGAGAAACCTTTAAGGTCACCCTTGAAGGGCACACGGGGGAAGGGGACTCGCTTATTAAACTCATTCCTGATCCGTCATGGGAATCCGTTGACCACATAACCCTTACCGTGACAGAAGACCATCAAATCAAAGTGGTAACCATCCACAACGTTGTGGGTGGTCTGACCCGTTTCAGGCTACAGGACCTGACCATAAGGCAGGGATTTGAGGAGGGCTTTTTTACCTTTGAGCCCCCTGACGGGGTAAAGGTGATCACCGAGAACCATTGAGCTATGGGGTCAGCATGACCCTGGCCAGGGCCCGGTCGGCAATGTATCGGTTCTCGGCCAATTCTGAAACCACTTGATCTATAGATTCGAAATGAGTTGTCAATATCTCCTCCTTTACATAACTGGAGGGCCGCTCTGATGGACGGCCTGTCTGGTGAAGTTCAGAGATCAGGACCACGAAGCCGATTGCATCTGGGTTTGAAAACAACCCACCTTTATGCTATAAGCCCTGGAGCATTGTCCAGGGCGAATGGAATCATCCCATTTAGCGGGTAACCACGGCCATGAAACCGAAGACAAGTAAAAAGGGGCCCTCCCATGCTCTTCAAAACCGTTTGGCCGAGCTGGAAAAAAAGGCCGGGCAAGAAGGGATCCATCTCCATTATGACATGCTTCAGGCTGCAGGCCTGAAACTCAAGGGAGGCCTTTGCAGGATCAGGGACGAATACCACCTCTTTATTGACAAGCGAAAAACCACGAACGATCGGATTGAATTGCTCGAGGCATGCCTGGACCGTCCCCTCCCGGAAGACGTGCCCGAAGTGGACGAAAAGCCCCTGTGAGCAAAGATCCTCCTGGATTGTTCAATGGACCCAATGCATTCCTTGAAAATCCCCTCTGCATCCTCCTCTGCCCGTGTTCGTGTCTGGACGGCATGGATTTTAGATGGCCTGGAGCGAAAATCCAAGGGCTTTTTGATGCCATTCAAGGCCCTTATCTATTAAATGCTGGCAGTCCTTGCATGATAGTAAAACGACATATGCTGGGTTTTTTTCTGATCCTGGCGTTGCTCTTGGTCCCCGCCCCTTCCAGGGCCAAGACCTGTTTGAAAGGCCTTGAGGCGACGGATTCCCTTATCCTTTCCAGCCCCCAGGGCCGGATCATTTGTAAACAGAATGCCACAAAAAAACGGGTCCCTGCGTCAACACTCAAAATCCTTACCGCCTTGAGCGCCATCGAATTCCTCGGCCCCTCTTACAGATTCCCCACGGAGTTTTATATGGACCCCGACCGGAACCTCAAGGTCAAGGGATATGGCGATCCTCTTCTCATCTCCGAGGTGTGGGCGGAAATCGCCTCTGAACTGTTCAAGAGGGTCCCGCAGTTCAAGGGCCTGGTTTTGGACGATAGTTTTTTTGGGGGTGACATTACGATCCCGGGACAAAGCCGATCTACAAACCCTTACGACGCCCCGGTGGGCGCCTTATGTGCCAATTTTAACACGGTCTTTTTCATGCGGGATGAGCAGGGCCGGATCATCTCGGCAGAACCCCAGACCCCCTTGCTCCCCTTTGCCCGGGAAAAGATCCAGCCCCTGGGATTGGAAAAAGGCCGGTATACCTTCTCCCACGACCGGCGGGAAGCGGCTGTATATGCAGGAAGGCTCCTCATGTACTACCTAAAAAGGGAGGGAGCCCCCGGCCGAGGCAAAACGAGCCTGGGAAAGATCTCCACCCAAGACAGGCTCATCTATACCTACCGCTCCAGATTCACTTTGGAAGAGGTGGTGAGGAAAATGATGGAATTTTCGAACAACTTCATAGCCAACCAGATCTTTATCTCTCTTGGGGCTCATGTATACGGCCCACCGGGCACCCTGGCCAAGGGGGTAAGGGCCGTTCATGAGTTCTCCTCAGGGCTGGGACTCAAAGACATAACCATTGTGGAAGGATCGGGCATTTCCAGGAAAAACCGTCTGTCAGCGATGGATATGTTAATTATACTCCAGCGTTTTAGGCCTCACCGGCATCTGTTAAGCAGCCACAAAGGCTGTCTCTATAAGACCGGCACCTTGCGGGGAATCAGGACACGGGCTGGATACATCAAGGGAAATGATGAAGGGCCATCGTATTTCGCTGTTTTTATTAACCGGGGCGGGTTTGATATGGACCGTTTAATGACACGCCTGAAGGGGTGTTTTTCATCTCGAACTTCCTCGAAGCCAATACCATAGAACCCGGGGGACAAGTGCTCAAACCGGGAAGGGTCCCTGCCCCCTCTACTTCTTAAAAAGGGCCTCCAGGGCCCTTCTCGCCTCTTTCGCCGTGTTCACCTCTTTTTGGGCGGAGCCCTTAATCACAAAAAATTCGCAGAAATTCGCCCGTTCCTTATCCACAATCCTCTCGGCAGAGACCTCCCGGCACTCATTATACGCATGGGGATCATAGAACTTACATTGTTTGCAGCAGCGCAAATCCCTGTGACAACGGGGGCACACATCACTCCTTTTCACCTTATCCTCTAAGACAAGCTCCTTGCCGCAAAAAGCACAAGTTTTCATGCCTATTTCCTCCTGTAGTATCCTGGGATACTTTGACAATTCAAATAGCAAAGGATAGTATTTGGGTATGCATTCAAAAACACCGACTTTCTCCTTTCTGGATCATACAGCGGATCTTGGTATCCTCGTCCGAGGCAGAAACCTTGAAAAACTCTTCGAAAACGCGGCCCAGGCGATGATGAAAATCATGGTCAAAGGCAAAGCCTCCCAAACGCCCAAAAGACGAGTCCTTGAGGTCTACGGCCAGGACCTGCCCGATCTTATGGTGCGCTGGCTGGGGGAAATCCTCTATATTTTCGAAGGGGAAGAGGAAATCGTCACCCATACTTCCATTGGCGCCATCTCCCCCTCAAGGCTTGAAGCCGAATTGAAGACAGTCTCCTTTGACCCGGCCCGCCACGAAGTGCTCTGCGAGATAAAAGCGGTCACCTATCACCAAATAGAGGTTACCCAAAAGGGGGACCATTGGGAAAGCCGGATCGTTTTCGATGTATAGGTAACACCATGGATATCACCTTAAGACAATTAGATGAAAACCGCTGGCTCATCCCCAAAAGGGGTCCTATGCGTGTACCGGGCCTTATCTTTTCAAATCAGGATTTGATTAAAGCGGTTCAGCAAGACCAGAGCCTTGTCCAGGTCGCCAACGTGGCCACATTGCCCGGTATCATCGGTCACTCTCTTGCCATGCCCGACATCCATTGGGGTTACGGCTTTCCCATTGGAGGTGTTGCCGCCTTTGACCTGGATGAAGGCATTGTGTCCCCCGGCGGGGTCGGCTATGATATCAACTGCGGCTGCCGGCTCATGACCACACACCTTCAGGTCCGGGATATCCAGCCGTTGATAAAGAAGCTTATTTCCGCCCTTTTTAAAGACATCCCCACCGGTGTGGGCTCACGGGGCGCCATCCGTCTATCCAAAAGCGATGAAAAAAAGGTGGCCGTCCAAGGCGCCGCGTGGGCCGTGAAAAACGGCCTGGGTGACCCCCAGGACCTCGAAAGGACAGAAGATCACGGCACCATGGAGGGCGCTGACCCTTCGGTCCTCAGTGAGCGAGCCCTGAAAAGGGGTGAAGAACAATTGGGGACCCTTGGATCCGGGAATCATTTCCTAGAAATCCAGACCGTAGAAAGGATCTACGACCCCATCAAGGCCAATGCCTATAACCTATTTGAAGGCCAGATCACGGTTTTCATCCATACCGGGTCCCGGGGGTTCGGCCACCAGATATGCGATGACTTTCTTAAGGAAATGAGCAAGTCCATGGCTAACGGGAAAGAGCGATTTGAACTGCCCGACCGGCAATTGGCCTGCGCTCGCATAAAATCGGACCTGGGTCGACGCTATTTTACCGCCATGGCCTGTGCAGCCAACTATGCCTGGTGCAATAGACAGGTCCTTATGCACCGTACGGAGGAAACCCTGCTTAAAGCCCTCGCCCTTACACCCGAAGAACTAAGGTTCGAACTCCTCTATGACGTGTGCCACAATATCGCCAAAAAAGAGGTTCATAAAGTGGGAGGAAAGTCGGTCATGC